>CAZULB010000084.1:0-13889 GCA_964621155.1 uncultured bacterium | reverse complement strand
CGAGCCGCGACGTAGAAGAAGAGATCACAACCGCGGTCAAGAAGGAAGAGAACAAGCAGAGCTGATCGCTTGCAAGTCAACGGCGTGGGTGAGCCCGCACCGCAATGAAATAAATGAAAAAGCCCGGCTGTTACAGCCGGGCTTTTCTGTTTGCTGCGCTCACCTCATCGCCAGCGAACGCAAGCATTCACTAGAACATGTTGCCGCGCAGATCTTCGATCCTGGAACCGTCCTTCACATTGCCGTACCAGTACGCGACGTACTCCTGCACCTTGCGCGTGTAAACGGCGTCGCGCACTTCCCCCGCGCGCTTGCTGAAGTCGGCCTGCGTCGGATCGCGGCGTCCGGTGACCTGCAGCACATACACGGCGTTGCCACTTTCCACCGGTTTGGACACGGCACCCGTTTCGATGGCGAGGGCGGCGCGAGCGAACGGCGCGTTGGGCGCCATGCCGGGCGGCGTCTGCGCCACCGTGAACGAATCCGTCCTGGCAATCTTGTAACCGTATTGCGCGGCTGCTCCCTCGAAGGTGTTGCCCTGCGTGGAGGCCGAACGCTGGAATCCGTCCGCCTTGCGTGTTGCGAGTGATACGCGACGGTCATGAATCAGCGTCTGCTTGATGCTCTCGGAGACCTGATCGAGCGGGCGCGCTGCGGCGGGCGTGCGCTCCTTGAGCCGGCACACGATGTAGGTCTTGTCGTCGGAAATGACACCCGAGATGGCGCCCGGCTTCGATGCAAAAGCGAAACGCGAAACCGCCGGGTAGTAGCCGAGGCCGGGGACCGGGAAGCCTTCGGCGAAAGGCTGCGACGTTTCCAGCGCGAGGCCATGACCCTTCGCGGCAGCCGCAAGGTCGTTGGATGCGGATGCAGCCTCCTGCACGGCGCGCGCCTGGGCGGCCAGCGTATCCTGCGTCGCCGCGCTCGCGTTGAGTTTCACGAACAACTCGCGCAGGTTGTACTTGTCCTCGCTCTTTTCCTTCTTCTTCTCGATCAACTGGATGACATAAATGCCGTCGGCAGTGACGATGGGCTGGCTGACCTCGCCCGGCTTGAGCGCGTCGGCCGCGTTCATCACGGCGGGATCACGCTGCGCGCGGCCCAAAAGGCCGGTCTCGCCACCGACGTTCGAAGTCTGCGCTTCCGAGTAGGTGGTTACCTGCGTTTGAAAGTCGCCGCTCTTGACCGCGTCTTCGCGGATGCCCTGCGCGAACTTGAGCAGTTCGTCGCGGTCCTCCTGTGACGGTGTGATGGGTATGCGCACGAATTCCACCGTGGCGCGCTCCACATCCTTGAACATGTCGGGATGCGCGTCGTAGTAGGCCTTCACCTCTTCCGGCGACGGGCTCCACCCGCCGAGGTCCTCGGCGTCGAGCGGGAACTCGACGTAGCGTGCTACCAGCTTGGTATTCTGCTCGGCGAACAGGCGGCGCACTTCGGCGGCAGAAACGTGCACCTGCGACATCAGGTACTGGTTGAGCTTCACGATGGGAATGCGCTGGCGCGCGAGCTCCTCCACGGCGGTCCAGTCGGCGTCAGGATTGTTGAGCGCGGCCTGGTAGGCGGCGTAGTCAAAGTTGCCGTTCTTGTCCTTGAAGTACTGCTGCACTTCGGAAGGCGGCGAATTGCGGAGGAAATTGAGCACTTCCTCGTCGGTGACCGTGATGCCGAGCTTCTTGATCTGTTCGCTGGTGATGATGTTGGAGACAATGTTTTCCCAGGCCTGGTCGCGGATCATCTCCTGCTGGGCAGAGGTCAGGTCGCCGGACTGGTTGCGAACCTGCTGCGCCAACTGGGTGTAGATGGTGTTGTACATCTGCGGCGTGACCTTGACCCCATTCACCCGGCCCACAAGGGCAGTTTCCTGGTGGGAGCTGGTGGACTGAAGGTCGAGGCCCCACACCGCGAAAATCGTAATCACGAACGCGATCACCACCACCCAGAGGATGACCTTGGTGTTCTCGCGCATCTGCTTCATCATACGGACATCACCATTCCAGCCGGTGCGCCCGCGGCGCCCGGGAAAGCTCGACGATCGAAAAGGCTAAGTGGCCAAGATACCACGGGATGCGACGGAGTTCAAGCGCGGATGCCGCGCCCCCGTTGATCCGAACAGTTCTTTTGACAGGTACACCGCCCGGTGCTAGGTTGCGCCGGTTCCCCGCGCGGCGGGTGGTCGCGCGTTTTTGTTTTCATCGGTCCATCCGACAAACCATGAGGATCATCCCGATAACCCTGGCGGCGCTTGTGTTCGCCGCCGCCACGACCCGCCCGGCCCCGCCGCCCGATGAGCAATTCTGGCGCTGGCCGGTCCCGCTCGACCGCGCGGTTTCGTCGAACTTCTGCGAGTACCGCGACGGCCGCTTCCACGCCGGTATCGACGTGCGCACCTTCGGGCAGGAGGGAATCCCGTGCGTCGCGGTGGCGGACGGGTGGATCTCGCGCGTTCGGTGCGGCTCGCGCGGCTACGGGAAGGCGCTCCATCTCACCCTCGCCGACAGCACACAGATCGTTTACGGGCATCTCTCTGAATTCATGCCCGCGCTGGAGGAGGCGCTCCTGGCGGAGCAGATGCGCGACACCACCTTCGGCGTCGACTTTCGCGTGCCGCCATCGCGCTTTCGCGTCTCGGCGGGGGACACCATTGCCTACTCGGGGATGACGGGAACGGCGGCCCCGCACCTGCACCTCGAGGTGCGCGACGCGCAGGACCGTCCGCGAGACCCTTTCGGCACGGCGCTCGCCATTCCCGACGGCCTGAAGCCGACGATCCAGCGCGTCGTGTTTGTGCCGCTCACCGCGCAATCGCGCGTCAATGGGCGCTGCCTGCCGTGGGGAGTAGCGCCCCGGCGTGCCCGGGGTGGTGACGGGCGCTATGTCATCGAGGACACACTGCATATCACCGGCCGCGTGGGCGTCGCCGTAACCGTCAACGACCGGGTCAATTCGGCGTCGGGCCGCCTCGCTCCGCACGCGATCGAAGTAGCTGCGGATGGTGCGTTGCGTGCTCGCATCGCGCTGCGGCGGTTCTCGTTCGACAGGCAGGTCGAGGTCGATCATCTCTACAACGCCAGCCTGCTCCGCGCCCGCGGTATTGCGCTGTTCCAGGCCTGGAACAGCGGAGAGTCTCCCTTTGACACCACCTGGGTCGACGGCGGTTCGTTGCCGTACGACACGACGCGCGCGCACAGCGGGCGCGTGCGCGCCAGCGATGCGGCGGGCAACAGCAGCGACGTGGACTTCGTTTTCGAGTGCGGCTCATTTGTTGCCGACGCGGACGAGGATGAGCGTGCGCGCCGCGACCTCACCGTCGAACTCGATGGCGCCTTCTTTCACGACGGTTTTGCCGCTATTCCGACCCAGGCCGCCCGGCGCGCAGGTGATGACGGGCGTGCCGGCGTGATCTTCCTCGATGCCCGGCACCTCGGGGATGCGGTCCGCCCCCTGGCAGGCTATTCCGACAGCGACACGGCCGCGCTCTGGGTGGCCGGGCTCCCCAGGCGGCAGGACCGCAACCTGCGCTTCCCCGCGCACGGCGTGCGGCTCGCTATTCCCGCCTCGGCGCTGGTCGACGACGTCGTTGTGTATGCCCGTGGCGCCGATGCGTTTCGCCGCAACAAGGACGACCTCGTGTGTTTGACTCGCCCCGTACGCGTGGGGCCCATCGGCTGGGTCATTCACTCGCCGGTGTCCGTGCACATCGACCGCCCGCACCCGGGCGAGCATGAGTCGATTTACAGATTCGATGACTATCGGCGCTCGTGGTCGTTCATGGCCTCGCTCAAGGATTCCACCGGCCTGGTCGCGAAAACCGACCGCCCGGGCGTATTTGCGGTGTTTCGTGACGGCGAGGCGCCGAAGATCGGCAAGCCCTCCGTGGCGCGGGTAGCCTCGTGGGCCACGGGGCGCGAACGGCGCGAAGTACACATTCCCATCGATGACGACGGCTCCGGCTTCGACGAACCCCGCTGTGTGGTGCGCGTGGGCGGCGTGCGCGCGCTGGTGCGCTGGGACTTCGTGGGAAAAAAACTCATTGTTCCGCTGCACGACGCTTCTATAATCGGCGAACAATCCGTGAGCGTCGTCGCGTTCGATCGCAGCGGTAACCGGTCGTCGCGTCGCGCCACGATCAACACCGGGACACCCTGAGCGACACGTCATGCCTGCAGCATTCGTCCACCTCCACGCCCACTCCGAGTACAGCCTGCTCGATGGTTCCATCAAGGTGGCGGACCTCGTGCGCCGCGCCAAAGAACTCGACATGCCCGCGGTGGCGCTCACCGACCACGGCAACATGCACGGCGCGATTCATTTCTATCGCGCTGCAAAAAAAGCAGGCATCAAGCCCGTCGTCGGTATGGAGGCGTACATCACTCGCGGCAGCCGCCATGACCGCGGGCGCAAGAAGGGCGAGCCGTCGACCACCGACCACTTGATTCTGCTCGCGCGCAATCTCGAGGGTTATCACAACCTGGTGAAACTCTCATCGATCGCATTTCTCGAGGGCTTCTATTACAAGCCGCGCATCGATTTCGACGTGCTGGCCACCCACGCCGGGGGATTGATCGGCACCACCGCATGCCTGCGTGGCACCGTCGCCCAGGCCGCGCTTGGTGAAGGTTTCGACCAGGCGGTCGAGGCGGCCTTGCGTTATCGCGACATCTTCGGCGACGGCAATTTCTACGTGGAGATGCAGGACCACGGGCTCGAGCCGCAAAAGCAATTGAACGAGATCTACCGCAAGCTCGCGCAACATACCGGGCTGCCCAGGACGATCTCCAACGACGTGCACTACCTCGGCAAGGACGACGCCGAAGCGCACGAGGTGCTCCTGTGCCTGCAGACGGGCAGTGACATCGACGACCCCAAGCGCTTCCGCTTCACGACCACCGAGCTCTTCTTCAAGACGCCGGAGGAAATGCGGACGTTGTTTCCGAACGACATCGCCGCGCTCGAGAACACGGTGGCGATCGCTGAGAAATGCGACGTTCAGATGAAAGAGGGGGCGCTGCACCTGCCGCGTTTCCCGCTGCCGGAGGGATTTGCCAGCAACTCGGACTACTTGCGCCACCTCGCCTACGAAGGCGCGAAGGCGCGCTACGGCGAAGTGACCGAGCGTATCAGGGACCGCCTCGAGTTCGAGCTGTCCGTCATCGCCAAGATGAGCTTCGACGGTTATTTCCTGATCGTGCGTGACATCGTCGACTACGCGCGACGCTCGAACATTCCGGTGGGGCCGGGACGCGGCAGCGCGGCGGGAAGCCTGGTCACCTATTCGGTTGGTATCACCGATGTCGATCCGCTTGCGCACGACCTGCTGTTCGAGCGCATGTTGAACCCCGAACGCGTAAGCATGCCCGACATCGACATCGACTTCTGCTTCGAGCGCCGTGACGAAGTCATTCGCTATGTGATCGACCGTTACGGCCAGGACAACGTGTGCCAGATCATCACCTTCGGCACCATGGCGGCGCGCGCGGCGGTGAAAGACGTGGGCCGTGTGCTCAAGGTTCCGTTCGACGAGGTCGACCGCATCACCAAGCTGATTCCGGGCACGCCGGGCACCACGCTCAAGGACTCGATTGAGAAGAGTCCCGAGCTCACGACACTGGTGGAGAATGGCGAGGGCTACCGCCGCCTGGTCAATCTCTCGCTCAAGCTGGAAGGCATTGCGCGCCATGCGTCTACGCACGCGGCGGGCGTGGTCATTACACCGACGCCGCTGGTGAACCACGTGCCGCTCTACAAGTCGAGCCGCGACGAAATCACGACGCAGTACGACATGAAGAGCATCGACGCCATCGGCCTGCTCAAGATCGACGTGCTCGGGCTGCGCACGCTGACCGTGATCGACAAGGCCCTGCGCATGGTGCGCGAGAACCACGGGCGCGCGCTCACGGCCGGCGACCTTCCGATGGAAGACGAGAAGGCGTACGAGCTGTTGCGCGCAGGCAAGACCGTGGGCGTGTTCCAGCTGGAAAGCTCGGGCATGCGCGAGTTGCTGAAAAGCTTGAAGCCCACCGGCTTCCACGACATCGTCGCTGTGAATGCACTCTACCGTCCCGGGCCGCTCGGCAGCGGCATGGACAAGCAGTACGTCGACTGCAAGCACGGCAGGAGCGAGATTGTGTACGAGCACCCGCTGCTCGAGCCGATTCTGCGCGACACCTACGGCGTTATTCTTTACCAGGAGCAGGTCATGCGTATCGCCAGCGAAATGGGCGGTTTCTCGCTGGGCGAAGCCGACCTTCTGCGCAAGGCGATGGGGAAGAAGCAGAAGGACATCATGGCCGAGCAGAAGAAAAAGTTCCTCGACGGCGCGAAGGCGAAGGGCATCAAGCCGAGCGTGGCGGAGAAGGTATTCTCGCAGATGGAAAAGTTCGCCGAGTACGGGTTCAACAAATCGCACAGCGCGGCGTACGCGGTACTCTCCACGCGTACCGCGTACCTGAAGGCGCACTATCCGGCCGAGTTCATGGCGGCGACACTCACCAGCGAAATGGACAACACCGACCGCGTCACGGTGCTGATGGATGATTGCCGCGACCTCGGCATCGAGGTGGTTCCGCCCAACGTGAATACGGGTGAGGCCGACTTCCGCGCGCGCGAGGGTCGTATCTATTACGGACTCGGAGCCGTGAAGAACGTGGGCGTCTCGGCCGTCGAAAGGCTTGTCGAGGAGCGCGCCGAGAGCGGGGCGTTCCGCTCGCTCGAGAACCTTGCCAGTCGCCTGACCACGCGTCTCATCAACCGGCGCGTCTACGAGAGCCTGATCTGCGCCGGCGCGCTCGACACACTGCCGGGGCATCGCGCGCAAAAACTCGGCGCGTTGGATACCGTGCTGGAGCGCGCGGCGCGACGCGCGCGCGATGCCGAACGTGGACAGTTCGGACTGTTCGGCGGTGATGGCGCCGAGCCGGAAGACGCGCCGCTGCCCGATATCGAGGCCTGGCCGCCGCAGGAGCAGCTGCAAAAAGAAAAGGAAGCGCTGGGACTGTTTCTCACCGGTCATCCGCTCGACCGTTTCCGCGATCTGATCCTCATGATCCGGACCACGTCGTCGAAGGAGCTCGCCGATATGGCCGCCAACGAGCGCGCGGTGATCGGCGGCCTCATCACCGCCGTCAAGCTCACCATGGATCGCAATCAGCGTCAGATGGCGTTCGTCACCATCGAGGACCCGGAAGGCCAGGCCGAAGTGGTGATGTTCTCGGATGTGCTCGAGAAATCACGGCGTTTCGTGGCGGAGAACAACGTGGTGGTGGTGGAAGGCCGCGTGTCGCGGCGCGCTGGGGGCGAAGGCAAGATTCTCGTGAACACGCTGCTTTCCGTTGGCGCCGATCCGGGGCCGGCGTGGAAGGAAGTCCACGTGACGCTCGACCTCGACGCGACTCCGGAGACCACGATCGACGAGATGAAGAAGGTGCTGTTCGCGCACACGGGTGATTCGCGCGTGTTCTTTCACGTGCGCGAGCAGGGAAAGCGCGCCTATGTCATCCGCGCGCGTAGCCAGGGCGTGCGCGTCGATCCCGCGCTGGTTTCCGGTCTTTCCGCTTCCATTGGCGCCCGCAACGTTCGCTTGATCCCGGCCGGCCTCGGCGCCGATCCACCGCCGCCTCCGGCCCGGCGCGCGGGCTACTCCAACAATTGATTGTCTGACACCGGTTAACGCGCGCTTGGTGTGCGGGCGTGGAAGGTGTTAGACTACCTGCGTGGCGCATCGAGCTCCCAAACGGCACATACTCGACTTCGAGCAGCCCATCGTGGCGCTCGAGGACAAGATCGCCGAGCTCAAACAGCTCGCGATCGTGCAGAACGTCCCTGCGGATGACGAAGTCAAGAAGCTGACCGAGAAGGCGGACAAGCTCCGTACCGAGGTCTTCTCCCGGCTCACCGCCTGGGAACAGGTGCAGCTCGCGCGTCATCCGCTGCGTCCCTACACGCTCGATTACGTCGGCGCCTTCGCGTCGGAATTCGTCGAGCTCCACGGCGATCGCACCTTCGCGGACGACCCCGCCATCGTGGGCGGCTTCATGACCATCAATGATCTCAAGGTCATGATGATCGGACAGCAGAAGGGGCGCGATACGCGCGAGAACATCCGCCGTAATTTCGGCATGCCCAATCCGGAAGGCTATCGCAAGGCGAACCGCCTCATGCGCATGGCTGCGAAATTCAAACTTCCCATCGTGACCATGATCGACACGCCCGGAGCCTATCCGGGTCTGGGCGCCGAGGAGCGCGGGCAGGCCCAGGCCATCGCGGAGAACTTGAAGCTCATGGCATCGCTGCCGGTGCCCATCGTCTCCGTCGTGATCGGAGAGGGCGGCAGCGGCGGGGCGCTGGCGCTCGGCGTCGCCCAGCGGATACAGATGCATCAGCACGCGGTGGACTCGGTGATCACGCCTGAAGGCTGCGCCGCGATACTATGGAAGGACCAGAGCAAGGTGAAGGAAGCCGCGGACGCGCTCAAGCTCACCGCGAAGCACCTGATGGACCTCGGAATCATCGACCGTATCATTCCCGAGCCCCCGGGCGGCGCGCATCGTGACATGCCCGTTACTGCGGAGACCCTGGGACGTGCTATTTACGAAGAGGTGAAGTATCTGCAGCATCAAAACACGCGTGCGTTGCTCGAACGGCGCCTGCAGAAGTACATGAACATGGGCTACTTCGAGCAAGAATCGCCTTGACCAGCCGCGGTTTTAGCGATAACATGTTTGACAAGTTGTAGTTATCCCGCCCCGATCCGTCCCGTTGAGGAGAGTCCGTGGTTCGACAGGAATTGCTCGACATCCTGGCCTGCCCGAAGTGCAAACAGAAGGTAACGCTGGATGAAAAGGGCAAGTATCTGGTGTGCGCGCGCTGCCGGGTGAAGTACCCGGTGAACGAACACGGAATTCCCATCATGCTGGTCGACCGGGCGGAACCCCTGGACGCGTAGTGACACGGTTTCCCGTCTTCGGAGACAATCGAAACATCGCTCACTGCTAACGATGCGTTCAGTACAATTCAGGGCAGCCCCGCTTGCATTGATATTTCTGTGCTTGGTCGCGGCGTTCGCGCGCGCCGGTGTTGACATCGCGCCGGCCTCCGAAAGCAACGGTCAGCTCGTCGTCCGCCTCGACAATCACTTCACAGGCAACTATTCGCCGGCGGTGTACTTCTACGCCGCCATCGGTCCCACCGGCACATTCAGCGCCCGGTTCTTTGCCGGGCCGCCCCCGTCAAACCAGAAGGGCGGCCAGGCCGCGGTGTCGGTGGCGCTCGATACACTCACGGTATCGACTCCGTTTTCATTTCGTGGTGCGCGCGTGGTGGCGCTCAAAGCGCAGATCCCTGCCAGCATGGCCGTGTCGCACATTGTGATCACGTATGCGCCGGCGGCCAACGTGAACAATGCCGCCAATGTCGACCCGCTCGTCAAAGAGCTGGTGGTGAACCGAGCCGTGTTTCCGCGGGAGCCCGCAAGCGGCGCGGCCGCGCCGTGGTTCTCGCTGGGCGGGGGCTGGGCGAAGATTCCGGTTACGGATCGCGGCATGTATGCGGTCACCGGGTCCGATCTCATTGCGGCGGGCATCGCGCTGCAGGATATCGTTCCGTCGACACTGCGGCTCTATTCCCGGGGCGGTATCGAGCAGCCGCGCAGTTACAACGACCTGACCGCATCGTGGCTTGCGGGCAACGCCATGCGCGAGGTTGCGATCCGCGTGGAAGATGGTGGCGATGGCAATTTTGAGCCCGGGGACCGGGTCATCTTCTACGGCGTTGGCACCGCGGATTGGGCCGACTACTACAGTACGACCGCACCGGACTCGCTTTTCCAGGAGCATGCGCACGCGCGTACCAACTATTACTACCTGGCGTGGGGAGGTTCGCTGCCGGGCGCGCCGCTCGCGATGGCCAACACGGATGCGACGCCGGTGGCGGCCACGGATCGAACCACGTACACGCAGCGCGAGTATCGCGAGCGTGACCTTCTGGCCGATTTCGATTTTCGTGGCGACGGCTGGCTCTGGCTCGACATCGACCACGCCGGATCGAGCCTCTACAACCTGGGGGCGGTGACCGCCACCGACCTGGTCGCGTCGCGGCCGCAACAGTTCTACTCCATCGGACTGTCGCCGTACGACGTCAACAACGACAACCACCATGCGGTGTTCTACCGGCAGAAGTCACCGCAGAATGTCCTCATCGGCGGCAAGGTGTGGGATACGCTGCCCGGCCAGCGTTACTACGAGGACGGCAAGCCCATTCACATTGTCTCGAATTTCCTCGCCGAAGGTTCCAATACCATTCTCTTCCAGGTGCCCGGCGATCTGAACCCCGGCGACAAGATGCACTTTGCCTGGTACTCGGTCTGGTACGAACGCCGCATTCTTGCCACCGGCGATGCCGCGTTGTTCTCCGCGCCGGACACGACCGGCGCGGTCACCATGCGCGCGGGGCGTTTCTCCACCACGGGCACGATGTACGCGTTTGACGTGACAGACATGTGGAACCCGGTGCGTTTGACGGGCGCGGAAGTCACCACGGCGGGTAACGAGCGCACCGTGCGCGTGGGCGCCAATCTCGCCGGCCGGCGGCATCATTACTGGGTGGGCACCGCGGCGGGATTCAAACGCGCAACCGTGTCGCGTTTCACTCCGGTGGATTTGCGCAAGGACAACAGCGGCCCCAACATGGTGATCATCACCCACCGCGACATGCGGCCCGCTGCCGAGCGCTTGCGCAGCTATCGTGCGGGGCGCCTGCCGGGTTATACGAACCCCAACGTCAAGGTGGTCAGCACCGATGAGGTGTACGACAACTTCTCCGGCGGCATGCCCGATCCGATGGGGATTCGCAACTACATCCGGTATCTCTACGACAACTACGTGGATGGTAACGGCAATCACCGGCTCGCTTACGTGGTCATGGTCGGCGATGCGACGGAAGACTATTTGAACCACGCCAGCCCCCAGCCGGATTTCGTCCCGTCGAATTTGTATTTCACGCAGCAAACGCTGTTCGCTTACTCCACCGACGAGTGGTATACGCATCTCGACGCCGGCGATCAGATTCCGGGTCGCGCGGTGAGCGATGTCGCCATCGGGCGCCTGCCGGCCGCTTCGTCCGCCGAAGCCAGCTTCCTGGTCGACAAGGTGATCGCGTACGAAAACACGGCCCCCCTCGACGACTGGCGCCATCGCGTCATCCTGCTTGCCGACGACGAGAAGTCCTCGTTCAGTTGCTATGAGTCGCAGTGGACGTCGGAGTCGGAGCTTATTTCCCGCTTTCATGCGCCCGATTTCCTGGCGTTGCAGAAGATCTACCTTACCGAGTTTCCGGAGATTGCCGGCGTCAAGCCGACGTCGCGCCTGGCCTTTCTCGACGCGTGGAACGCGGGCGCGCTCCTGATCAACTATATCGGCCACGGCAGCTCGGTGCAGATGGCGGACGAGCAGGTGTTCCTGGCGTCGGACGTGAGCCAGCTCGTCAACGGCGAGCGGCTTCCCATCATGACTGCGTTCAGCTGCACCATCGGTGACTTTGCCAACCCGGCCGGGAAGAGCCTCTCCGAGAAGCTGCTGCTGCGCGAAGGCGGCGGCGTCATTGCCACGGTCACGGCTGCGCGCGAGACCTATCCCAATCCCAATGAGCGCGTGTGCTTTTCGCTCTTCGAGTATCTGTTCCCGACGCACCTCGGAACTGCGCCGGCGCCGGTAGGTGTCGCGCTCCTCAAGGCCAAACTCTTCGGACAGGTGGACACCAACTGGCAGATTTTTCAGGAAGAGAATTCCTGGAAGTACAACCTGATGGGTGATCCTGCCATGCGGCTGGCAATTCCCGGTGAGCAAGTGCGCTGGAACACCACCGTGCCGGATACGCTGGTGGCGGGACTGCGCCACACGCTGCGCGGAACCGTGTACGCCAACGGCGCCGTTGACAGCGGCTTCAACGGCCCGGTGTCGGTGACCGTGCGCGAACCGGCTCTGCACCGTTTCTACACGCTCGACTGCCCGGGGGGCTTCAACGTCGAGTACTACCTGCCGGGCGGTCCCATCTATCAGGGAACCGTGGATGCGAAAAACGGTCAGTTCGAGGTAAATTTCCGCGTTCCGCGTTATGCCGCCACGGGCACGCTCGGATATGCGGGCTCGTATGCGCACAACGGCACGCGTGATGCGGCCACCAGTAACGACAGCCTGCTCGTGGTGGTCCCCCCGACGCTGGCCGACTCCACGCTGCTCAAGCCTGTGGATGGCGCGCCGCGGGTGGACCTTGGATTCAAGAGCGGGCTCACGGTGGTCAAGGCGGGCGATACTGTGCGCGCGCGTGTGAACGACGCCGACGGCATCAATATTCTCAACACCACCAACGAGGGACGCCAGGCCATCCTGATCGACAACCTGCCCGTGCCCATCGACGTGAACGAGTTTTTCTCGTACGACCACGGCGGCACCGACACATCGGGCGTACTGCTGTACCCGCTGCCGGATCTCCGCGCCGGACATCACCGCCTTGTTTACAAGGTGAGTGACAGTTTCGGCTTTACCACCCTCGACACGCTCCAGTTCGACGTGACCGACGCGGCGAACTACTATGCCGAGGCGCCGTTCAACTATCCCAACCCATTCAAGGATTCGACACGGTTTCTCTTCCGCATCTCGAACCGTGCGTCGATCAAACTCGAGGTCTACACCGTGTCCGGAAAATTCGTGCGTCGAATCGAGGATACGCGCGATGCGGGCGAGGCGTGGGTGGAATGGGATGGGCGTGACGGCGCCGGAGGTGACGTCGCCAACGGCAGTTATTTGTATGTGGCCACGATCGACTTTGTCGGCGTGGATCGGCCCCCTGTGGTGTTGCGCGGACGGCTCTCACGCATACGCTGACGACGCGCAACTTGACCGGCTTTGCGGGGCCGGGGTACTATCAGAGGTTCCTAGGAGGCAACATGCGGTTTTGCAGATTATTTTCAGGCGCGCTCCTCATCGGGGTGCTGGCGTACAGCTCACAGGCGTTCGCGGTGGCCGAATCGGCCGCTCCGTCGCTGACCATCCCGCCGGGCGCGCGAGCCAACGGCATGGGCGAAGCCTATGTCGCGATCGCCGACGACGGTACCGCCTCGTGGTGGAACGTCGGCGGCATGGCTTTCATGAAGAACCGCAACCTGGCTTTCATGTACAGCCCGCTGGTTCCAGACCTGGCCAGCGACGTGAACTACCAGTTTCTCGGTTATTCCAGCCCGGCCGGAAAGTCGGGCGTGTGGGGAGCACACATCGTTTATCTCGGCTATGGCAAGAGCATTGCCACCGACACCGAGGGCAACACGCTGCGCGAGTTCACCAGCAACGAGTTTGCGGTGACCGCGTCGTACGGTATGACCTTCGGCGAGAATGTGGGCGCGGGTATCTCCCTCAAGTACATCCGTGTCGATCTTGCGCCGGCCGATGTGACGCAGGACAACGTCGAAGGCGCTGGCTCCAGCTTCGCTGTTGATGTCGGCACGATGTGGAAGATTCCGAAGTACCGTCTCTCGACGGGGCTTGCGGTCACCAACATGGGACCCGATATCGCATTCATCGACCGCGAGCAGAGCGATCCCTTGCCGTTCACGGCGCGTCTGGGCGTTGCCTACACGGCGATCGCGGATGATGTCAGCAATTTTCTGGTGACGGCTGATGTCGAGCAGAGCCTCGTGTGGCTGGTCGCCGGGCAGAATCCGGATGGCACCGACGCCAAGCGCCGCAGCGAAATCTGGCACGGCGGCGTCGAGTATCGTTACGTGAACCTGCTGGCGGGCCGTCTGGGATATGTGTACGACAAGGACGGCGACTTCAGCGACTTCACCTACGGCCTGGGCTTCATCTACAAAGACAAGCTCTCGCTCGACTATGCGAATG
>CAZULB010000083.1:3459-13955 GCA_964621155.1 uncultured bacterium | reverse complement strand
ATGCGCTCATGCGCAAGTATCGCGTCTCCGGGGTTCCCATCACCGACAAGAACGGCGTGCTGGTGGGCATTCTCACCGCGCGCGACATGCGCTTCAACGAAGACGACTCCATCCCCATCCGCGATCTCATGACCTCGAAGGGTCTGGTGACCGCGCCGGTCGGCATCAAGATGGAGGACGCGAAGCGCCTGCTCCACGAGCACCGTATCGAAAAACTCCCCGTCGTCGATTCCAAGAATCGCCTGCGCGGGCTCATCACCGTCAAGGACATCCAGAAGAAGCTCGACTTCCCGAGTGCATGCAAGGACGACGAGGGCCGGCTGCGCGTCGGCGCTGCCGTCGGAGTGGGGAAGGATGCGCTGCATCGCGTCGACCTGCTCGTCGACGCGGGCGCTGATGTGATTGCGATCGATACGGCGCACGGCCACACCCAGAATGTGATCGAGACCGTGGGCAAAGTGAAGAAGCGTCACCGCAACACCCAGCTCATCGCCGGCAACATCGCCACCGCCGCCGCGGCGCGTGACCTGATCAAGGCGGGCGTGGACGGCATCAAGGTGGGTATGGGCCCGGGGGCGATCTGTACGACGCGCGTGGTGGCGGGTGCGGGCGTTCCACAGATAACGGCCATCATGGATTGCGCGAGTGTGGCCGCCAAAGCGGGCGTACCGCTGATCGCGGACGGCGGCATCAAGTTCAGCGGCGACATCGTGAAGGCCATTGCAGCCGGCGCGGATGTGGTCATGATCGGGAGTTTGTTCGCCGGTACCGACGAAACGCCGGGCGAGATCGTGCTCTACGAAGGTCGCAGTTTCAAATCGTATCGCGGCATGGGTTCGATCGAAGCGATGAAGGAAGGCAGCAAGGACCGCTACGGCCAGGCCGATGTGGAAGAAGACGCCAAGCTCGTCGCCGAAGGCATCGAAGGCCGCGTGCCCTACAAAGGTCGCGTTTCGGATTCCATCTTCCAGTTGATCGGCGGGCTGCGCGCGGGACTCGGCTACTGTGGCACACGCACCCTCGCGGAGCTCAAGGAAAACGGACGCTTCATGATGGTCACCACCGCGGCGCTGCGCGAAAGCCATCCGCACGACGTCATCATCACCAAGGAAGCTCCGAACTATCGCCTTAGTTAGGGAATCAAATGACCTGGCACGGACAGATCAATCGCACCATCTGGGAAATCACGGAATCCCTCAAGAAGACGCCGGAATCTCCGCGCCAGCGTCGCGAGCTCCTGCGCGCGCATTTCCTGCAGCACTTCGAGTACGACAAGTCGCAGCACGTTGCGCGCGACGACCGCAGCTTCCTGTTCCTGCACGACACCGAGACACCGCTCGTGCTGCTGCTGCACGGATCCACTGGCACGCCGGCCGAAATGCGCGACCTCGGCACACACCTGCACGCGAACGGCATTTCCGCCTTCTGTCCGCGCATCGGGCCCACCGGCACGCGCACCCGCACGCGCTCGTGGGAAAACTGGGTATCGCAGGCGCAGGTCGCGATCGAGATCACGGCCGCGAGCTCTCCCGCCGCATTTGTGTGCGGACTGAGCCTTGGCGGCGCCGTGACACTCATGCTGGCCGAGCGTTCTCCCGTGAAGGGAATCATTCTGCTGGCCCCGGCGCTCTATCCGAAGCTCGGTCTCAAAGCGCGTTTCCTGCAGATCGCGCGCCTGGTGACGCCGACCGTGTTCTACCACTTCGCGGGCTGGAACGGTGAAGTGCTGCAGGCCATGGACTACACGCGCAAGACGGGCGGCCCCATCAACGTTCCCCTGCTCGCCATTCAGGCTGCTGACGACACCCATCTTTCCGCCAAGGGACTCAAGTATTTGCGCCGCCACGCGCGTCATGCCGACACCGAGATCCACATGCTTCCCGCCGGCTCACACGTGGTGTGCCGCGGGGAAGCCAAGGACAAGGTGTTCGAGCTGGTGACGAAATTCGTGGAGAGGAACGCGGATGTTCCCAGGCTTGCGGTGGTTCCGGAGAGCGCTCCCGAGCCTACATCTGATCCATCGTGAAACGGAACGTGTCATCGAGTTTCTGAATCTGCTTCGCTAGCTCGCGCAACTTGGCCTTGAGCTCGGCATCCTTCGACTTCAGATACTCCGAATACATGTCCAGAAACTGATCCTGCAGGGCGCGTAGCTCGCGCCCGCTCTCGAAACGGTCGACCGAGCGTTCGAGGTGATAGACCTCTCCCGACGACAGGCGCTCGAGAATGTTGAAGTACTCCCCGCGCATGTGACTCAGAATCTGCACGTATTGTTCGAATCCTCGCGATAGTTTCTCCAGCACTTCCGAAATGGCGGTCGCCTTGCGGAACATGTGCTGGCTGTATGAATACGCGAACTGATAGTACGCCTTGGCGCGGCCGACGTAGACCTCTTCATTGTCGCGCAGGAAGGTGTCCTTGGATCCGGGGCGCGCCGCGTCGGCGTTGTGGAAAATGCCGATCGAGATGAGCAGGAAATCGGCGTTGGTCTTGTAGATCGTATACTTGAGGCGCACATCCGACGAACGCTGCACTTTGTCGAACAGGTCGCTGTCGTAGCGCGAGAGATACTTTTTCGTGCGTTCATGATGCTCCGGGTTCATGAACGACGTCAGCAGGTTGGCGAGGTAAACGTTGACGTCCTCGTCGTAGTAGGTCTGATTCGAGGGATTGCCGGACTCGAGACGGCTGTAGAGCAGGCAGTTCATCATGAAGAAGAACGTGGGTTCGACTTCGCGTGTCCCGCCCGGGCCCAGCGTGATATGGTTGCCACCTTCCATCGTAGTTGCGCTAACTCCTGCTGAGGGTGCTTCAGTTCGATGGCGCCGCCATTATGCGGCCAACCAACCGGCTGCAAAGGCCATGCCACGCCCATTTCGCGTTTACCGGCGCCGGG
Source organism: uncultured bacterium (assembly GCA_964621155.1). GTDB lineage: Bacteria > Krumholzibacteriota > Krumholzibacteriia > WVZY01 > JAKEHA01 > JAKEHA01. The sequence continues at coordinate 11,059 of CAZULB010000083.1, read as the reverse complement.
AATCCCCGGCCAACCCGTACAGCCTGCGGGAAAGATAATGCCGGAGAGACGTTTTCGCCGACCAACGGATTGTCCCATTGACACTTATTGCCGCCTCCGTGCACTCCCAGGGGGGGCGGGATTCCGCTTCGGTCCACCCGGAAATTGACGTATAATTGGTTCCATGCGCGGCCGGCATCGCGCCCCTAAATTTCGTAGTTTGAGCCGGATGCGCGCATCGATCGCGCTCGTGGCGGCCGCCACCGGGCGGGTGCCAGCGATCGTACGAGGGGGTATTGTGTGAAGATTGGTTTTCTTCAGCTGCGACCACAGTTCGGTCGCGTCAAAGAGAACGTCCGCGCCGCGAAGTCGATGCTGGTCGGTCTCAACGACGCCACCGTTGTCCTCCCCGAACTGTTCAACACCGGCTATCTCTTCCGAAACATCGAGGAAGTCCACGAACTGGCGGAGTCCGCCACGACCGGCTTCACGGTGACAGAGCTCAAGAAGGTCGCGGTCGCCCAGCGGTTGAATCTCGTGTTCGGGATGGCCGAGGCGAAAAACCGCAAGTACTTCAACTCGTCCGTGCTGATCACCGCGGCGGGGAAGATCGAGGTCTACCAGAAGGCGCATCTCTTCGATCGCGAAAAACTCTTCTTCCAGCCGGGCACGGGGACGTTCAAGGCGTATCCGGTGGAAGGCGCCCGCATCGGGATGATGATCTGCTTCGACTGGTTTTTCCCCGAGGTCTCGCGCATTCTGGCGCTCGAAGGGGCGCAGGTGATCTGCCACCCGTCGAATCTCGTGCTGCCGTGGTGCCAGGACGCCATGCGCACGCGTTCACTCGAGAACAAGGTGTTCTCGGTGACGGCGAACCGCATCGGCCTGGAAAAGCGCGGCAACATCTCGCTCACGTTCACGGGCAAGAGTCAGATCGTCACACCGAAGGGCGAAGTGCTCGCGCAGGCGAGCGAGCGCAGCGAGTCGCTCAAGGTGGTCGAGGTCGACATCAATGAAGCTCTCGACAAGACGGTCACGCCCAACAACGATCTCTTCAAGGACCGCAAAGTGGCGTTGTACAAGACGCTTCTGAAGAAGGTCGGCTAGCACTTCTTGCCGGGATACAGCGCCGGTATCGACGGGTTTCCGGGACGGTGCGCTCACTCCTGAAAAAGCAACGCAAGGGACGTTGATAGCGTGCAATCTGCACGCGCAGTTTCTCCTTCGCTGCGCTCTTACATCCCTCTATTTCATTCCCGCGTTTCGATTTGCACCGGCTGTCCCGGTGGCAGTTCGTGCCTCCTTCCCGGCATGTTCCTTGCGTGACGGCGTTCCGCGCACTTCGACCTCGTTCGATCAAGACGTGCGCCGGTCAAACTCAAGGAGCACATCGTGGATCGCAAAAAGCCCAAGCTCACTTCTCCGTGGAAGGTTGGCTTTCTCGTCGCCCTGCTGCTGGTCGTCACAGCGCTCGGCGTGAGTTACTTCATCACGGGAACTTTTGGAATCACGTGGCACTGGATCCAGTTCGGCGGACTTTCGCCGCTGACATGGACGTTCCACCTCGGCGCATTCCTCGAAGAAATGGCGCCGCTGCTGCTCATCACATCGCTCCTTGCCTTTGGCGCCTACGTGCTCGTGGCCGGAGCGGTGCGCCGCTACAAGGCCTATGTCGATTCGGGCGCGGAGTACAAACAGCTGCTCAAGTCGATCAAGAGCATCGAAGATCTGGAGGACACCGATCTTTCCGATCGCCTCAAGTCACATCCGGAGCTGCGTGAATTCCTGATGGGTGTGAAGCACCGCGTGAATGCGCACGAACGCGGCAATACCGAACGCATCGCTAAACACATTCCGCCCGCGCAGGTGAACGGCATCGATCGCACCGTGGTCGCGGCAGACTCCGCCGCGCTGGTGTCCGCCATCGACTCGGGACGCGATGACTTCCCGCGCGAGATGACGCTCACCCTTCCGGAAATGAAGCAGATCGAGCACGCGATTCGCCGCTGCTTTGCGGGCATGCCCACCATGCCGGCGACGGATTCGTCAGCCGGGGCCCTGGAGGAGTTGCGCAACGCGGTACGCGGCACCCTCGATGCGCTACGCCAGGATGTGGCGGCATGCGGCTCGGGCGCGCGTGAAGTGGAAGAGGCTGTGGCCGGCTGGCAAGGTCAGCTTCAGGCCGGCACCGTGCAGCCCGCGGGCAACGCTGCCGCCATCACAAAACGAATCGATGATCTGGCCACCGCTCTGGTGGCGCTCGGCGAGGAGACCAGGCGGATCGCCATCGCATCCGCCTTGCAGGCCAGCGGTGGCCCGGACGCGGATACCATCAAGGTGGCCGATGAACTCAAGACGCTGGCAACGCGTTTCAACACCGTGGCCCGCCACTGGGGCGACACCGCGCCCGCGATCAAGGAACTCATCGTCGGCGGTCAGGCCTCGCATTCGCGACCGGAGGTGCCGGCGGCCGCGGCCAATGTTTCCAACCGTGCGCGTCTGTGGGGCGAGCGCGCAGTGGCGATCAACGAACACGTGCGCTCGCTCGAGCGCGCCATCGGCATGACGCCGACGGCGCGACCCGCCACGCCGCCGCCGCCGATTGCCGCGTCTATGGATGTCGAGGTTGCTCCCGCGCCGGTCGAGGCGCAAAACGGCGATGTCGATCTCGGAGCGCCGGCCAGCTCGCGCATGTTCAGTGGCGACAACAGCGATGACATCAATTTCGCCGACATCCCCGGGTTCGAAAAGGAACACCGCTTCTTCGCCGATCCGCCCGCTGACAACAATGCGGAATCGGACGATCGTTTCGTGGTCGACGGTCATCAGGACCGCCGCTGGGATCTTTCCGAAGAACAGCCAGAAGAGACACCGGCCGCGCCCGAGCCCGCTGCGCGCAAGCCGGCAAACTCCGATAACGACGGCTTTCTCACTGGGCCGCGTCCGACCGTACGCGTGGAACGGCCATCGGCCGCACCCAGGGTACCCGCGGCGTCCCAGCCGCCGGTGGTCGAGTCGGAGCCGGCTGTCGCAACGGAAACGGCAACCGCAACCGCGACGCTCGATCCTGATTCCGACGCGATTGATCTTTACGCGTTGGGCGCCATCGACTGCGTCCAGACCGTCTAGGAGAACGAATCCCGGTGTCCCTCGACAGCCGCACCCTGTTTGCCCGTCAGGTTCGCGCGCAGTGCGAGACGCTGTGTGAACTGCTTGCATGCACGGCAGGACACCCCGCGCCCGAAGCAGTGCTCGAGCGTTGCAAGGTCGGCGTGCGCATGCTTGCGGGCACGATGAGCATCTGCGGGCTCGATGACTGGGCGCGACTGCTCGATTCCTTCCACCAACTGCTCACCGTTCACGGTTCACGGCGTTTGCCGTGGGACGACCGTATCGCGCAATTTGTTTTCGAATTGATCGAGAAACAGGAACTGCTTGCGTCGTGCCACGAGATGGCGGGCGAAGAAGCCGGACGCAATTCGATTCCGCCCGAAGGCGTGCTCGCGATGATCGAAGAGGTCAACGTGCTGCAGCAGGAGTACGAAACCGCGGAGCCGGTTCGACCGGCGCGCGCGGAGGGCACCGTCGACCCGGAACGGCTCGGCCGCGTGGCGGCGGAGCTGGCAGCCGCGTGCGAGCGCGTACTGGCGGCGGTGACGTCGGATCCGTGGCAATCGCGCACCGCCGACACCATTACTATTGAAGATCTGCGCCGCGGCCTGGGCACCATCGAGTTCTACGCCCAGGCGATGGATCGTATTGTGGCGACAGTTGAAGAGGCGGTCATCACCCCCAAGTGTGATGTGGCGCCGCTCGAAACCGCACTGCACGATTTTTCGCGTGAGCTGGTGCGCGGCACCGGGCGCAAGCTCCAGGTGCGGCTGCGCGCCGACGACGCGGAAGTCGAACCGGCGCTGCTGCCGGCGGCATACTGGATTCTCCACGCCATGGTGGCCGACGTTTTCGAGCGCTGCGACGAACCCAAGCTCGAGATCGACATCGACTGCTCCGAGAGCCACGGTGCCCTGCACTGGAAGCTGCGCGACAACGGCGAAAATTTCCTCTCCGATTCCAAGCTCGATCACGACGACCAGGTTGCCTTCTACCCTGGGCTGCGCCACGTGGTGCGCACGCTGCGCGAGCATCACGGGACGCTCGCGGTCGAACCCAATGGCGGCCGGCAGACGCGTTTTGAATTCACGTTGCCCACCACCACGCAGGCGGAAGCGTTGTGGGTGTGGGAAAAGAACGGAACTTCGATGGCCGCGCGCGGCGTGCAGGTCGTCGATGTCATTCCGGTTCAGACCGACACGCGTCGCGAAGACGCCTACGGCGAGTATGTGGCGCTGGACACGCGTCGCGTTCCGCTCCTTTCTCTCGACGCCATCTTTCCGGAAGCGCCCACGGGCGGTTCGCACATCGTGGTGCTCGGGCTCCTGGAACGAGCGGTGGCCTTTTACGTGCCCGGAGAGGGTGCGCAGAAAAACGGCGTTGTGCTCGGCGATTCCATCCCGGTGTGGAAAGGTATTCCGCACGACGTGGTGCGCGTCGATGGACGTCGCATTCCGCTTCTCGACGCGGGCGACATTCTTCGCACCTACTTGTCGATCACCGGCACACTCAATGTGGAAGCCCTGCCCGTCGAGCCGGTCCAGACCCGTGAAGCGCCGCCGCTGCACGTGAACCCGGCCGCCACCGCACCGCGCCGCGCGCCGGCCGCCGAGGAGACCGATGGCGCCGTCGAGGTGCTCGTTATCGAACAGAGCGAAACCACGCGCACGACGCTCAACGACATTCTGAGCCGGCAGCGCATCCGCGCCGCGTTTGCGAGCGACGTGGACGAAGCGCTGAGCATGATCGGACGGCACGCGCCGCGCGTCATCATCAGCGAGTTTCGGATTCCGACCATGGCGGCCAAGAAGATAGTCGATCGTCTGCGCGAAGCCGGGCAGGAAATTCCCGTCCTGGTGACGACGTCGCAGTCGGGCCGGACCGCCGACCTCCTGGTCGAAAAACTCGGCGCGGCCGGCTACCTGAGCAAGCCGCTCTCGGCGACGCAGGTCACATCGAACCTGTCGAGCTATCTCAGCGCCACGCGCTGACTTGTTGGGCTCGTCGCGGGTCAGGAATTGCGATTAACGGCCCCCAACGGTGCAGAATGCCCGATGCGGTGGGCCCAAACACCCGATGGGAAGAGCTAACCCATTGATTTTTCGATGGGATGTCGTTGGTACGCTTCGTGCTGTACAGGCCAAGAATCAGGGTGGGTTCTCAGGCGAGTAACCCTCAAAAAAACCAGAAGGATGGGGCAAGATGAGCAAGTGGAGAGACACCGACTACTCGAGCATCGTGATCGGCGGTGCTGAAGACCAGGACGTTGTCATGACGTCAGTCGAAGCGGCCGAATACCTCAAGATGCACGTGAAGACCGTGTGCCGCCTCGCCAAGGAGCGCAAGATCCCGGCGAAAAAGGTGGGCAGCGAGTGGAGGTTCCTCAAGAGCGTCCTCGACAAGTGGCTGGCGCAAGAGGTCGTGTAACGACCGGACCCCTTTGTGCACCCGCGGCGCCACGATGACGTGGTGTCCGCAATTTTCGCCGGGAGTCCCCCATGCCACCGAAGACAAGGATCGAGAAACTTTCATCGCCCGACCCGGGCGTCACGGTTTTCAAGATCACAGGGACTCTCGGCTTTCACGAGAAGGCCGTACTGGAACGCATCTTCGCCGAGTGCAACCGGCGGGGACTCGCGCGCGTCCTTTTTGAGGTTTCCGAACTCGAGTCACTGGGCGGAGGATGCGCTCGCATCATCCGCGAAGAAGCATCGCGCGGGCGCATCGCCATCGGTCTGGTGGGCGCCACGCGCACGGTGCTGAAGTTCCTCAAGAAAGAAGACGCTCCGCGCATCGTTGTCGCCGATTCGCTCGCCGACGCAATTCCCGCCATCAACGCCAAGGTGCTCGCCTTCAAGGCGACCGTCGCCCCCGAGTTCGACGGCGACGACGCGCTCCTCTCGAGCGACACGCTCGATGACATCTTGAAACTTGGTGATGGCCCAGCCGAGGAAGAGGACGCTTGCGCATCGGACAGCGATGACGACGACGAGCGGCTTACCGATGGGGCCACGCCCGCGCCGAATGCGCGCGATGACAGGCCCCACGCCAGGCAGGAAGCCAAGCGCGAGGACTCACATCCCGCGCCGAAACGTCCCGAAGAAGCCCCCGCCAGGCCGGCCGCAACGCGGCCCCGCGCGCACGATGACGCCCCGCGTCCGTCGCCGCGGCCGAGCGAGCCCGCGCCGTCGCGGACTGAAGCCCGGCCCGCGCCCGCTGCCGGGCCGAGCGCGCGGGTTCAGGAAGCCATGCGCGCCTCGGCGCCTTCGTCGTCCGCGAAACCCGCGTCCAAACCCGAGCCCCCCACTTCCGCGGTCACATCCGCCGCCGACGGCTCGGCCGATGCGCGCGAGCTGCAGAAGAGAATCGTCCAGTACAACACGCTCTTCTCCATCAATTCGGATTTCTATCGCCTGCGCGACCGCAAAGCGCTGCTCGACGCCTTTCTGCTCACCACCATCGCGCAGGTCGGTGTGGAGAGCGCGGTATTTCTGGAGCAGAACCGTAACTACTTTGTGCCCGTCGCCATGAAAGGCATCGAGCCCGGCGAGCTGCGCGGCTTTGCACTCTCGGGAGCGCAGCTCAAGCTCGACAAGTGGGGAAGCACCGTCGAAGTGGCTGCGGTTGAGAAGTCGCCCTTTGGTGACGATGTGAAAGCGCCGCTTCTCGCCGTGGGCTGCACGTATGTGGCGCCTTTCATCGTGCGCGGCGAGGTGCGCGGTATTCTCCTGTTGGGACGCCCGATTCGCACTGATCTCGATCCCGGTGCCATCGAGTTCCTCAAGATTCTGATCCACCAGGCCGCGGTCGCCTACGAGAGCATGTCGCGTTTCGAAGAAGAAAACGAGCGCACGCTCGGCGTGGTGCAGACCTTGATGTCGCTCATAGAAGAGAACACGCTGGCGCGCGGCAACACCAATCTCATTTCCAACTACGTCTACACGGTCGCGCAGCGCATGCACTACCCGGCGGAACACATGCGCGACCTAATGTACGGCACCGTGCTGCGTGACATCGGTATGATCAAGGTGAGCGATCTCATTGTGCGCAGCCCGCGCGAGCTCATGCCGGAAGAGTGGGACATCATCAAGTGTCATCCAAGCGATGGATCTCTGATGCTCCGCGACATGAAGTTCTCGGATCACGCGATCCAGATCGTGATACACCACCACGAGCGCTTCAACGGCGAAGGCTACCCGCGTGGCGTCCAGGGACAGGACATCCCGCTGGGGGCACGCATCGTCTCCGTGGTGGAGAGCTATGCGGCCATGCTGCAGGAGCGTCCCACGCGCCCCGCGCTCAGCCGCGAAGAGGCGCTCAGCACGCTCAAAGAAAACTGGGGGATGCGCTACGACCCGGAGATCGTGCGCTGTTTCGTGGAAGTTGTGGAAGAAGAAATCCGCTCCGGGGATAGCGTCAAGGAAAAGAAGTTCGCGCTATTCAGCGTGTAGTAACGGGGGGAACCGTGAGCGCCGATATTCTGCTTGTCGACGACGATCCCAAATTGCTG
>CAZULB010000083.1:0-3359 GCA_964621155.1 uncultured bacterium | reverse complement strand
GGGGGGAACCGTGAGCGCCGATATTCTGCTTGTCGACGACGATCCCAAATTGCTGGAGATCGTGTCCATCTCGCTCTCGCGACAGGGCTATCGTGTGCGCACGGCGGCCACGGGCCGCGAGGCGCTGCAACACGCGACGGGGACGCCGCCGCACCTGCTCATCCTGGACCTCGATCTGCCCGACATGTCAGGCATTGACGTTCTCGACAACATTCGCGACGACCACGAGACACTTCCCGTGCTCGTGCTTTCAGCGCAGGACGACGTCGATTCGCGTGTGTCCGCGCTCGACGGCGGCGCCGATCAATACATACTGAAGCCAGTGTCGCTGCGCGAGCTGCACGTGCACATCGACTCCGCGCTGCGTCGCACGTCACGCGCTCGCACGCTCGACCATCGCAATCTCGAACTCGAGTCCGAGATCGAACAGGAGCGCGAGGAATCTTCCGCGCTCACCAGGAGTTTCAAGCGCCACCTGCTTTCCATGCGCACCCTGCTCACCGTGTCGCAGGACCTCAACCGGGCCCAGCAACTGGATGAGCTGGTGAAGACGGCATCGCTCACGCTGGTGGGCGAGTTGCGCGTGTCGAGTCTCGCCATCTTCGGAGTTACGCGCGAAAACCAGCCGCGTTTCGACCTGCTCGGCGTGCGCGGTTTTGCCGCCGAGCGTTTCGGCGGACTGACGATCGACCGCTCATCGGCCTTCGTGAAAGCATTCGAGAAGGAGACGCACCCGGCGCAGATCTCCCGCAGCGGCGACAACCGCTTCACCCGGCTTCTCCCCGATCTGCGGCTGGCCGTTTTCGAACACGCAGCGCCCATCAACGTCAAAGGCGACCTCAAGGGGTTCGTGTTCACCGGACCGAAACTCTCGGGCGATCCCTACACGGACTACGACCGCGACATCATGACTTTCATCAGCAACTCCATTGGCATCGGCATGGAGAACGTGCGGTTGATGGAGCAGTTGCAGGTCACCTATGTGGCCACGTTGCGCTCGTTGATCCAGATTCTCGAATCCAAGGATCCGTACACGCGCGGCCACACGGAGCGCGTGGCATCGTATTCGATGGCGCTGGCCAATCGCCTCCATATGGGGCCCGATGACATGCGCCGCATCCTGTTCGGGTCACTTCTGCACGACATCGGCAAGATGGGGCTGCGCGACGACATCATCAACAAACCCGGTCCGCTCACGCCGGAAGAGTGGGTGCAGATGAAGCTGCATCCGGTCGTAGGCGCACAGATCGTGGAAAAAATGGAATTTCTCACCGGCGCCATCGATATCGTGCGTCATCACCACGAGAGCTGGAACGGCAAGGGTTATCCCGACGGGCTGGCGGGAGAGAACATCCCGCTTTCCGCGCGTATCGTCACCGTTGCCGACAGCTTCGACGCCATGACCACCGACCGCCCGTATCGCAAGGCGCTCACAATCGCCGAAGCGGTGCGCCGCATCGAGGAAAATGCGGGCGTCCAGTTCGACCCGAATCTGGCCAGCGTGTTCGTTGCCTACGTGAAGGAAAAGGGGCGCGATCTCGCGACGCCGGTCCCGTCGATTCTCGCCGGAGTGTAAACCTGCTCACGCATTTGTCGCTCGTGTGTGAACACGTGTTGACGGTGAAACGGCCCGCCGCGTTTGTCTGACGCGGTGGGCCGGTCTTTTTTTAGTTCATCCAACCCCAGAGATCACAACGACTCCGCATCTTTTGCGCCGCCGCGCGCGGCGCGAAGGCCGCGATGGCATCACGCTTGCCATTAACGCCGGCATCGTGATCGACGCGTAGGACAGGGCGATGGTGGCGGTTGCGGTGGTGCGGGGATGTGAATCGCCGTCGTCACACGCGACGATCAGGAAAGAAAAGAGGGAGCCGGACGGGGGCGGAAGGGAGGAGCCGTCCACGGACGCGGGCTCTACCGTCAAACATGCCGGAGAACGGCGGAAGACCGAATCCGGGCGTGTGCAGCCAGCCGTTCGGGGAGGGCTCTCACCAGGACCCGACTCGCGTGGGCTGCTGCCGGGACACGGCATGGGCGACGGTCGAGCTCTACGCTCCCTCTTTTTCTTTTACCCTGCTGTTTCGGCCCGCTTTAGAAGTTGTCGGAACACGTGTTGCGTTCATATATTCGGCACCTATGAGCACATCACACACCGCCGAAACCGGCATCATCAAGAAGCAGCTTCCCAACGGCCTGACGGTACTTCTCAAAGAGGACCACGCCGCCCCCATCGTGGCGGTCAACGTGTGGTTCGGCGTCGGCTCGGTCCACGAAACCGAAGTCATGAACGGGCTGGCGCATTTTCAGGAACACATGGTGTTCAAGGGCACCAAGAAGCACGGTGTTGGCGACATCGCGCGCATCGTGAAATCCCACGGCGGCAACCTCAACGCCGGCACGAGCTACTCCTACACCATGTACTACGTGGTACTCCCGTCGGAAAACTTCGCGACCGCACTCGATGTGCAGGCCGATGCGATGATGAATTCGACGTTCGATGTCGAAGAGTTCACGAAGGAGCGTCTGGTCGTTATCGACGAGGCGCGCATGTACGACGACCGCCCGGAGTCGTTCACCTTCTATCGCACCATGGAGCTCGGCTTCGACAAACACACCTATCGCCGTCCCATCGCGGGCTATCAGCATATCGTCGAGAAGATCACGCGCGACCAACTGGTCGAGTTCTACAACAACTACTACCGGCCTTCGAACGCCGTTCTTGTCGTGGTGGGCGACGTGGATGCCGAAAGCGCCATGGCGGAGATCGAAAAGGCCTACGGGGTGTGGAAGGGCGGCAAAGTCACCATCAACGAGCCGCCGGTCGAGCCGGCACAGCGGGAATTCCGCTTCAAGGCATACGAGGGGCCGCAGGAGCACGCATATCTCGGCGCCGGTTTCCACGTGCCGAGCCTGCTCGATGAGGACTATCCCGCGCTCCAGATGCTCGCCGAATTATTGAGCGCGGGACGCAGCTCGCGTTTGTATCGTCAGGTGCGCGAGGAGAAGCAGCTTGTTACATCGGTGGGCGCCGACCTGCTGGCGGAGAAATGGCCGGGCTTCTTTCTCGTTTCGGCTTCGATGCCACGTGAAAAGTGGGAGCCCGCGTGCGAAGCCATTTTCACCGAAGTGGAGCGCTTCAAGCACGAACGCGCGGGCGAAGGAGAACTCGACAAGGCGCGCCGCCAGGTGGAGCGCGCGATGTTCAAGGAGCTCGAGACCATGGAGGGACAGGCGTCGAACCTGGGCTACTACCAGCTCCTCGGCGACTATCAGCTCGCCGATCGCCACCGTGAGGCCATCAAGCGCGTCAGCGCCGAGCGTGTGATGGAAGTGGCGCGCAAGTATTTCCATCCCGACAA
>CAZULB010000082.1:0-13973 GCA_964621155.1 uncultured bacterium | reverse complement strand
AAGCGTCCCACGGGGGGCGTTTTTCCCGGGTGCTTCTCACCCGCCCTCGGGCGGGACCGGAAGAAAGCCGGGGGGCGTAGGCCGAAAGGCCGCGCGATTTAGGACTCGTGGGCGATCCCGGAATCGCCACCAGCTAGCCTTCGCACAAGGGGGTGATGGACTCGGGTTTTTGATCGACGCGCCTTGAACAGCGAGCCCCGACGGAGTATCCGACGGTGGTTGTTTTGGAAGTCAATTGGCAACGGGAGTGGAACTCGAGCTTTGAGCCATTCCCACCAGAGGAGGTCAAAATGTTGAAGAACTGGAGCAAGATTGCTCTGGCTTCGTTTTTAGTCCTGATGGTCGGCGCCTCGGTCGCATCCGCGACCACGGCCCGAGTGCGGTCGCTGGCGAATGTCGGCGACTACATCAGCGACGACTCGGCAGTCAACCGCTGGTACAGCACGCTGCCGTCGTTCGGTAACCAGGTCAACGCTGAGATGGGCTTCTGGGATGGCAACAGCCTCACGGATACCCGCGGTCTCGGCTGGATCCACGCTTGCGGTGATGATGGCAAGTGGGGAACCTATCGCATCACTCTGAATGAGAACGCGATCGACCATCCGGGTTTCTGGATCGGCAACCCGTTCTATCAGAACCATAATCCCGGTAATTCGAGCTTCCTGCCTGCGGTCGGCTCGCCGACCTTCGACGACACGCCGATGAACAAGTGGGATCTGGCCGGCGGCTGGGAGCTTGGCGAAAACATCGCCCTGGGTCTCTCGATCACGCAGTCGAAGTGGAACGCAGAAGACACGGGCGCTGATGCCAAGGCCAGCAATTCGTGGCTGACCGTCGGTGGCGGTTTCTCGTGGACCAACAACGACAAGATGGTGTTCGACGCGTCCGTCACCTTCGGCACGGCCGGTGGCGAGCAGACCGTGGGCACCACCAAGGTCGAGTGGGACAGCGGCACCGCGTTCGATATCGCGGCGCGCCTGTTCTATGACTGGAAGGACAATGTGACCGTCGTCCCGGTTGCGGAGTTCTCGTCGTCCGACTACTCGCTCAAGAGCAGCGCGGGCGCGATTCCGGCTCCCAATGGTGACAAGACCACCGACTTCATGCTGGGCGTGGGCCTGAACATGGATGTCAACCAGGACAACATGATCGTGTTCGCGCTCGAGTACATGCATCAGGACTTCGAGTACTCGAATCCCGACACGGTGGCTGCTTCGCTCGACAAGATCACGGCGCAGTACCTGCCGACGGTCCGCCTCGCCCTGGAGACGCAGGTCACCAGCTGGCTGACCACGCGCGTCGGCGCTGCGAAGTATCTGGTGTCGATTGAAGAGAAGTCCATCGGTGGCGACAAGCTCAAGGCCACCGCCGGTGCTCCGAACTTCAACCCGAATCAGATCACGCCCAACGGCTTCGATTGGTTCCTCGGCTGCGGCTTCAACATCGCAGAGTGGACCATCGATCTCGAGCTCGCGAGCGAGACGCCGTTCAACCTGGGTTACTGGCTCACCGGATACTCGAATTACGAGACTGGATCCGGCCCGGTCACCCACATTGCGGCGGTCTGGAACTACTAATCTGACGGCAGCTGCAAGCTGCTGAGAGGATTGCAACGCGGCTCCTTCGCAGGAAGGAGCCGCGTTTTTTTTGCCCAGTCGGGCGGGGGGCGTAGAAATTGCTGCCTCCGGGTAGAATGTATTTCTTCTACTACGTTCCCGTTGGAATCGATGCGGAGCTGCGCCGTTTTCCCGTCGCGACGGCGCTGTTTTCTCTTGCGTGCGCATTCCTCTTTGCTGCCAATCGCTTCTTTCCCGCCGCGCTGCCGTTCCACGTGCGCGACTGGGTCTACTATCCGGGTTTTTCGCCGCTCTTGACGTCTCTTTCCGCCGCGTTCGTCCACTACGACTGGTTCCACATCATTTCGAACCTGCTCTACCTCGTGCTTTTCGGCTGCTACCTCGAGGACCGCATCGGAACATTACGGTTTGCGCTCCTCTTCGTTGGCTCTGCGATGGCGGGCAACCTGGCGCAGGGCTGGTACAACCTGCACGTGCTGCAGACCACGGCCGGCATCATCGGCGCGTCGGGCGCAGTGTCGGGCCTGATGGGCGCGTTTCTGGTGCGGCTCCGCCACCACAACGTGCGTATCGCGTGGTGGGTGTTTGCCCCGCTCATGGCGACCAACCGGGCGGGCCGCTCCGACCTGCATGTGGTGTTCGCCATGGGGCTGTGGGTGCTGCTCCAGGTTGTGCGGGGTCTGGTGCAGTTGGAAGGTGCGGGAGCGAATGTGGCCTACCTCACGCATGTGGCCGGTTTCGGCTTTGGCGTCGGGATCATGCTGCTGGCCGGCGGATGGAAGAGCGGCAGCGTGGAGGGCTATCTAGTGAAGGGCAAGCGCTACCTGCGCCGCGGCGAATACTACGGGGCACAGGACGAATTCGGCCGCTATGCCACGGCCCGGCCGCAGGACGGTGAGGCACAGGCGCAGCTGGCGCGCGTGAGCCTGCCCTGCGGAGATCGTGCGGCAGCGCGCGAGGCGTACCAACGCGCGGTAGCCTGCCTGCTGGAATCGGGGCGGCGCGGGCGCGGCGAGGAAACCTACGTCGAGGCCCTGCGTGCGTTCGACGATTTCGTGCTCGACGCCGCCGTCCAGCTCGACCTCGCCTTCGGACTCGAGCGAAATTTGAAACCTCACATCGCCCTCAAGGCCTACGAGAGCTTCGTGCGTGTCCACGGTGATCACACCGAAGCCGCGTTTGCGCTCCTGCGCGTAGCCAATCTCTATGCACGCCAGGGGCACCGCGACCGCGCGCGCTTCGCGTATGAGCAGCTAGTGGCGCGCTACCCCTCCAGCGAGTGGGCCGAATTTGCCACCGAGCACGCGCGCCGCCTGGCAGCTTCCTGACCACACCGCGACGGCCAGACTCTGCGCGGGCGACGACCATTTGCCGCCCGTGTCGGTAATATTCTTGCCATGATTTGCAGCCCTTTGATAGCGTACGCCGGGCTGTAGAAACCGTTTCGAATTGTGGGTGGAGGAGGTTGGGGGGAATGGGAAACGAGACGACAAACGGGCTTCCGTCGCACGATCGGCCGCGCGAACGCCTCTACGCGCGGGGGGCGTCTGAACTTTCGCTGCAGGAGCTCCTCGCGATCGTTATCGGAGGGGGGACACGCGGGTCGGGAGCGCTGGTGCTGGCGCTGAGATTGCTTGGTGAATTCGGAGATCTGATTGCCCTGGGCCGGGCCGGCGTGGATGAAATGCGCCGTGTCCCGGGCATCGGTTTTGCGCGCGCCTGCCAGCTGGCGGCCGCGTTCGAGCTGGGAAAACGTTTTGCGCGCGAGTCGCGTTCCAGCGGATCATCCGTCCGAGCCCCCCGTGACATCGCACGCATGTTCATGGACGAGATGAAGGATTACGATCGCGAGCACTTCAAAGCGGCGTTTCTGAATACGAAGAATCGCGTGATACGCGTGGTGACGGTGTCGATCGGTTCGCTCAATGCGTCGATTGTGCACCCGCGGGAGATTTTGAAGCCGGCCATCGCGGCGAGCGCGGCGTCAATCATACTCGTGCACAATCATCCGACCGGCGATCCCACACCGAGCCGCGAGGATATCGAGTTCACGCGACGCTTCGCAAAGTGTGGCGATCTGATCGGCATCGAGCTGCTCGATCACATCGTGATCGGGTCGGATCGTTTCCAGAGTTTGAAAGAAGCCGGGTACTTCTGACCCGAGCACGGAGTTCTAAATGTCACTGTTTTCCAGACTGAACAACTATCTCACCAACGACGTTGCCATCGACCTCGGCACCGCCAACACGCTCGTGTTCGTGAAGGGCAACGGTATCGTGCTGAACGAGCCGTCGGTGGTGGCCGTGGACCAGCGCACCAAGAAGGTGTACGCCGTCGGCCTGGAAGCCAAGACCATGCTGGGTAAGACGCCCGAGTACATCGCCGCCGTGCGGCCCATGAAGGACGGCGTCATTGCAGACTTCGAGATCACCGAGATGATGCTGCGTGAGTTCATTCGGAAATCGCAGAAGAAAAAGCACTTCATCCGCCCGCGCATCGTGATCGCGGTGCCTTCAGGCATTACCGAAGTGGAGAAGCGTGCGGTGCGGGATTCCGCCGAACACGCCGGAGCGCGCGAAGTATTTCTGATCGCGGAGCCGATCGCGGCCGCCATTGGCGTGGGGCTTCCCGTCGACAAGCCGTCGGGCAACATGATCATCGACATCGGCGGCGGAACCACTGAAATCGCCGTGATCGCGCTCGACGGCATCGTGGCTGACAGCTCCATCCGTGTCGCGGGCGACGAGCTTGACGATGCCATCGTCAACTACGTCAAACGCACCTACAACATGCTGATCGGCGAACAGACTGCCGAGCAGATCAAGATGCGCATCGGCTGCGCTTCGCGCCTCGACAAGCCGCTCGAGATGGAGATCAAGGGGCGTGATCTCGTCGCCGGGATACCGAAGAACCTCAAGCTCACCAGCGAAGAAATTCGCGAAGCGATCGCCGAACCCATTTCGCAGATCGTGGAGGCGCTCAAGAACGCTCTCGAACAGACACCGCCCGAGCTCGCAGCCGACATCGTCGACCGCGGAATTGTCATGACGGGCGGTGGCGCCATGCTCAAGGGTCTCGATGTGCTGCTGAAGAAAGAAACCAATCTGCCCATCAACGTCGTGGACGATCCGCTCCTGTGCGTGGTGCTCGGCGCGGGCAAAGTGCTCGACAACATCCACCAGTACGAACGGGTGCTGATGTCCAGCTCGCGCGACTGATAGCAATGCACTTTTTCGAAGCGGTCTTCGAAACGCATCGCGACCGGACGGTCCTCGTTGTTCTGATCCTCGTGTCTTTCGGGCTGATGGCTCTGCCCGAGCCGGCGCAGCTCGCCATAGGGCGCAGTGTCCTCGCGCGCCTGATGGCTCCCGTACAGCACGTCACAACAGTGATGCACGACTACACGCGCGTGCACGCGGAGAACGAGCGGCTGGCGCGCATGGTGGCAACGCTGTCGCTCGAGCGCGAGCGGTTGCTCCAGTTCCGTGACGAGCGCGAACGCCTGCGCCGCCTGGCCGAATTCAAGGAAGAGCAGACGCGCAAACTCGTTCCCGCCGAGGTCATCGGCCGCGACTTCGATCGCCTGCAAACCAATCTTGTCATCGACAAGGGCGCCAGTTCTGGTCTGCGTGAGCGCATGCCCGTGCTTTCGTACGGCGGTTTGGTGGGGAGCCTCTCGCAGGTGTTCGAAAACACGGCGTGGGTCCAACTCGTTTCCAGCAAGAACCACCCTGTGAGCTGCGTGGACAAGCGCAGCCGCGTGGTAGGAGTGCTCGAGTGGCGCTATCGCAACTTCTTCGAGCTCAAGCACGTGGGTGCGGTGGAGGACGTGATGGCCGGCGACACCCTGCTCACCAGCGGTTTCGGGGGCACCATCCCCAAGGGTTATACCGTGGCGGTAGTGACCCGGGTCGCGCCCGCCAGCGACGGGCTGTCGCTGCGCATCGACGCGAAAAGCCCGGTCAACTTCCTCTCCCTGGAGGAAATCTTCGTCATGACCGACGAGATTCCGTGGGAGCGTTCGCTATTCTACGACAATGCGGACACCAGCCTCATGCGCGACATCTTGCTGCGGAGGCGCCGGTGAAGCACATCACGCCCATCATCGGCATCCTGGTCTACCTGGCGCTGCAGGCGTCGGTGGCCCACCGTATGGCGCTCGGCTCCATCGAACCCGACTTCATCGTTGTGTGTGTGGTGCTGTTCGGGTTGCAGCGCGGGCCGATTGCCGGTTCGTTCTTCGGATTCTTCGTGGGACTCATCGTCGACCTGGCCAACCCCGGCTTCATCGGCCTGAACGCGCTGGCCAAGACCGTGCTCGGCTATGGTGCCGGACGGCTGGGCGCGGCGACGTCGCCCGGGTTCGTGGTTCTTTTCATCGTGTTCTTCGTGGCGTCTTTTGCGCACGACATCATCTATCTCCTGGTCTTCATGTGGCCGCATCTGGGGAGCGCGCTCGTGACGCTCTTCACCGTGGGGCTCGGCTCGGCGCTGTATACCGCCGTGGCCGGCATCGTGGTGGAGCGTCTGCTGGCGATGCTCGGTGCAAGGGTGGTGACCACGCTTGGCCAAACGCGACGGTAAGAGTCTCTTCGAGGGACCGCGCCGCTTGCGCACCCTCCTCGTTCTGTGCGCCATTGCCTTCGTTGCGGTGGTGTGCCGGCTCTTCACATTGCAGGTCATTCACCACAACGAATACGCGCAGTTCGCGCGCGACAACCAGCTCCAGCGTGAACGCCTGCAGGGCCCGCGCGGACTCCTGCGCGACCGCTACGGACAGGTGATCATCGACAACGCGCTGAACTTCCAGGTCACGATGCAGTGGCGCAGGCGCGACGACGTGCTGGCGACGGTGCGCAAACTCTCTCCCTACATCCCCATCGACAGCACACACGCCATGGCGCGCTTCGACGCCTGGCAGAAGCGCTACGGCCGCATGGCGTTCCCGCTTTTTCCCGACGCCGACAAGTTCATCATTTCATACGTGCGTGAAAACTGGATGGATTTCCCCGAGCTCAAGGTGGAGCAGCACCTGCGCCGCCGTTATCCGGGCAAAGATGTGGCCGCGCATGTGCTTGGCTACGTGGGTGAGGTGACGCCCGACGAAGTTCTTTCGTCCAACGGACAATTCGTCCCCGGCGACTTGATCGGCAAGGCCGGACTCGAACGTCAGTACGAGGACAAGCTGCGCGGAATTCCGGGACAGCGCGCCATCGAAGTGACAGCGTCCGGGCAGTCGCTGGGGGAAGTGACGGAATGGTCGACCACGCCGATAGCGGGGCACGACCTCCACCTCGCGATGGATTTCGCGATGCAGGCTTTTCTGGATTCGTTGCTCGCGACGCGCCCCAATCCGTCGGCGGCGGTCGTGCTCGACGTCGCCAACGGCGGCATCATCGCCGCCTCCAGCCACCCGGCCTACGACCCGAACGAATTCGCGCTCGGCGTGTCGGCATCCATGATGAACGATCTCCTGCGCGATCCGACCAAGCCGCTTTTCAACCGCATCGCACAGGCGCGCTACGCGCCGGCATCGACGTTCAAGATCGTGGTCACGCTGTCGCTGCTCGAGAACCAGCTCGTCGATCCCGGTCGCGTCCTGGCCTACTGCGACGGCTCGACGCGCTTCGGCAACCGCATATTCAAGTGTTGGAAGCCCGAAGGCCACGGCAACATGGACCTGATGGCCGCGATCATCAATTCGTGTGACGTCTACTTCTACAAGATTGGACAGATGCTCGACGTTGACGCGCTGGCGGCGACCGCGCAGGCGTTCGGTTTCGACAAGAAAACCGGAATCGATCTGCCCATTGAAGTGGCGGGCAACGTGCCGACGCGACGTTACTACGACAAGCTGCACGGCAAGGGGCGCTGGACGCAAGGCCTGATGATCAACAACTGCATCGGCCAGGGCGAGTATCTCGCCACCGTGCTGCACGTGGCGCGCGTTGCTGCCGCGGTGGGTAACGGCGGCTGGCTGGTGACGCCCCATTTCGTGGAAATCGTGGAAGGTGACGCGCCGCTTCCGCACCCGCGCACCAGGGTGGAAGGTCTGGAAGGCAACGCGCTCTCAATCCTGCGTCGCGCCATGCTGGGTGTGGTGGAGACCCCGGGCGGCACGGCCTACTGGACGCGGTTGCCCGATATCAAGGTGGCGGGCAAGACGGGTACCGCGCAGAACCCGCACGGCGAGGATCACTCGTGGTACATGTGCTATGCGCCCGCGGACAACCCGAAGATCGCCCTGGCTGTCATCGTGGAGAATGCGGGGCATGGCAGCGAGATCGCGGCGCCGATTTCACGCGACTTCATTCGCGAGTATTTCCGGCCGGGCCGACTCCGCGAGGGACCGCCGGTGCAAACCACCGCGAATGAACAGCCGGGCAAACCCGTGGCGATCGCGGGCATGGGCTCCGGCAGTACCGGCATTCATGCGGTTCCCGCTGGACAGACGAGCGGAGGTGAAGAGTGAGGCTCACGCGCGACTTCGACTGGGTCGTGCTGATCTGCGCCGGCATCCTGGCCGTGATCGGGCTTTCCATCGTGTATTCGGTGTCACATACCGCTGACGCGACCGGATTCGTGCGTGGCTCGTACTTCGCGCGCCAGCTCTTGTGGCTCGGCATCGGCTCCATCGTCATGCTCACCGCCGTGTTGATTCCGTTTCGTTTCTTCGAGTCTCTGGCACCGATTGTGTACGGCCTGTGCCTGGTGCTGCTTGCCGTGGTGCTGATTCTGCCCGCGCGGCAGGCCGGGACGCAGCGCTGGCTCAACCTTGGGCCCATGGCGCTCCAACCCAGCGAACTCACCAAGGTGGCGGTGATCCTGGTGTGGGCGCGCCTCCTGTCATCGCACCGCGCCAATCCCAACTCGTGGCGCACGCTGATACCGGTGCTGCTTAGCTTCATCGTGCCGTTCTTCATGGTGCTGAAGCAGCCCGACCTCGGCACCGCCATGGTTTTCCTGGGCATCCTGCTGCCCGTGCTCTACTGGCGCGGCTTCCGCGGGCTGCATATTCTCTTCCTGCTCTCGCCCATCGTGAGCAGCGTGCTTGTGATCTACGGCGAAGATGTCACCCGCAACGCGTGGCCGTTCGGCATTTTCATCGTGACTATTCTCATCGTTGCCTACTGGCGACGGTCGTTTCTGCTCGAGAGCATTTCGCTGGTCGTGGCCAACGTCGGCATCGGCGTGGCACTGCCGTATTTGTGGCAGCACCTGAAACCCTACCAGCAGCGGCGTGTGACCAATTTTCTCGCGCCGGACTCGGACAGGCTGGGCGCCGGCTGGCAGGTGTTGCAGTCGAAGATTGCCATCGGTTCGGGAGGATTTTCCGGCAAGGGCTACCTCGAGGGCAGCCAGAAAGCGCTCGATTACCTGCCCGCCAAGCACACGGACTTCATTTTTTCCGTGCTCGGTGAAGAACTCGGATTCGTCGGCGCACTGGCCATTCTGTTCGTCTTCGGTGTACTGATTGTGCGGGCACTGATTGCGGCGCAAAAGATGAAGAGCGAATTCGCCGCCACCCTGTGCGTTGGCATTGCGTCGTACTTCGCGTTTCAGCTCTTCGTGAGCATCGGCATGACCACCGGCATTGCGCCCGTGGCAGGCATTCCGCTGCCGTTCATCAGCTACGGCGGCAGCTCGATGCTGGTTAGCTGCTTCCTGATCGGGCTCTTGCTCAACTGTACCGCGCGCTGGTCAGAGTACTAGCGCCGCGCTATAGTAGGGGCAACCGTTTGCGTTCTCGAGAGGAAACTCAATGCATCCCATTCTGATTCACCTGGGCAAGCTGCAGATTCGTTCCTACGGCTTCATGCTTGCCCTCAGCTTTCTGCTCGGCATCTGGCTGGCGTCGCGCCGCGCCAGGAAAGCGGGACTGGATCCGCAAAAGGTTCTCGACCTCAGCGTGATCATCATTCTGGCCGCGGTGGTGGGCTCGCGCTTGCTGTACGTGCTGTTCCATCTCGAACAGTACTCGAACCCGCTCGACATGTTTGCTCTGTGGCAGGGCGGTGCTACGTTCTACGGCGGCTTCATTCTGGCCACCATTGCCTCGTACTGGTGGGTGCAGAAGAACAAGCTTTCATTCCTGCAAATTGCAGACATCATGGCGCCCTCGATCGGGCTCGGGCTCGTCTTCACACGCGTCGGTTGCTTCCTGAGCGGGTGTTGTTACGGCAAGCCGACGACGCACGCATGGGGTATGGTCTTTCCGCCCGACTCGCCCGCCGGCGCCGCCGCCATGCAACTGGCCCAGCAGCAGGGTGTCGACCACGTGGCGCTGCACCCGACGCAGCTCTACTCGTCCGTCAAAGGGCTCTTGATCTTCACACTCCTGATGTTGCTGCAGCCGTATCTCAAGAAGCGCGGCGCGATGTTCGGCATGTTGTGCGTGCTCTACGCCATCGGCCGTTTCACGGTCGATTTCTTTCGCTATTACGAGCCCAATGCGCGTGTGCTGGGCGGACTTTCCTTCAATCAGGTCATCTGCATCTTCGTGTTCTTCTTCGGCGTCTTTCTCTTGATGCGCAAGGAGCGGGCGACGACGACGTAGACGCGATCATTTGCCGCGCGAGGCTTCTCGGCTCTGACAAGTTGTCGCGTCGGGATTGGGTGAGGGTGGATGGGTGGAATTTCGTGGCTGGCGCAGTGTGCGCTGGATTTTCTGATCGACGAAAGATGCCACGCGTGCGGCGTGCTGATCGATGACACGCGCACGCACGCCGAAGATTGCGCTCTCGCGGCGCCGCTGGTGGTTTTTTCCGCGGGCGCGTTTCAACTCGAGACCCGCCTCCTGTGCGCTGCCTGTGCGGGTCGGGTTGTGGCCTGGCCGGGGCCCGTCTATCTGCCTCCCATGTCCCATCGGGATGCGCCGGCGCGAGTCTACCCCGCGTTCGTCGCCGACGAGCGTCTGCTTGTCCTCATACGACTGCTCAAGTTTGCGCGGCGCGCGCGCATTGCACCGTGGCTCGCGGCGGCGATGGTCCGGAGCCTCCCCGATTTTTCCGCCCGCGCCGGGACCACGCGCGTCGTGGTTCCGGTTCCAATGGACCGAAGCGCGCAACGGCGGCGCGGCTTCAACCAGGCAGAGCGTATTGCGCGCGCGCTCGCAGCGCACTGGGCGCTCGACTTCGATCCGCGCGCGCTGATCAAGATTCGCCGCACGAAACCGCAGTCGACGCTCGGCCGGGAAGCTCGGCTGGCAAACCTGGAAGGAGCCTTTCGGGCCGAAGGCGGGCGTGTGCGCGGGGCGGACATCATCCTGGTCGATGATCTGGTAACGACCGGCGCCACGCTGCGAGCGTGTGCCGCCGCCCTGGGGGCTGCGGGTGCGCGTGAGGTGGTAGCGGTCGCCGCCGGTTACCGCGACCAGCAGGTACCCGACCAGGGGCCCTTTCCTCAATCTTGACAAGGACTTCCGGTGGGAATAACATCGAGGGTGTGGTGCGCCGGTGTCCTTGATATGCCGGATTTGCCACACCGTTATGTTCGTCGTAGCGTACCTATCGATGGGAATCGAAATCCAGGTGACGGGCGCCGCGACGGCTCATAAGTCCCACATTCCATATTCATTTGGTGACCCCACCACAAGCAGGCGTGCGCGGCCGGCGTTGAAATGTCTGGGCGCCGCGGGTGCAGGGTAGCGTTTCAGGAGGATCGAATGGCGATCACGGTAGCGATCAACGGGTTCGGGCGCATCGGCCGCCTTGTTTACCGGCATGCATACAAGGATCCCGCATTCAACATCGTGGCGATCAATGACATCACCAGCCCGGACATCCTGGCTCATCTGCTCAAGTACGATTCCGTACACGGCCGTTTCCCGTCAGCCGTCAAGGCAACGGCAACCGGTCTCGAGGTGGACGGCAAGGCGGTTCGTATCGTGGCGGAGAAAGACCCCACGAAGCTTCCGTGGAAAGAACTGGGTGTCGATGTCGTGGTGGAATCGACCGGTTTCTTCACCAAGCGCGACGATGCGCAGAAGCACATCGCGGCGGGCGCCAAATGGGTGCTGATCTCGGCGCCGGCCACCGATCCGGACGTCACCATCGTGCCGGGTGTCAATCACACCGAGTTCGACGTGGCGAAGCACAAGATCGTTTCGGTGGCGTCATGCACGACCAACTGTCTCGCACCGGTGGCGAAGGTGCTGCACGAGAATTTCGGGATACACTACGGGTTGATGACGACGATCCACGCCTACACCAACGACCAGAAAATTCTGGATGCACCGCACAAGGATCTGCGCCGCGCGCGCGCCGCGGCGGTTTCCATGATTCCGACCACGACGGGTGCCGCCAAGGCGGTCACCAAGGTGCTGCCGGCGCTCAAGGGGCGTCTCGATGGTACGTCGGTTCGCGTACCCGTTTCCGACGGCTCGCTGGTGGATCTCACGTTCGAGACCGAGAAAGCGACCAGCGTCGAGCAGATCAACACCGCCATGCGCGAGGCTGCGAAGTCATCGATGAAGGGAATCATCGAGTACACCGAGGATCCGATCGTTTCCGTCGACGTGGTCGGCAATCCGCACTCGGCGGTGTTCGATTCGCTCTGCACCATGGCGCTGGGCGACAAGTTCTTCAAGGTGATGGCCTGGTATGACAACGAATTCGGCTATTCCGGCCGGATGGTGGACGTGCTTCGAATGATTGGACGTTGATGGAGGCATGAAAAAACTTTCCATTCGTGACTGTGACGTGAAGGGCAAGCGCGTGCTCGTGCGAGTGGACTTCAATGTTCCGCTGGACAACGATCTTTCCATAACCGACGACACCCGCATTCAGGAGTCGCTCCCGACCATCAAGGATGTGTTGGATCGCGGCGGGCGGCTGATCCTGATGAGCCACCTGGGGCGTCCGCGCCACAGGGAGCCGGGACTTTCGCTGGCACCGGTGGCGCAGCGTCTCGCCGAGCTGATCAGGAATCCGCTTCGGTTTGCGGACGATTGCGTCGGCCCGGATGTGAAGCAGAAGGTCGCGGCCCTGCGCGACGGGGAAGCGCTGTTGCTCGAGAATCTCCGCTTCCATCCGGAAGAGGAGCAGAACGACCCCGCGTTCGCAAAAGAGCTCGCCTCGGTCGCGGACATCTACGTGAACGACGCCTTCGGCACCGCGCACCGCGCGCATGCCTCCACCGCGGGCGTGGCCGAATACATCCAGGTGCGCGCCGCGGGCTTTCTCATGGAGAAGGAGCTGCGTGCGCTGGGTGACGCGCTCAACAATCCCGCGCGGCCGTTTCTCGCCGTTCTGGGCGGAGCGAAGGTGTCGGGCAAGATCGACCTCATCAAGAGTCTCCTCGACCGCGTCGACGTGCTGCTGGTGGGCGGCGGCATGATGTACACCTTCATCCGCGCTTCCGGCCTCGAAGTGGGGCGCAGCATCGTGGATGAAAAACATCTCCCCATGTGCAAGGAGCTCCTCTCGCGCACGCGGCCGGGACGCTCGCGGCTGTTGCTTCCGGTCGACACCATCGTGGCGCAGGAGATCGACGACGCCGCGCCCACGCGCGAAGTGTCGATCGCGGATATTCCGGAAGACTGGTGCGGAGTCGACATCGGTCCCAAGACGGTGGATCTGTTCAAAGCGCAGATCGCCACCGCGCGCACCATTTTCTGGAACGGACCCATGGGCATCTTCGAAAAGCCGTCCTTCGCCGAAGGCACGCGCGCGGTTGCGCGCGCCATCGCGGATGCGACCGGCCGCGGTGCTTCCACCATCGTGGGTGGCGGCGACAGCGTGGCGGCGGTCAACCTGATGGGGATTTCGAACCGCTTCACGCACATTTCGACGGGCGGCGGTGCGTCGCTCGAATTCATGGAAGGCCGCACGCTGCCCGGCGTGGAAGCGCTGTGCGACGTGGCCGAAGTGGCCGGTTAGCGATCGTTCGCCCCTTATGTCGCGACGCAGCCTTATCGCCGCGAACTGGAAGATGAATAAAACCGTCGCCACAGCGACGGAATTCGTCGTTCCACTTCGTGCGGCGTTACCACGGCTCGCGTCGGTTGACCTCGCTGTTTTCCCGTCATTCTTCTGCGTGCAACCGCTCGCGCTTGCATTGGCGGGCACTCCCGTCGCAGTCGGTGCACAGGACCTCTATTTCGAGAAAGACGGTGCATTCACCGGGGAAGTCTCGGGCGCAATGCTCAAAGACGCCGGCGCCAGCATGGTGATCGTCGGCCATTCCGAGCGGCGTCATGTGCTGGGCGAGAGCAACGAAATCGTCACGCGCAAGCTCGCCGCCGCACTGCGCGACGGACTTGCCCCCATTCTGTGCGTGGGGGAGCTCTTGAGCGAGCGCGACGCGGGGCAGGAGCAGACGGTGGTGGAGAAACAGCTCGCGACGGCGTTTCGCGGCCTGACCGCGGATGTGGCCGTGGGCGTCGTGATTGCGTAT
>CAZULB010000081.1:0-15080 GCA_964621155.1 uncultured bacterium | reverse complement strand
GCAACCGGGGGCACGGGACGCTTTGTCGGCGCAATTCCTGGCGTCACGCTGCGCTGGGAGGACGGACCACTCCGCTTCTGGGAACTTTCCGTGCCGGCGAATCCCGGCGTTTACGTGAGCGCGGACTACAACCGAATCGAAGCGGGTGTTCCGGTGGGTTCGGCGCCCGTCGTGCTCCCGTACCATTTCGTCGAGGGACTGGTGGCCAACGGTGGCAACCAGATCGTCCCCGAGTTGCGCGACGACGACCCGGTGCCCTACATCTGCGTCCGGCGCGTTGACGCAACTCCCGTGGTGATAAGATACTAGCCACTCGAATTGACACGGAAGGCAAGGATCGGGTACGATAAGGCACTATAAATCAATAGCTTTGCTTGAGAGGAAAGTATCCGCACGAACTGTTAACGTCCGCCCTTGAAACGTCTGACCCCCGGCCTTCTCGTCGTTCTCGCGGCGGCAGCAGCGGTACACTTTACCGTTGCCGCGCTGGATTTTCCCACCCTCGCCCGCAGTTTCCTCTACGACGACAGCTTTTACGATTTCCAGATTGCGCGCCACATCGCGCACGGTGACGGTCCCACCTTCGACGGCACCAACCTGACCAACGGTTTTCAGCCGCTTTACGTCGCGTTCCTGGTTCCGTTCTACTGGGTTGCCGGCTCCAGCGACACCGTTCCCATTCACGCGGCGCTCGTGCTCTCGGCACTGTGCACCGTGGCGACAACGTATCTCCTGTATCGCATACTGGTGCGGCGGACGAGCGAGACCGCAGCCATCCTGGCCGCGGGAGCATGGGTGTTTTCGTCCATTGTCGTGCGACAGACTGCCAACGGCCTCGAGACGTCGGTTGCCGTGCTGATGCTGGCCTCGACCCTGCTCTTCTATCTCGACAAGATTCGTCCGCAGCCGCGCGTGGCGCGCCGCCACCTCGTGTTCATGGGTTTGCTGGCCGGCGGATGCATCCTGGCCCGGGTCGACCTGGGCCTGTTCATTCTCGCTCTGTGTCTCGACTTTCTCCTCGTGCGCCGTCGCAATCGCGCCGGACACTCATGGCGCGGGGAAATGGCGATCGCCGGCGCCACCTGTTTTCTGGCCTGTCTGCCGTGGATGATCTATGGCGTTTTCGCGGTCGGCTCTCCGTTTCCGGAGAGCGGCCGTGCCACGCGTTTTCTCGCCATCGCGTATGGACCGTCCTTTCAGCTCGCCTCGCAGGGGCCCAATTCCACTTTCGTTGCCGAGCACTTCGGACGTTCATTGGAGACGCTCAAGGTAATTCCGGCCGTGCATCCGTTCTTCCGCGGCAGCACGAAGCTGGGTGAGCGCCTGGGCGCGCCGCGTGCCACCGAAGTTGTGGCCGACGCGACCGGGGTGGCGATGTTGCTCGCGCTTGGCGTCTGGTGGTGGAGGCGCCGTCGCACGGAGCGCGGGCGAGAGTGCCGCGAATTTGAATTCCTGCTCGTGTTCTCCACGATGATGCTGGTGGCGTACTCGACATTCGTCTTCGGAGTGTTCTTCTTTCTCCGCTACTACTACCCGGTCTATTTCATCAGCATGATTTTCGCCGGGCTCGCAATCGACGACGCGATTGCGAACTTTCAGTCACGATCGGCTCGGACGCGCAGCTTCGCTCTGGCGGGCGCGGGCGTCTATGCGGTGAGCATCCTCTTCATGGGCTATACCAGCGCATTTCGCGCGGTGCCGATCTATCCGTTCTACGACGCGGCGAAGTGGATCAAAACGCACACCGACGCATCCGACACCATCGGTGTGTTCCAGAGCGGCACGATCGGATATCTCTCCGGGCGCCGTGTGATCGACCTCGACGGCAAGGTGAACCGCGAGGCCTTCGCGGCGCTGCGCAATGGAACGCTTTCGACTTATGTGCGGGACGCCGGCGTCGACCTCGTGATGGACCGCGCCGACATCATCAAGCTGTTTCTTGGCTCCTGGTCGGACGCGGAGAAGGAGAGCATGGAGCGCGTCTTCACCGGCGGCGAGTATGGAGTGCCGGGCTGGATCGGATTCCGCATCTCGCCGCCCCGCGTCTATGACGCTGCCGCGCCCACCGGTGCCGCGGTGCGCCTCGGCCCCGACAACGCCCCTTAGCGACTTCCCCCTTCCCACCTGCGCTCGCGATCCCTCGCGCTTTCACACGTGCAGCGCAAAGAAGCATCGCGTAACTACGCGAGCAACTTCTCAAACGTGACCGCCACCTTGCCCTCGCGTAACGAGAGCACCGGCAGCACGCCCGGAATGATTTTCAGATGAAGCGGCGTATCGCGACGGCCCAGATATTCGCCGTCGATGTGGATGGGGAAGGGCGTAGTGGACGAGACCGAAACGGAGGCGCCACGGTAAAGCTCGATCCCCCGGGCGCTCACATGCCCGCCCTTGATGGCGCGCGGAAGAATCGCCAGCAGTCGTGCGCGCGACATGGCACGCGCCGCGCAAACGTCGATCTTGCCGTCGGTCGGTGTTGCCGACGGGTTCAGATAGAATCCCCCTCCGGCGCGCGGGCCGTTTCCAATTGAAATCAGCAGATACTCTCCCGCCGCCGCTTCACGACCATCCACATCCACGCGATAGCGAATGCTTCCCGGTTCGCGCAATGCTTTGAAGACGGCGAGCAGATACAGCGGTAGCCCGCGCATGTTCGTGATCGACAGACTGTGGTAAGTGACCAGGGCTTCGAAGCCGATGCCGATCGAGTTGGCGCAGTAGCGACCGCCGCAGTCGATTACGTCAAAGCGCGCACCCACGCCCTCGGACAGAACCCGCGCCAGTTCCGGCGCCGTGCGCGGGCAATTGACCAGGGAGGCAAAGTCGTTGCCCGACCCCGTCGGCACCACTACCAGGGGGACGGGGTCCGGCATGAGTCCGTTGACCACTTCGCTGACAGTCCCGTCGCCCCCCACGGCACAAATCACGTGGCTCCGGCCGGCCGCCGAGCGGGCAAGCTCTGCCGCGTGGCCTGGTCCTTGCGTCCATAGCAGTTCGGACTCCACCGACAGCCCCCGCGCAAAGGATTCGACCATGGCCCGGGTGCGGCCCCGGCCGGCGGTGGGATTGGCTATGAAACTGACTTTCATCAATTCAACTCCCCACGCGCGTGCGCGCGTTTCGCTCCGCGCGAAGCATCGCACCCGCTCCGCGTTGGCGGCAATGTTCATTGTGGGCGCGTGCGCGGCCGAGGCATTCGCCGCCGGCGCCACCACCGCGCCTGCCGCCCGCGCGACCCTCAAGCCCTGGCGCGTAGGCCCGACGCCGCAGGTGCGCGCGCTCTGCCACGCGGGTGACTCGGTGTGGGTGGGCACCAACGCGGGCGTGTTCATCTCCGATATCCGGGATCCATCGCGGCGCGTTCAGATTGTTGCCGGCCCGCAACTGCCGTCCAATTCGGTGCGCGCCATCGCGAGCCGCGGCGACAGTGTGTGGGTCGCCACGGATGCCGGGGTTTCGATTTTTTGCAACGGTCGCGTCAGCGTGATGTCGGCGCGCGAGGCCAGGCCGCGCAGTGTGCTTCCTTTGCGCAAGGTTCAGA
This sequence comes from uncultured bacterium, assembly GCA_964621155.1. Classification (GTDB taxonomy): domain Bacteria; phylum Krumholzibacteriota; class Krumholzibacteriia; order WVZY01; family JAKEHA01; genus JAKEHA01. Next base: position 11,539 of record CAZULB010000081.1, on the reverse strand, counting down.
ACGTGGCATTCGGAAATCGCGGTGAAGTGCTGCTCGCGACGCGCTGCGGCGGTGTGGGCGTGCTCGCTGGCACGCGCCAGTTCGCGATTACCAAACGTGATTCGCTGATCGACGTCAACGTGTATGACATCCTCGAACGCCCGGGTCGGCCGCGCCTCTACGCGTGCGGCGCCGGCGTGTGCGCGCAGGTCGACGACACCACCATGGTTTCGTTTCAGGCCGGTGCCGGATTCCCGCGCGGTGAAGCGCGGCAGGTGATTGGTGACGAGCGCACGGCGTTCGTGCGCGTCGCGCGTCGCGGTATTTTCCGCTTCGACGGCAAACACGCCACCATGCTGGAAGCGCCCACCGGCGTTTCGTTCGTCGATGCGAATTCCATCGCCCTCGGCGCCGATCACGCGCTATGGGTCGCCGGGCCGGGTTGGATCTGCGTGTGGCGTGCGAACAAGTGGCAGCGTGTGCAGGCGCCCGCGCTCGACTGGCGCGTCATTGTCGCGGATGGCGCAGGCGCATTCGCTGGTTCCTCCGACGGCGTGGTGACGGCGATCGGCCGCGGCGGTGAATTCAATCTGTCACTTGGTGAGGGGCTGCCGGCTCCAACCGTCGCTTCGATCCAGCCCGACGGGCACGGGAGTGCCTGGTTCGTAAACGGCGGGCGCGTGCTGAACGCAAACGCGCTGGCGCAAACCCTGACGGTCGAAAAATCACCGCTCGACGCCGAAGCGGTCGAAATCTCGCCGGGCGGAGAAGTGCTCGCGGTGGGTCGTTGGACCGTCAGTCGGCGGGATACCACCGGCTGGGCGGATTTCACGCCCGCGACCGGAGACGCCGACGCGGCCTTCGCCTCCGTCTTCGTGGATGACAAGAGCATGGTCTGGGTGGGAGCGCGTTCCGGCGCGCTCTATCGCTACGACGGTGCAATATGGCTGCGCTACGAACAGCCCCTTACCGGTTCCGATGCGGTGCGCGATGCGCGCGCGTATCCGGCCTCCGACTGGGCGATTGTGGGCGCGCTTCCGATGCGCGGGCACGATGGATGCTGGACACGCTTCACCGACTGGGACTCGACCAGCGTTGTTGTCGACGTGGCCGAGGACTTGTCCGGCAACTGGTTTGCAGCCACCCGGGACCGCATCTACCGCTACGACGCGGAACGCGGGGTCTGGCAGCCCATGAGTCCGGCCGGGAGCGCCGGCAAAACGCCGTGGGAGACGCCGGGTGACATTACCGCCATCGCGTTTGATCCGGCTGGACGCCTGTTTGTGGGCACCGAAGACGGTTTCGGCTGCCTCTCCAGGGGGCGGTTGACGTGGTGGAGCGCAAAAGACGGCATTGGAGGCGAGCGTGTGAATGATCTCGCTGCCGACGCGAACACGCTATGGGTCGGCTATGGCGAAGATGGGTTTGCGGCGCTGCCACTGGCAGATCTTCACTAGAAAACGGCTTTGGTCGCCAAAAAGCCGTGTGTTAGTATTCAAAAAAGACCTGGAACAGTTGGACGGAGGTCCTACTAAACGGCGATTGATATCGACTCCGAGGTTGAAGGGTGGCCTGGCCGCCCGGCGGCGTCAACGCATCTTCGGGCCCCAATAGGGAGCTGATCGTCAATGTGGCTGTTTCTGTTCTGGGCTAGCCTTGCCCTCGTTCTATATACATACGCCGGCTATCCCGCCATTTTGTATGTGATCGGACGGCTCCGCGCCCGCCGCGAGACCCCGGTGGCCCCGGCCGCGACCCCATCCGTGTGCCTGATCATCTCGGCGTTCAACGAAGAAGCCGTCATCCGCCAGAAGATCGAAAACAGCCTGGCCCTCGAGCATGCGGGGCCGCTGACCATCGTCGTCGCCTCCGACGGCTCCAACGACCGCACCGTTTCCATCGCGCGCGAATATGAAGATCACGGCGTGGTTCTCCACGATTCGCCGCTGCGCAAGGGCAAGAACGCGACGCTCAACGACGTCGTGCGCGGCATCAACGACGATCTCATCGTTTTTACCGACGCCAACTCGCTGCTCTCGCGCGATGCCATCGTGCGCCTGGTGGCGCGCTTCAACGACGCCACCGTCGGCTGTGTGGTGGGCGAGCTCAAGTATTCCGACGACACCACTTCGGTGGGCGAAGGCGAGAACCTCTACTGGCGCTATGAGTCGCGCATCAAGCTCTGGGAGAGCCAGCTGGGCAGCGTGCTGGTGGCGAACGGTTCCATTTTCGCCGTCCGCCGTCCGCTTTTCCGCGATTGTTTTCCCGATCTGGCCAACGATTTCCAGACCCCGTTCGACGTGGCGAACCAGGGTTACGGCACCGTCTACGAACCACGCGCAGTCGCCGTCGAACGCACGGCGGAGCTGTGGGAAGAAGAATTCGGTCGCAAGGTTCGCATCGTGCTGCAGGGCCTGACCGGCTTCGCACGGCTGCGTTCGCGCATGCACGGTGTTCGCCTGTGGCAGTTTGTTTCGCACAAGCTGATTCGCTGGTGGGTGGGTGCGTCACTCGTGGTGACCTTGGTTTCCAGCGCGGTGCTGGCGCGTGACAATGTGTGGTTCGCCGCATTCCTTGCACTGCAACTCGTGTGCTACGCGCTCGCCTTCGGCGGCTGGCTCATGCGTCGCAACGAAAAGATGCCTCGGATTTTGCAGGTGCCGTTCTATTTCGCGATGGTAAACTGCGCCGCGCTTGTCGCCATGGGTCGTTTCGTTGCGGGCGGCCGCCAGGTGGTCTGGGAGAAGGCCGAGAGCACGCGCAAGACCCCGGCCGCCCATGCTTTTCCGTCGCAGCGGCTCGAGCCGGTGGCTGCGGTCGCAGAAGCGAACGTGACACCGCGTGCCGCCGAGAAGTAGCCTTATCGCCGCATGCTGTTTTTCTTTCGAACCCTGATCCAGTGGCGGAAGTTCATTCTCCTGAGTGGCGTCGCGTCCGCGGTGCTGCTGGGGGCGATCTCCTTCATTTTGCCGTCGTGGTACCGGGCGAGCACCACCATCTTCCCACCGGAACAGACCAGCATGATGCCGTATGCGGCGCTCATGCAGCAGCTTTCCGCGCCGTTGCTCGGCACGATCGCGGGGGCGGGCGGCGTCGCGCCCGGCACCATATACATCGAAATGATGAAAAGCCGCACCGTGTGCGAGCAGATCATCACGGAATTCGACCTGATGAAGCGCTACAAGGCGCGCAACATCGAAGAAGCCATCGAAGGGTTGCACTCGCACCTGGGCTTCACGCTGCAGGACAACGGCCTGCTCTTCATGACGGTTGAAGACCGCGACCCGCAACGTGCCGCCGACATGGCCAACCGCATGGTTGCGCTCCTCGACCAGACCACGCGCAAACTGAAGGAGACCAGCGCGGCGCGCACAGCCGAGTTCGTCCATCGCCAGCTCCAGGAGCGCGAGGTGATGCTGGCGCAGGCGGAAGACAGCCTCAAGCACTTCCAGCAGGCGCACAACACCGTCAACATGGAAGAGCAGCTCAAGTCGGCCATGGATATAGTCACCACGCTCTCGTCGCGCGCCATCGCGCTCGAGACCGAGATGCAGATCATGACGCACTACACCTCGGCCAACTCCGAGGAGTACCAGCGCAAACAGACTGAGTACAACGAAGTGGTGGCGCAGCTGCGCAAGCTCAAGGCCGATACCAAGGGAACCAACAACCACGATACCGTGCGCTCGTTCATTCCCACGCTGCAGGACGTGCCCGATCAGGCCCTCCAGTACCTGCGCCTGCGGCGCGAAGTCGAAATTCAGAACACCGTATTCACGATGCTCAACAGCGAGTACGAGAAAGCGCGCATCGAAGAGGCGCGCGACACGCCCGTGGTGCAGGTGCTCGATGCGGCGGAGAAACCCAACGTGCGGTTCCGGCCGCAGCGTAGGATGTTCGCCATCGTGGGCATGCTGCTGGGGCTGGGTTGGAGCACCGTGCTGGCCATGTTCCGCACCGCATGGAGTCACAACCTCAGCCAGACCGCCGTTGTGCGCGAGCTCGCGTCTCCCGTCGCCAGTGATTTCTCGCGCTGGCGCCGCCGGCGCAAACAGCCGTGATTCCCGAGCTCAGGGAGCCATCGCGACGCGAGCGCTGGACGCTCGCCGTGATCACGGTGGCGCCCCTCCTGATCTACTTCCTCGTTCGCATCTTCGGTTTCATGTCCTATCTCAAGCTGGCCGGTATGGCGGCGGTGGGAATTACAGGCTGCATTCTGCTCATGGTGCGCCCGCGCTGGTCGCTGTGGTTCGTGTTGTTCTACGTATACGCGGGCCTCAACTACTACTTTCCTTTGAACGCGGCGTTCCTCGTTACGCTCATCGCGCTGGCGGCAGTGGTGCTGGCGCTCCTGACCGGCGACGAGTACCGGCTCCGGGATCCGCTTTTCTATCTCGCCAACGCGCTCTTCTTCCTGATCGCGGTAGGCTCCATGGTATGGGCGCTGGATCCCGTGTACTCGCTGGGTGAGCTCGTCAAGTACGCCAAGATGCTGGTGCTGGTCGTGCTCATCGTGCAGCTGGTGCGGACGCCTCGGGATCTGCGCGCGCTGATGTACGTCATCTTTGCAAGCGGTTTTGCGATCGTTGTGTTCGGTGTGATGAACCTGGTGCTCGGTATCCAGTCGGTGGGGGACAACTTCATCGGTCACGCCGGCGAGTACACGTTGCGATTCACGAGCACGCACGAGAACCCCAACCGATCGGCGGCGTACATGTGCTCCGCGCTGCCGATGGGAATCTTCGCGGTCAAGCACGCGCGCCGCGCGCTCAAGCCGCTGTGGATTCTGTGCATCGTGATACTGGTGGCGGCGATCTACGCCACCTTCTCGCGCAGCGTCGCATTTCCGCTGGCCATGATCACGGTGGCGGTGCTGGTGCGCGAAGTGCGCAGCCGGCGCTCGTTCCTGGTGACGGTGGTCATGCTTGCGGTTGCCGTCGCCCTAGTGCCCAGGGAATGGTGGAACCGCGTTTTTGGTCTGGGCGCCGCTTTCCAGACCACCACGCTGGACTGGTCAGTATACGTTCGTTTGTTAGCCCTGCACACCGCCTGGGCGTTGTTCCTGGCCCATCCGCTGACGGGAGTTGGTATTGGCAACTTCATGGCGGCATCCGCCTATAATGTGTTCTATCGGATCGTCGTCCATAATTCCTACCTTGAAATCCTGGTGGGGATGGGCATCTTCGGCCTCCTCGCCCTGTTTTTCATTCAGTACTCCGGGTTCCGGCACCTCGTGGCCGGTGCGCGGGCGCGCTGGGTGGGACAGCCGGAATGGATGCGATCGGCGTGCTTTTATTGCGCGCTTTCCGCCCTTTCCATATGGATGAGCGCGTTTTTCGGGACGATTCCCTTCGCCCATCCTTTCTGGGTTCCGATCGCCATCGGGATCGTCGTCGCCAATCTCCTGCGCGACCAGGAGAGGGCAACAACTTCCGCCCCCTGATCGGTCGCCGGGACGGAACTCCCCGGTTTGTTTCCGCGTACAATCCAGCGAACCCATCGGGAACGCACGGTATCCCCGCCGCGGTTCTTGAAAAGCACAGCCAAGGAGATTCGGTAATGAACGCACAAACAGGAAACGGGAAGCACGCGACGCTGTGGGTATGGACCGCCGTCGCGGTGATCGCGATCGCGGGCGCATCGGGCGTCGCCGTCGCGAAGGAAAAAAAGCAGACCAGCACCAGGTCGAAGACGGAGGCGCCCGGGGGCGAAACTGGAAACAGCGGCTACATTGGCGTCTATCTGCAGGAACTAACCTCGCAGGTGAAGAAGGGGCTCGACCTCAAGGTGGAAAACGGCGTGCTCGTGAGCGGGGTTGAAGAAGACTCGCCCGCCGACAACGCCGGTATCGAAGACGGCGATGTCATCGTGCGTTTCAACGGCAGATCGGTGTCGTCACCGGATGAGTTGCGCAGCGCCGTGCGTGCGACGTCGCCCGGCAAGGAAGCCCGGGTTGACGTCGTGCACGACGGCGACTCCAAGACGCTCACGCTCACGGTGAGCGAGCGTCCCGAGCAGCACGCCATGCGCTGGGAGTCGCACGGTGATGGCGATGCGCCGATGATGTTCGCGCGCGACTTCGCATTGTTCGGCGGCCCGCGCCTCGGCGTCCAGATCAAGGAACTCGACGACGAGAATCTTGCGTCCTACTTCGGCGCGAAGAAGGGCGACGGCCTGCTGGTCCTGTCGGTGGACGACGAATCCGTCGCCGCCAAGGCCGGGATCAAGGCCGGCGACATCATCAGCAAGGTCGGCGACGACAAGATCGAAGAGACGGGGGATGTCCGCCACGCGCTCAAGGATTATGACAAAGGCGATACTTTCGACATCACCGTGATTCGTCACGGCAAATCACAGTCGCTCAAGGCCACGATGGACGAGGACCACGAGTTCGCGTTCGAAATGCAGGCGCCGGGGAATTTCCACTGGCGCGGCATGACGGCCCCGCACGCACCCCGCGCGCCCATGCCGCCGCGCGTGTACGTCAGCCCCGGCAATCGCGACGAGCTGCGCCGGGAGTTGGATGACTTGAAGCAGGAGATCCAGGAGCTGAAGGAACAACTCGAGGACAGGAACGACGGTTAGCGGTCAGGTTCTCGGGAATACGCGAAACCCACACCTCCAACGCTCCCCATCGGGCGCCTCCGACCCCACCGGTTGAGGCGCCCGGTCTTTTTTTGGCAGGCCGCTGGTGCTCCCTGGCTGCGTTGCGCATTCTCGCCATACGCGCCGCAAGGAGTATGGCGTCGTTGGCGCGCCTTGCCAGGAATCACGAGCGGCCTGCTAACGCCGTGTTCGCTGACTCTATCGAAGACTTGCATACAGATTGACGAGCGCGTCGCGCGCCGCTTCCGGGGAATGGCGCTCGCGCATCAGGCGCGGCGCTTCGCGCGCGGCGGATGCCTGCAGCGAGGAAGAGGTGAGTGCGCGCACGATGGCCTCCGCTAGAGCCTCCGGGGATGCGTCGCGCGCCATTACGCCGGTGACACCATCGGTGACGACACGCGGCAGGTCTCCCGCGGCCACCGTCACCACCGGCACGCCGCGCGCCAGCGCTTCGAGCGCCGCGTTGGGAATGCCCTCGTATGTCGATGCGACGACGAGGCAGGCAAAGGTTTCGATGAGCGCGGTGGCGTCGTTAACGGCACCGGTGAATTCGACAGCACCCGCGAGGCTCTCGCGGCGCGCAAGATTCTCCAGGCCCTGACGGGCGGGTCCGTCGCCCACGATCATGACGCGCGCACCCGGCACCGTTCGCCGCACGGCCGGCAACGCGTCCAGAATGGCGTGGAAACGCTTCATCTCGACCAGGCGTCCCACGGCGCCGATCACCGGCTGCACCGCGGTCAGTTTGCGTGTGCCGGCCTGCACATCGACGATGTTCGGCACCAGACACACGCGGCCCGGGGGCACGCGGATGTGCTCGAGGAGAAAGTCGCGACCGGCCTGCGAGTTGACGGTGACCGCGGCGGCATTGCGCAGCGCCCGGGTCAGTATGCGTGCGCGCATGCCCGTGGCCTGCAGGCGATCGCTGCGCAGGGAGAGCACGGCCGGAATGCGACAGGCGCGCGCGGCCAGATATGTGTAGATATCGGACGCGTCGAGCATTGCATGCGCAATCCGCGTCTGTCGCATGTGCAGACGTTGCGTGAGTGCAAACAGCCGCAACGGGTCGAGACTCCCGCGGCGGGAGACGATGTCCACGTGGATGCCGAGCGCGCGGATCTGCGCCGCGTAGGGTTCGACGATGTTCGACAGCACAACCACCGAAAAATCGCCGGCGCCGTTGAGCGCGCGCAGTGTCAGGTACAACTGGCGCTGGGCACCGCCGTGGCCGAGGTCGTCGATGACAAACGTGATGCGTCGCCTTGCGCTCATGGCGTCATTCTATGCGACGTGGTCCCGACCGGCCACATTTCAGTTGGGGCTCCATTTGGCAACCTGCTAGAGTCGCCAGCCGGAGCGCGAAACCCATGGACGTTGTCTGGTTTGCGGAGATCAAATGGGACTACCTGCGAACGCGCAAGCAGCAACTGATTCGCCGTCGTCCCGACCACCTCGCGGTTCTGTATCTCGAACCGTTTGTGCGCGGACGCCGGAACTACCAGCACCTTCGTGACGTGGACGGCATCCGCGTGGTGACGGTCCCGTTCATCAAGAGCGTTCCTTCCGGACCCGTGCGCAGTGCTCTCGACATCCCGCTCGCGCGCCATCTCGTGGATGCCTCGGCGCGCTCCCGCGTGCGCGGCCATTTGCGCGGCGCCGGCATCGACCCGGCCCGCAGCGTTTTCATCATTTCCAACGTATTTGCCATCGACGTGGCACTGGGATTTGCGCCTTCCCGGCTGGTGTACGACTGCAACGACGCGCACGCCGACTTCCCGGGTCTGCCCCGGTGGTCGCGCCATCACCAGGAGAAAACGCTGCTCCGCGCGGATCGCGTCATCGTGAGCGGAAAGGTACTGCGCGAAGATGCCATCCGAGTCCGCGGCAGCGACCGGGACGTGCGCGTGGTGGGAAACGGTGTCGACTATGGCGCTTTTCGTCGCGCGCTGGAATGGCGCGGGACATCGCGCCCGCGCCCGCGCATCGGCTATCTCGGCGCCATCGCCCCGTGGTTCGATTTCGACCTGGTGAGCGCGGCGGCTGCGGCGCGACCGCAGTGGGACTTCGTTCTGGTGGGACCGGTGCTGGCCGGTGCCGACCACGCCCTTTCACGGCTGGCCGCGCTTCCCAATGTGAGCGTGGAGCCCGCCGTGTCGCACGATGACGTGCCGCGTGTGCTGGCCGGGTTCGATGTCGGGCTGATTCCGTTCCAACTCAACGCGCTCACGGCCGGGGTCAATCCCAACAAGATGTACGAATACCTCGCCGCCGGCGTGCCGGTGGTGTCGACGCCGTTTTCACCCGATGTCGAAATCGACGCCAGTGTGGTAGCGCGCGCGGGGGATGCCATAGGCTTCGTGGCGGCATGCGACCGCTTTCTGTCCGCGCCGGATAAGGACCGTGTGCGCACGAGCGCGCACGCGAGTGAGGTTGCGGCCGTGCACGATTGGGACCGCATCGCGCAGGAGTTCTGGGCGTACGCATGCGGCTGATACGCCGCGGGCGGGCTCGCGCGACATAGCCGTGCTAGAATGGCAGGGCCGTGCGATTGCAGCGGCGCGAAACCGAGGAGGAGCCCCATGTTGTTCCGTCGTTTGATCCAGATATTCGTCTCTCCCACCACCGTCTACGACGACATTCGGGAAGCGCGCGTGGGATGGTGGCAGCCCTGGCTCTGGGTTTCCCTTCTGTTCATCATAGGCGGATTCCTGACCATCCCTGCCCAGCACGCGGTGATGCAGATGAACCCGAAGATGACGCCGGAAATGGCCGAGAAGATGGGGAGCGTGGCGTACTTTCAGCTTATTTTTGCTCCCGCCATGTGCCTGATCATCGGGTTCATCGCCGCGGGAATTTCCTACCCGATCGTGACCATGCAGTCGAAGGAAGCCACCTTCAAGAAGTACTTCACGCTGATTCTGTTCTCGAACTTGATCTACGCCCTCGGATACGTCATCGCATGTGTGATCATCCGCATGAAGGGCGTCGACAACATCACGTCGCCCGAAGATCTCAAGGTCTCCTTCTCACTGCGCATGCTCGCGCCGGAAGCCAGCCCGGTGGTGAAGGGGCTGTTGAGCAGCATCGAATTCTTCTCGATCTGGGGTCTTGCCATCGTGTTGCTCGGACTCAAGCGCATTTTCAACCTGCGCACGGGCCAGGCGGTGGCGTGCATGATTCCGTTGTGGCTTCTCTACGTCGGGCTCTCGATCATGGGCGAGGTGTTTGGAAATTTTGGAGGCTAGTGAGGCGAAGGGGCAGGCCAGATACGCGGTGCCAGCATGCCGGCGACGAGGTCGCCCAGCACGCGGTTTCCTTCCGTGTTGAGGTGGCCGTCGACCCGGTAGTAGAGGTCGCGGTGCCAGTCGCGATACACGGCGGACAGGCGCGGCAGTGCCTCGACCCAGATCACTCCCTGCTCATGCGCGTGGGGAGCGAGCTGCGCGTCGATTCCCTTCGGATCGACGCCCGGGAATTGGAAACCGTTGGCCTCGCTGATCACCGCGTATTCCTGCGGAATGGATACAACGAGAAGTTGAATACCGCGCTCCCGGCAGTACGCCGCCATCTCCGCCAGGAGATCGCGGGTGATGTCGATCTGCTTCTGCACATGCGCGTCGGGCGCGGCCGCGTAGTACGCGCGCCGGTGGCTCAAGAGAAAGAGGCGCGCGTAAAGCCGGTCGTTGTGCATGGCGATGCGCTTGGCCAACGCCACGACATGGAGCGAGAACGCGCCGCGCTGTTTCGCAGGTATTTGCGACGGCGGCTCGTGGGCGGGGCGGTTGGTGTAGACGTCGTTGGCCACGAACGCCAGGAGCACGATCGACGGTTTTATCTTCGGCTCCCATTCCTTGAGCATGTACAGCTCGGTGCGCGTGTCGAATCCCTCCGCGCCGGCATTAACCATTTCCACGTTGATTCCGCGTTTTGCTCCCGTCTCACGCAGTGATCGTTCCGCCACCCGGAGCCATATATCTCGTTCTTCATTGCCGTCGCCGAATGTGAATGAGTCGCCCAGCACCAGGATGCGCATCGCGGTGCTGTCGGCGGGAATCGGCTCCGCGCGTTGGCGCAACCCGCGCTCGTCGATGGTAAACGTCACCGAAAACTCCGGTGTCATGTGCCGCACTTCGCTGTTGGGTTGATAGCGATAGCCCAGCAGGGAGTCGGGGATCGCGCGCGACCCCGAGGGCTCCGTGCGCGGAAGCTGCGGCGCAAACAGGCGCAGCACGATTTCGGCGACAAGGAGAACGCCAAGGGCGACAGAAGCGCTGACGGCACAGTCACGAAAGAAGCGGGCCAAGCGATGCATAGCGCCGCAGGCTAAGCTGGTTTTATGGCTTTGTCCACCCCGGACACGGCCCCCGGCGGATTGACACCGCATCCGCCCCTTTGCTAGAATGCGAACTCCAACTGCAAGCAGGTATTGAGGTTGCGTCCCGCCGTGCCGCGTACATATAGGAGGCTCACGTGAAGCAGTTTCCTGCGTCGCAAATCCGCAACGTCGCGCTGGTCGGTCACCAGGAGTCGGGGAAGACCATGCTCTCGGAGTCGCTGCTCTACACGGCAGGTGCCATCCCGCGCCTCGGTCGCGTCGAAGACGGCAACACCACGATGGACTACGACCGCGAGGAAGTCGCGCGGAAGATATCCATTCATTCCGGCGTGGCGTGGTGCGAGCACAATGGCCACAAGATCAACCTCATCGACACACCCGGATACGAAGACTTCGTCGGGGATGTGCTGCTCGGTCTCGACGTCTCCGAGGGTGCCATCATTACCGTGCGTGCCGACGCGGGCGTGGAGGTCGGCACCGATCGCGTGTGGGGCTTCGTGCAGGATCACCAGCTCCCGGGGCTCTTTGTCATCAATCGCATGGACAAGGAGCACGCCAATTTCGACAGCACGCTCGAAGGGTTGCACGAACACTTCGGTCACAACGTGCATCCGCTTC
>CAZULB010000080.1:0-15391 GCA_964621155.1 uncultured bacterium | reverse complement strand
AGCGCCACCACCACCGACAGCACCATGAGAATGATTTCCAGCGACGAGTGCCCGCCTTCGGCTTCGGCGAGAATGGTGCCCTGCACGGCGGGCGCGAACGTGTTGATCCCCACACCCACCGGGTGCGTCTCGATGTGACCCGCAAACACCGGCTCGAGCCAGTGGTGGAATGTGTTGCCGCCACCGAGCACCGTCGGCACACCGAGGAAGCCGACCAGCACCGCGCCTCCCGCCAGGATCACGAGCGGCACCGTCATCGCGGGCGGTGACTCGTGGAGGTGGTGTTTGGCTTCGTGCGACACGCGATCCGTGCCGTGAAAGGTGAGAATAACCGCGCGGAACATGTAGAACGCGGTCATCCAGGCGGCGGCCAGGCCGACCACCCACAGCACGCGCCCGAGCCACACCGGTTCGAGGTGCGCGCTGAACGCGCTCCACAGAATCTCGTCCTTGGAGAAAAATCCGGCCAGCGGTGGAATACCCGCGATGGCAAAAGCCGAGATCAAGAACGTCAGCCACGTGATCTTCATGTGCTTCGAAAGCTGACCCATCTTGAACATGTCCTGCTCGCCGGAAAGTCCGTGAATCACGGAGCCGGCGCCGAGGAAGAGGCAGGCCTTGAAGAACGCGTGCGTGAGCAGATGGAAAACGCCGGCGGCGTACGCGCCGCATCCCACCGCAAGGAACATGTACCCGAGCTGGCTCACCGTGGAATAGGCCAGAACCTTCTTGATGTCGCGCTGCGCGAAGCCGATGGTAGCCGCGAAAATCGCTGTCGCCGCGCCCACCGTGGCCACCACGGCGCTGGCGACGGGAGCCAGGTCATAGAGGAAATTGAGACGCGCGATCATGTACACGCCGGCTGTCACCATGGTGGCGGCGTGGATCAGCGCTGACACCGGCGTCGGGCCGGCCATGGCGTCGGGCAGCCATACATATAGAGGAATCTGCGCGGACTTGCCGCACGCGCCCACGAACAGGAGCAGGCACGCGGCGGTCGCCACTTTCGCCATGGCGTCGGCGTGCACGATGCTCATGTCGCGCAGCACCGGAATGTCGAGCGTCGCATTCCCGAGCCCCTTGGCCGCCACGAACAGTATGAACATTCCCAGCAGGAACGCGAAATCGCCGACGCGGTTGACGATGAATGCCTTTTTCCCCGCCGCCGCGTTCGCCATGTCCTTGTACCAGAATCCGATCAGGAGATAGGAGCACAGGCCCACTCCTTCCCAACCGACGAACAGGAGCGGAAGGCTCTTCGCCATGACCAGCGTGAGCATCGAGAACATGAAGAGGTTGAGATAGGCGAAGAAGCGGGCGAAGCCGCGATCGCCGTGCATGTAGGCGCTCGAATAAATATGAATGAGCGACCCGATGCCGGTGACGACCAGCAGCATGGTCATCGAGAGCGTATCGATCCAGTATGAGACGTCGACACGCACGTCGCCGGCGGCGATCCACGTGAAGACCGTCTGCTGGAACAGCCGCGCGTCGGGCGAGAGATGGCGCATGGCCAGCCACAACTGCACGACCACCGCGAACGAAACCAGCGGCGCAGCGCACCCGATCAGGGAAATGAGTTTTTCGCTCGGACCCTTCTCCCGACCCGCATGGGTGAGAGCAAGCAATCCGTTCAGCGTGGCGCCCACCAGAGGCGCTAAAGGAATCAGCCAGAGCAAGTTATGCATGTGAACAAGATGCGGAGCCGCTACAGTATCTCGGCTTTACACCCCTGTCAAGTGAAGCCCTTCCCAAGCTGTGCGGGCCCGGTCTTCAGCCCCGTTTCACCTATCTCCGGCGCCCCCCGCCCCCGGACCTGCCGCCGCTGCGGCCACCGGCGCGCTGGTAGCCCTGGGAGCGCTGATTGGAGCGCTCCCGGGACTGGTACTGCTTGTTGAGGTCATTCGTGCTCGGCCGCGGTTGTTGTGACGCCGACGGTCGCTGCGCCGGTTGCGTCGCGGGGCCGGTGGTCTTGTTGCCCGTGTTCTGCCAGTTGCCCTTGTTGTCGCGGCTCTGCCAGTTGCCGTTATTGTTCCGATACACATCACCGTTGCGATCCGCGTACACGTTGTTCGGCTGCTGCGAAGGCCGCACGCGCGATCCGCCAGCGGGCTGCTGCGCGGGCCGCGCCGTCGACTTCACGCCCTGGCGATTCTGGTAGTTGTTGCGCGAGTACTGGGTGGGTCGATTGCCCTGGTTTTTCCCCGCGACGTAACCGGCACCGAACCCGTGGCGATAGCCGTTGTTGTAGCCATGGTGATAACCGTGACCATAGCCGTGACGGTAGCCGTAGCCGTAACCGCCCGCTCCCCAGTAACCGCCATAGCCGCCAAACGAGATGCTCATCCAGCCGTAGCTGATTCCGAACGAAAATCCCCAGCCCGTCCACGGGTTGTAGTGAACGGCGAACCCGTATGTCACCGGACGCGGGTAATAGTATGCACCGTACCACGGCGTGTAATAGTAGCCGGTGCCGTAGACGACGCATCCGTTGTAGACATAGGAACCGGTGTACGCCGGCGTATAACCGACATATACGACCTCGGGCGTCGTGTCGTAGATGTAGACGTACTTCACGTTGTAAACGGGGCACTCCGGCGGAATCGACTGCACTTCATCCGGGACCTTTGTACTCACCGTCCACGGACCTTTGGCGCTTGCCGACTCGAACCAGATGGCCTGATCGCAACAGTAGTAGCGGCCGCCGATGAGCAGCACCGACTTGTCGGTGTTGACCGCGTACGACATCTTGGTGTCCTGGATGGCTTCGAACTTCGGCTCGCCGTCATACTTCACGTCCAGCGTCGCGGTCTTGCGATCCACCTTCGCAGTTTGTGGAATCGAATTCTCGAGAACGGCTTCCTTGGCTTCCGTCGTGCCGGGTACACTGGGAAGCACATCACCGAGATCCGAATCGGCGGGAATGTTGGGGAAGTCCTTCGGAAGTTGATCACCCGGAACGTACGCCCACGGACCGCCAGCGATCGATTTCGTGGTGTACCACCGACCCGCGATCAGCACGTAGTACTGCTGCGAGTCGATGTCCATGATGATGGCGTCCTCCGAATTCTTGACGTAGAGCAGGTTGGTCCCTTTGACAGTCTCGAACTTCGGCTCGCCGTCGGTCTGGATGATCTCAGCGGGCTTGGTGCGCACGATGACGGCGGGAATGGTGGGGGTGCCTTCCGCCTTGAGCGAGTCGGGCGGGGTTGACACGGTCCTGGCGGCAAGATCCTGCACCGGCTGCGGTGGCGTGGACCCGGTCATCGCCGTCCACGGCCCGAGCACGTCCGGCCCCGAGTACCACGCTTCGCGACCTTTCAAGTACCAGATCTTGGTCGCGCCATCCTGGACGATGAAGTACGGCGTGTTGCCCACCACCTTCAGACCGCCTTCGGCGTCTTTATACTTGGGATCGCCGTCGATCATGATGAGCACCGTGGGCGTCGTGGCGTAGATGATGGCGGGCGGTGTGTTGTTGAGCTTGGCCGAGGCCGCCTGCTCCTGCTCGACATTGGCCAGCTGCGCCACCAGCACGTCGTAGGAGATGGTGTTTCCCCAGTTGGGGATCTCGGTGTTGATGACGCTCTTGAGCCACGCTTCCTGCTCGGGGGTCGCGCTGGGGAACTTCATCTGCGTCACCATGGTGGAGTCGAGATGCACGATGCGCAGCTGCTTGTCTACAGTCGTGCGCGCGTGGAACCACACCGCGCCGAAAACGGGATCCTTCTTGGGCGGTTTCACCGAAACCGCCGCCCGCGCCTGCAGCGTCACGTCGTTGAACGACTCGATCTGGGGCTGGTACACCGTCACCGTCCCCACGGGGTTCTCGATTACGCGCGGCCACGTGCCGTCACTTTTCTGCGCCCACGCGCCGGTGGCGACACCCATCAATGCGATTGCGAGAACGAATGTGATCTTTGGTCGAATGCTGCGCATGAGTTCTCCTCTACATGACCGTCTGAAACAGAATCTTGATGATCTCTTTGGGTGACATCATGGTGAGCAACAGCGGCAGCATGGGAACCGCCGCCGCAAACAGAAATGACATCATCAGGCGCCGGTCGATGGCAAAACTGCGCATTGTCACCATGCGCTCGAAGCTGCCGCCGATGTCGGCCAGCGACTGGATATCGCTCGTCCCCAGCAACTCCTCCGACGCGGGGCCCGGCATCCACTTCTGCTCGAAGCGCCATACATACTCACTGGCGAGGCGCGTATAGCGGCCCCACCCCGCACGCTTCGCCACAAGCAGGGGCCGGGTGAACACGAGCAGCGGCGCCACTCCGAACGTAATGGAGAATGCGGTGATGGCAATAATCGGAGTCTGATAGTCCTTGAGCGTGGCGAGATGGTGAAGGATGCGGGTGGCTGCCATCGCGGAGAGACCGCACGCCACGCTCATGGTGATCAGACAGAACACCGACTGGTGATACGCAACAAAGCCCAGTCCGCCCATGCGGTCGGGGTGCGTGCCGGTCAGGCGCAGATCGAGGCGGGCGGTGCGGGCCAGGAACCACCACCAGATCACGTAGCGCCACAACCAGCGCAGCAGCAGGAACATGAAGATCGGATTGGCCACACCGAAGTTCCACCACCCTGCGGTCGAGAGCGTGGTTCCAGCGGGCGTTGCGCGCTCGAACCAGAACAGCGCCGGCTCCGCCATGACCGTCTGCACGCTGAGCCATGACATCAGCGCGCTCAGGGCGAGGATGAGAAGCTCCGCGAACCACGAGTCGACGAGGCGCAGCCCGGTCTGCATGGCGCGCTCATAAGCGACCGCATCCCGGTCCGAGATCAACCCCGAGTCGAGAAATTGAGTGGCAACCAGACGCGAGCGCCCGCCGATGGGATCCTCGGCCAGAATGAGAAGCGGCACCACGATCAGAAAACGGGTGTGTGCGGCAATGTCCCCGAGGAACGTCACGTCGACCTGGCGTGCCTGATCGAGAAGCGTGATCACCAGCAGCGGAACCCAGCAGATGAGCGCCGCGACCAGCGCGCGCGGCCACGGGCGCGGATGCTCCGTCTTTCGCGTGCGCACGCGCGCCTGCAGGCGATCGATGGGACCGCCCGGAGAGAGAGAGAACAACGGTGCTTCCTTGCGCGCGTGCGCTTGCACTTCCATATCAGTCTTTCACGCAACGAAAACCAAGATGATTGCTCGCCGTCCGTACTTCGCCTTTGCCGCGCGTGCCGACCATGTAGCGCGAGCAGTACTCGTCGCTGCACAGGAAGGATCCGCCGCGCTGCACGCGCTTGGGCTCGGACGGCTCGGCGGGATCATTATATGTCGAAGGGCCCTGCGGATTGTGCAGAAGACTGTCGCCTTCCGTGGCGTAGGTGTCGGCGCGATACCAGTCGCTCGTCCACTCCCATACGTTGCCGCCGATATCGACGAGACCGTAGCCGTTGGGCGGGTACTTTCCCACCGGCGCGACACCTGTATAGCCGTCGCTGCCGTCGTCGCGAACCGGAAAACGGCCCTGCCAGGTGTTGGCCATCCACTTCCCGCCCGGGCGCAGCGAATCACCCCATGCGTACAGCTTGCCCGTCAGTCCCCCGCGCGCGGCAAACTCCCACTCCGCTTCCGTGGGCAGCCGCTTGCCCGCCCACTTCGCATACGCCTGCGCGTCCTCGTAGCATATCTGCACAACCGGGTAGTCGGCCCTGCCGTCGATGCTGTCGTTGGGGCCGGTGGGATGCCGCCAGTCCGCGCCGTGCTCGTAGCGCCACCACTGAAAATAATTGTCCAGCGGCACCGGATAGGCAGTGGGCGTGAAGACGGTGGATCCCGCCACCAGGTTTTCGGCCGGCGCGGTGGGAAATTCTTCTTTGGTGGGCGTGCGCTCCGCGACGGTAACGTAGTGCGTGGCCGCAACGAAGCGGTCGAACTCCGCGTTCGTCACTTCCGTGCGATCCATCCAGAAACCGTGCACGTACACGCGATGGATCGGCATGGCATCGGCGGTGACGCCGGGATAGCCGCATAGTGCTTCGGCACTGATGTCTGTCCCCATCGAAAACTCCCCGCCCGGAATCCACACCATGCCGTCGGGCGCCGGGGCCGGCGCATGTCGCAAGTTTTCGCGCGTGGGCTGGAAGTCCATTGCGCTCTCCGGCTCGATCACGAGCTCGGGCTTGCGCGGCTTGAGCGCGAACACAAGAGCTACCACCGCACCGGCTGCGAGGAGCGCCGCGACCCATTTCAATTTCCGTTTCAGGGAGTCTCCTCCATGTACTCTTCGTCGATGGGAAGAACAGGCTCACCGTTCATACCCTTCAGGACCACCTTGAACTGATCCAAAAGGAAAAGCGGTTTGGCGGCGCCCTGTGCAAGCGCGCCCATGCGCTGCTGGATGGACGCAACCCGTTCCGGATGCTCATTCGCGAGGTCGTGGGCCTCGGACGGATCCTGGATGATATTGAACAACTCGACGCGTTGCGGCAGCGTCGTCTTCCAAACCAGCTTCCAGTCTCCGTCGCGCAGCGCAGCGCGGAACGGCTCGATGTTGTAGACGATCTCCGTGCGCGGCGACGGATCCCCGCGGGCAATCGTGTTCCAAACGTTCATCCCATCCAGGGGCTTGCACCCCGACGTGGACGCCCCCGCCAGAGCGGCGATTGTCGAAAACAGATCAACCGCGTGGATCATGCCATCCACGGTTCCGGGCTTGATGTGGCCGGGCCAGTTCGCGAACGCGCACACGCGGGTAGCGCCTTCGTACAGGGTTCCCTTCCCTTCCCGATAGGGTCCGTTGTCACAGGGAATGACAATCTTCGACATGTCGGCCATCACGCCGGCAAACATGGCGTTGCGCGTGCCACCGTTGTCGCTGTGGAAAATGATGAGCGTATTCGACAACATTTTTCGCTTCTTGAGCGCCGCGATCACACGCCCGACTTCGTCATCGAGACATGTCACCATGGCGGCGTACGTGCGGCGCGTCGGATCAGCAATGTTCGCGTACCTGTCGATGTATTGCTGCGGGGCCTGGTATGGCGTGTGGGGTGCGTTGAAGGTGAGGTACAAATACAGAGGTTTGCGCGTGTCGTGATGTTCGATCAGGCGCGCGGCGTCGTGGCCGAGCAGGGTTGTCGTGTAGCCCTCCTCGGTGACAGGTGCATTGTCGCGAAACCAGTCCAGCACCCCGTGCTCCATGTGGGTGAAGTAGTCGAGTTCCCCGATCATGGCGCCGTACTGGTAGTCGAATCCGCGCTGACGCGGCCAGTATTTCCTGTCAGCGTGCCCCAGATGCCACTTGCCGATAATAGCCGTGAAGTACCCGGCATCTTTCAGACACTGCGGCAGGAGCCGCTCCTCGAGATCGAGCCCGTAGCTGGAAACGGAAGGAATCACGGCTGTCTGGAGACCGTAGCGAAAGGGATAGCGACCTGTCATCAACGCAGCGCGTGTCGGCGTGCACATGGGCTGCACGTAGAACTGCGACAGCTTTGCGCCGCCGGCCGCCAGCGCATCGAGGTTCGGCGTCTTGATATCCGCGCACCCGTTGAACCCGACGTCTTTCCATCCGAGATCGTCGGCGACGATGTGAACGATGTTGGGCCGGGGCTCGGCCGCTGACGCGACACCAATGTTGACTACCGCGCCCGCCGCCGCGGCCAGCGCAACCACATACAGGACGAATGGCTTCACGGAAACCCCTTTCGAAGAAATCGCGCCCAGCATATGCCATCGCGCGCCAACATCGAACAACTCTCTTCGGATTTGCGGGAAGTGACGCAGCGCGGGTTCGGGTCAGTCGCGCATCAAGGTGAGATCGTCGGCCTGCACGCTGGTGCGGTTACGGAACACCATCACCAGAATCGCGAGCCCGATGCCCGCTTCCGCGGCCGCCAGAGCCATCACGAAGAAGGCGGCTACATGGCCGTCGGTGGTTCCGTTGTGGCGGGCAAACGCAATGAAGGAGAGATTCACTGCGTTGAGCATCAGCTCGATCGACATGAGAATCACGAGCAGATTACGGCGGAAAAGCACGCCGAACACTCCGATGAAGAACAGGATTGCGCTCAAATAAAGGTAGTGATGAATTCCGATGGTGCCCATCAGATCACCTTCTTCGCAAGAAGCACGACGCCCACGATCGCGACCAACAGAATGAGCGAGATCACTTCAAACGGATAAACGAAATCGGAAAGCATGGACCGGCCGATGGTTTCCATATTGCCGAATTCGGGCGCCACCTGCGTCACCTGCGGCTGTACGTGACCGAATATCTGGATGGCGCCGAAGGCGGCGGCAGCGCACAGGGTGGCCGTGAAGATCGCTCGCATCCAGCCCACCGGCGCTTCCTGCAACTCTTCCGCCTTCAAATTGAGCAGCATGATCGTGAAAATGACAAGCACCATGATGGCGCCGGCGTACACCAGTATCTGCAGGATGAACACGAACTCCGCGTGCAGCATCGCAAACAGGCCGGCCAGCGAGCACAGCGAGAGAATCAGGGAGAACGCGCCCGAAAGCGGATTCTTGAGGCTCACCATGAGGAGCCCGCCCGCAACGGCGAAAAACGCGAGAATGTAGAAGAGAATTACGTCCATCGGATTACTTTCCACCCAGGAGCACGAGCACGATCGCCGTTATCGCGATGTTGGCAAACGCGAGCGGGATCATGTTCTTCCAACCCAGGCGCATGAGCTGATCGTAACGGAAGCGCGGCAGCGACCAGCGCACCCAGATGAACACCCAGCACCAGAAGAGCGTCTTCACCACAAACGCGCTGATCTGCGCCACCAGAGCCACCGTGCGCGCGCCCCAGTCGGGAAGTACCGTGAGGCCCAGGCTCTTTACAAAGAAGAACGCGACCACCGCGCCGATAACGATATGCGCGCCGCCCAGAATCAGGCCTTCCTTTTCGCGCAAATCCCCGAAGCGGCCCTGAATACGCTTGGACCACGCCAGCATGACGACGGCAAACGCCAGCGCTCCGATCGCGGCGCCCGCCAGCATTACCTTGAGCCAGACGGCGGCGTTGGCCACGATCTTCTCGGTCGGGAAATACGGGATCTGCCAACCGCCGAAGAAGAGTGTCGCAATCATCGCCGAGGACAGAATGATGGCGGCGTACTCACCCATGTAAAAGAGGGCAAAACGCATCCCGCTGTACTCGACGTGGTAGCCGGCGACGATTTCGGATTCGCCTTCGGGCAGATCGAAGGGGTTGCGGTTGGTTTCCGCAAACGCCGCCACGATGAAAAGAATCGCGCCCAGCGGCTGCACAAAAACGCCCCAACGAGGCAATACACCGAAGAGCAGTTCGCCCTGGCCGCGCACGATGTCGTTGAGCTGCGCGCTCTGGAACACCATGAAGATGCCCACCAGCGCGAGGCCGAGAGGAATCTCGTAGCTGATCATCTGCGCTGTCGAGCGCAAACCGCCCATCAGGGCAAACTTGTTGTTCGACGACCAGCCCGCCAGGATGATGCCGAACACGTTCAGCGACGTGATGGCGAGAATATAGAGAATGCCGCAATTCATGTCGGCGACCTGCATGGTGATCTCGCGCCCGCCCACCACAAAGTGATCGGCCCATGGAATCACCGCGAAAGCGGTCAGAATGAACGTGAACCCAAGAATGGGAGCGATCATGAAATACGTGCGGTTCACCTGCGGCGGAATCATCATCTCTTTCATGAGGAGCTTCACCACATCGGAGATGTTGTGAACGATGCCCGCGAGGCGAATACCGAAGATGCCGGCGCGATTGGGACCCGCGCGGTCCTGAATGAAGGCCGAGCCCTTGCGTTCGAACCAGATCAGGAGCGGCAAAAGGCTCAGCGCAAAGCCGAAGATAAAAAGGGCTTTGCCGAGGATGATGGCAATGTCGAGCAGTGACGGCATTCGCTCTTTCTAGCGCGCGACGGCCTGGCCGTTCGTGCGCGCACCGGTCAATCCCAACTTGAGGAGATCCGCGCCGGCAAAAGCTGGCACCTGATCCTGGATGGCCTTGCGCAGGTGCGCAAGCGACGGGTGCACGGCACCGCCCAGGAGCGAAACGATGACACCGTCGATAACACGCCACTCGGGTTCGGTGCTGGTTTCGATGGCGGTGCGCAGCTGCTGCGCATGCCCCTCGAAGTTCACCACGATGCCGTCTTTCTCGGCAAAGGTCAGGCCGGGAATCACAAGGTGCGCCGCGTCGGTGAGCGCAGACCTGCAGCCCGAGATCGCGATCACTTTGCCGGCGTGGGCCCACAAGGGCGCCAGCGCCTCGACGTGTGTGTTGAAACCGACGGTGAACAGGACGGCGTCGGTGCCGAGCTGGCCGGCGAGGTCATGCCCGCCGTGCAGATCGACAACACGCAGCCCCAGCATTTCGGCGCCGCGCGTGTTGGGGTGCTTGTCGGCGCGACGCAGCAGGTGGTCGTCGGCGCCGTCGGGCACGTGACGCGCCACGACTACGTCGCTGTTGAGGCTTTCCCTGGCCAGCCGCTGCAAGAGGAACAATTCCTCCACAGTGCAGGTAGCCGACGCCAGCACCAATACGCGACGGCTGGTCGGCCGGTCTATCTGCCCCGCCGGTTTGAATCCGAAATACGCGCGCATCTCGGCAACGGCTTCCACAAGCGAGCACTCGAGCGTGTCGGCACCGCGGCGCAAATGCGGGGTGCGGATGCGATCGTGATTCACGAACTGATAATTGACGCGGCCTTCGTCGCACGCCCAGTAACCGTTGACCTGCGCATTCTCGCGCGGGCGCAAGCGGTAGACCTGATCTTTCTTGGTCTGGATCTGCATGCTGCAACCCCGCGAGCACGTGGTGCAAACCGTGTTCGTGCTCTTCAGGAACCACGTGGCCGAGTTGAACCTGAAATCCTTCGACGTGAGCGCGCCCACCGGGCAGAGGTCCACGGTATTCAATGAGTACGGGCTTGTGACGTCCTGTCCGGGGAAGGTGGTGATGTAGGCCTCGTGTCCGCGCCCCGCGATGTAGAGCTGCTCTTCCTTGGCTACGTCGCGCAGGAAGCGCACGCAGCGGTCGCACAGCACGCAGCGTTCCTGGTCGAGGATCAGCGTGGGGCCGATGTCCTTCGCCTTCTCCTTGCGGAAGCGCGTGAAGTCCTGGCGTCCGGGCTGGAGGTCGTGCTCCATATAATAGTTCTGCAGCGTGCACTCGCCGGCCTTGTCGCAGATGGGACAATCGAGCGGGTGGTTGAGCAGCAGCATCTCTTCCACCGACGCGCGCGCGCGCTTGGCCGCGTCGGAATCGGTCAGCACTTCCATGCCTTCCGTCACGGTGGTCTTGCACGAGATGCCGAGCTTGTTACCGCGCGGGCCGACGAAGTCGACCTGGCACATGCGGCAGTTGCCGTCCGGGCCGAGGCCGGGGTGATAACAGAAATGCGGAATGTCGATGCCGTTGTCGCGACAGACGTCGATCAACAGGGCGCCTGCGGCGGCCTGGTATTTCTTCCCGTTGATGGTGACGTTCACGCTCATGATTAGAGAGCCCTCGACTCCAGATTCACGCCACCCGGGTGCAGGCGACGCTCGGGTGCACCGGCGCTGTCGATCATGGCTTCGAACTCGGACCGGAATTTCTTGATGTAGCTGCCCGCCGGAATCGCGGCGGAGTCGGCCAGCACGCAGACGGTGCGCCCCATCATGTCCGGGCAGATGGAAAGCATCAGGTCGATGTCTTCGGGACGGCCCTTGCCCGCGCCAATGCGGTGCACGATCTCATACAGCCAGTAGGTTCCTTCGCGGCACGGGGGGCATTGTCCGCACGATTCGTGCGCGTAGAAGCGCAGCACCACTTCCAGCGCTTTCACCACGCTGGTGTCCTCGTCGAGCACCATGATGGCTCCCGAGCCCACCATCGAACCGGCGGCGGCGATCGATTCGTAATCGAGCTTCACGTTGCGCGCTTCTTCGGCGGTGAGAATCGCCGACGACGAGCCACCCGGGATCACGGCCTTGAGTTTCTTGCCGCCCTTTACACCCCCGGTCGACTTTTCGATGAACTCCCACAGGTTCACGCCGAACGCGCCTTCGTACACGCCGGGGCGCTCCACCATGCCGGAGATCGAGAACAGCATGGTGCCCTTGCTCTTCTCCGTACCGATGGCCGCGTACGCATCCGCGCCGTGATTCATGATCCACGACAACGCCGAGATTGTCTCCACATTGTTGACGACGGTGGGACAATCGAACACGCCCTGGATGGCCGGAAACGGCGGCTTCGGTCGCGGCTGGCCTTTCTTGCCTTCCAACGACTCGATGAGCCCGGTTTCGTCGCCGCAGATGTAGGCGCCGGCGCCGCGATGGATCACGATCTCAAGATCCATCCCCGAGCCCTTGATGTTCTTGCCGACGTAGCCTTCGCGGTACGCTTCTTCGAGCGCCGCGGTCAGTCGCGCGAGGGGGAAATCATATTCGCCGCGAATATAGATGTAGGCGCTCTTGATGCCGACGGCGTAGCAGCAGATGATGATGCCTTCGATCAGAGCGTGCGGATCGCGCTCGAGAATGAGGCGATCCTTGAACGTCCCCGGCTCGCCTTCGTCGGCGTTCACGCACAGATACTTGGGCTTGTCGTTGTTCTTGGGAATGAAGCTCCATTTCATTCCGGTCGGGAATCCGGCGCCGCCACGGCCGCGCAGGCCCGACTTCTTGACCTCTTCGATGACGTCGTCGGGCTTCATCGCGAAGAGCTTCTTGAGCGACCCGTAGCCGCCGTTTCTGGAATAAACGGCGAAGGTGTGGTTGTCCTTCACGTCGAAGCGTTCCGAGATGATTTTCGGCGCCATGGTTTCGATTATCGATTGAAGTCTTCGCCCGCCGGATCGCGGCCTTCGCGGCACGCATCGATGATCCGCTCGAGCTTCTCGACGCTCAGGTTTTCCCAGTAACGATTGTTCATGCGCATCATCGGAGCGGTGCCGCACGAGCCCAGGCATTCCACCAGCTCGAAGCTGAACTTGCCGTCCGGCGTTTTTTCGCCGGGACCGATGCCAAGCTTGCGCTCGATGGTGCCCTGCAGGTCCTCACAACCGCGCATCGCGCACGAAAGCGTGCGGCACAGCTGGATGTCGTGCTTCCCGACCGGCTCGGTCTTGAACATGGTGTAGAACTCGACCACGGCGAACACGCTCACCGCGGACTGGTCGAGACGCTTGGCCACGTATTCCATGGACTCCACGGTGAGATGGCCGTCCTGTTGCTGCGCAAGCCAGAGTGCCGGCAGCACCACCGCGCGTTTGGTCGGATATTGCGTGAGCAGTTTCTGGAAAGCGGTCTCGTTCTTCGCGTCGAAAGCGAAGGGCTTCCCGGTGGACACGAGCGCGTGGCCGCGGTGCGACATCAGCGATCCAACTCCCCGGCCACCACATTGAGGCCGCCGAGAATGGCGACGATATCCGCCACCATCCCGCCCTCGATCAGGAACTTGAGCGCATTCATGGTATAGAAGCAGGGCGGACGCACCTTGATACGGTAGGGATGTCCACTGCCGTCGGAAATGATGTAGAAGCCCAGCTCGCCGTTGGGAGTTTCGGTCGCGTCGTAAATGCGTCCTGCGGGCGGCTGCACGCCGTCAATGATGAGCTTGAAGTGATTGATCAGCGCTTCCATCGACGTGTGCACTTTTTCCTTGGGCGGAAGCGTGATGCGCTTGTCGTCCACGTTGATGGGCCCGTCGGGCACGCGGTCGATGGCCTGATGGATGATCTTGAGACTCTCTTCCATTTCCGCGATGCGCACCATGAGGCGGTCGAACGCGTCGCCGTTGGCACCCACCGGGACGTCGAAGTCAAACTGCTCGTATCCGTAGTACGGGCGCACCTTGCGCAGGTCGAGGTCGGCGCCGGTGGAACGCAGGCACGGGCCCGTCCAACCGAAAGAGATCGCGTCCTCGGCGCTGATGATACCTACACCGCGCGTGCGATCCTGGAAGATGCGGTTCTTCTCGACCAGTCCGCGCACGTCCGCGATGGCGGCCGGGACTTCCTTGATGGCGGCCTTCACGTTTTCCTTCCAGCCCGCCGGAAGATCCCACGCCAGCCCGCCGATGCGCGTGTACGAATAAGTGAGTCGCGCGCCCGTGAGCGCCTCGAGCAGCTCGTTGAGTTTGTCGCGCGCGTTGTAGAAATACCAGAAGTTGGTGAGCGCGCCCACGTCGACGATGGTCGTTCCGACGCAGATCATGTGATCCATGATGCGCTGGATCTCCATGATGATGAGCCGGATCATCATGGTGCGGGGCGTGATTTCGATGCCGAGCATGCGCTCGACGGCCTTGCAGAAACCCACGTTGTTGCTTAGCCCGCTGCAGTAGTTGAGGCGATCCGTGTACGGAATCACCTGGCCGTACTGCTTGTGTTCGACAATCTTCTCGAATCCGCGGTGCAGATAGCCGACGTCGACGCCCGCCTTCTCGATGGTTTCGCCTTCGAGCCGGGCGTAGATGCGGAACGTGCCGTGCGTGGCCGGGTGCGACGGGCCGATGTTGACGTACATCGGCGTCGTATTGATGTCGGGAAGGTCCAGCCCCTCGTCGAAATCGTCGCGTTTGGGATCGACATCGCTGTCGAAATCCGCCGACGTGTACGGCGCGCGCGTCGCGCCGCCGTGAGCAGCAAAATCTTCCATGGTGTGCTTGTCGCTCATGCGCTTCTTCCCGCTAACGGGGCTCGTTCAATTCCTCGGTCATGTCGGAGGTCACCGTGCACCACTGGCCGCCCATGAGCGGATAGTCCTTGCGCAGCGGATGGCCGACAAACTCATGGTGCGTCAACAGGCGCTTCAGGCACGGATGCCCGACGAAATTGAAACCGAACATCTCGAACGCTTCACGCTCGGCCCAGTTGGCCGACTTCCACAGATCGGTCACGGTGGGCACATCCATATCGAGCTCCGGCACCGCCGTCTCGACGCGCACGCGCAGGTCCTCGGGGATGGAGTAGAGGTTGTAGCTCAACTCGAAACGCTCGCGAAACGAGGGCAGGTTGGCGCAGTCGACGCCGGCGATATCCAGCAGCAGATTGAAACGATGTTCGTTCTTGAGGCAGGCGAGCACGTCGTGCACGGCCTTGCGCTCGACGATGACGGCGCAATCGCCGAAGCTGCGATCGACGTCGAGGATCGCGCCTCCAAACTTGTCGCGCAGCTTCTGAACCAGCGCGTCGTGGCGTGCAGCGTCGTTCTTCAACTGGGATCCTTCATCTTCTCGACCACTTCGTGGCGGCGCGGGCGTCCGCGCGAGGTCACCGGCTCCTTGTCGATACGCTCCTGCAGCTTCAGGATGGCGTCGAGAACCGCTTCGGGACGCGGCGGGCACCCCGGGATGAAAACGTCGACCGGGATGATCTGATCGATGCCCTGCACGGTGGCGTAGTTGTCGTAGAAGCCGCCGGTGGAGGCGCAGACGCC
>CAZULB010000079.1:0-15864 GCA_964621155.1 uncultured bacterium | reverse complement strand
TCCGCGCCGGCCATGTTGAGCGAATGCGCGCCGCGGCTCCCGCCGATCACAAGCACGACCGGACGCGATGCGTCCAGTCCGAAGTAGGCGGCGGCCTCTTCTCGCGTCGCGCGCGGCAGACGGCGAATGGGATTTCCCACCACGTGCGACGGCACACCGGCCGGCAGCCACGCACGCGATTCCTCATAACCCAGCAGCACCAGGCTGGCGAAGCGGGCCAGACGGCGATTGACGAGACCGGGCACGCTGTTCTGCTCCTGCAGCACGCGCGGTACGCGCGCGAGAATGGACGCGAGCACCACGGTGGCGCTGGCAAATCCGCCGGTGCCGAGCACGACGTCGGGGTTGAATGCGCGCACCAGCTTCGACGCGCGCAGCACTCCCCCGGCGAGGTTGAAAGGAGACGCGAGCTTGCGCGCCAACGACGCGCGCCGCAGCCCGTAACCGGGGAGCAGCGAGTGCGCGAGCGCCGCTCGTTCGAAGATTCCCTGCTCCACGCCGCCCTGCGCTCCCACAAACAGAGCCTCCACGCGCGCACTCTCGCCGAGCGCTTCGACGACGGCAATCCCGGGATAGACGTGACCGCCGGTCCCGCCGCCCGCCACCATGATGCGCAGTGAATCGTTCATGGTTGCTAGCGCGCCGCCACCGGCAGGCGTCCCTCCCACATCACGTTTGTGCGCCGGCGCGGGCCGGTCAGCTTGCGCGAAAGATTCAGCATCACGCCCACCGCGAACGCGTTCACGAGCATGGCCGAGCCGCCGTAGCTCAGAAATGGCAAGGGGAGCCCGGTGACCGGAAACAGCCCGGTGGCCACGTACATGTTGAGCGCCGCGTAGACGAAGACCGACGCCGTGATCCCGACGCCGAGCAGCTGGCCGAATCGGTCGCTGCAGTCGTGCGCGATCTTCAGGCCGCGCAAAGCCAGGAAGAGAAACGCGCCGCTGACGGCGAGCGTGAGAAGAAGCCCGGGGTCTTGTGGGTGGTTCGTGTAGATGTTGTCGGTGTTGGTGTGGGGGTTCCATGAGAGGTTCTGCTGGTTGTGTCCGAAGCCGCGTCCGAACAGCCCGCCCGAGCCCAGCGCGATGAGCGACTGATCCACCTGCCAGTTGAGCGCCCCCGAGCCGTGCCCGAAACCGAGAAAGGTGAGAATGCGATCGCGCACGTAGGCATGGCGCAGCACCTCGACGATGAACAACGCCGCACCGGCGCCCACGAACATCCCGATGTGCGCCAGGCGCGCGCCGCCCACGTACAGCATGCACAGCGCGATCACGATGGTCGCGGTGGCGGTACCGAAATTCGGGAGAGCGGCGCAGATGCCCGCCACCAGCGCAATCGCGCCCGCGGCGGGGAGAAAGCCGGTCTTGAAACGCGTGAGGTCCTTGCCGGTTCGCGTCATCCAGTAGGCCAGGAAGAACACCAGTGCAGTGCGCGCCAGTTCGGACGGCTGCAGCGTGGTGTTGATCAGCGGCAGGATCATCCAGCGCCGTGTGTCGCGAATAGTGACGCCGAGAAAAAAGAGCGCCAGCATCATGAGCACTGATAGCACGAGCAACGCGGGGGCAGCCTTGCGGTACACGCGATAATCGATGCGCGACGCCACGAACATCACCACGAGCGCGATGAACGAACGCACTGCATGGTTGCGCATCAGCGCGAACTGGTCGCCGAACTTGCCGCCCGCGAAAAACGAACTCGACGAGAGCACCAGACTGATGCCGATCGCCATGAGCGAGAGCGTGATGACCAGTATGCGCCGGTCCACCTTCATGTGGAGCAGGCGCTGCCCGGGGGTTTCGTTGGCGTCGGCGGCGGTCTGCGTGAGCGTTTCCTGCACGGTGCTTCCCTTTCCGCTAGAGATTGTTTACGCAGGCGCGGAACACTTCGCCGCGCTCCTGGTAGTTCTTGAACATGTCAAAACTCGCGCACGCGGGCGCGAGTAACACGGTGTCACCGGTGTGCGCCACCCGGCGCCCGATGCGCACGGCATCTTCCATATCTTGCGCGTCCGCCATCTCGACACTGCCGCTGAGCGCGCGGCGAATCACGGTTTTCGCTTCGCCGATCAATACCGCGCAGCGCACGGCGGACAGGTGGGGCACCAGCACGGAGAAATCGCCTTCCTTGTCGCGGCCACCCAGAATCAGTACGGAGTGCCCCTCGACGCTGATCAGGCTCTTCACGGTGGCGTCTACATTGGTGGCTTTGGAGTCGTTCACGTACGCCACACCGTCGAGCACGCGCACGAGCTCCATGCGGTGCGGGAGCGGCCGGTAGGCGCGCAGCGCGCTGCGCATCGCGTCCAGAGAAATATCCAGCGCGCTCGCCGCCGCCACGGACGCGAGCGCGTTCTCCAGATTGTGAACGCCGACCGGCTGGAATTCACCGCGCTGGATGACCTGCTCGCGCTTTCCACGCCAGGCGCGCATGATGCAAGCGTCATCAAAATAGACGCCATGCTCCAGCACCCGTGCCGAACTGAAAGGGATGCCGCGCGCCGGCGTCGCGGACGCCAGCGCATGCGCCGCGGCGTCCTCCCGGTTGTAGACGTAGAAGGTCTGCGCCGTGGCGTGATTCAGGATGCGCGCCTTGGAGGCAGCGTACTCCTCGAAGGAGTGGTGATAGCGATCCAGGTGGTCGGGGGTCACGTTGAGCAGCACGGCAACGCCGGCGCGGAACTCGTCGGTGGTGTCGAGCTGGAAACTCGATATCTCGAGCACGAGCGTGTGCGGATCGCGCTGGCGCAGCACGTCGCACACCGGCGTGCCAATGTTCCCCGCCACCACGGTGTCGATGCCCGCGGCCGTGAGGATGTCACCGATAACTCCGACCGTGGTCGACTTGCCGTTGGTGCCGGTAACGCCGAGAATGCGCGCGCGCGTGAATTGGTAGGCGACTTCGATTTCGCCGATGACCGGCTTTTCTTCGGCGGCGGCGTAGCTGACCAGCGTGTGATCGAGCGGAACGCCCGGGCTCAGCACGACGCAGTCGCAGGCTGCCATCGCGGCGCGCACGCCATCCGGCGCCGCCACCGCGATGCGGTCGGCGTACTGGCGCGCCACATCCGTGGATTTGAACCTGGCGAGCACGCCAGGATCGTCATCGAACACGGTGACGGCGCGGTTGTCCCCGGCCAGAAGCCCGCTCGCGGCAATGCCGCTTCGTGCCATGCCGAGCACGAAGAAACGGCGATATTGCGCGAATGGCTTCTTCATTCTATTGCAGTTTGAGCGTGCTCAAACTGAGGAGCACGAGCAATGCGCCCACGATCCAGAAACGAACCACGACCTTGTTCTCATGCCATCCGGAAAGTTCGAAGTGATGGTGCAGCGGCGCCATCTTGAAAACGCGCCGCCGCGTGAGCTTGAACGACGTCACCTGAATCATCACGGAAAGTGCTTCAGCGACAAAAAGCCCGCCGATAATGACGAGCAG
Organism: uncultured bacterium; assembly: GCA_964621155.1. GTDB lineage: Bacteria > Krumholzibacteriota > Krumholzibacteriia > WVZY01 > JAKEHA01 > JAKEHA01. The sequence goes on along the minus strand of CAZULB010000079.1, from coordinate 12,426 downwards.
CAATTCACGCTTGAGCAATACCGCCACCACGCCCAGCGTGCCGCCGAGCGAGAGCGAGCCGGTGTCGCCCATGAACACCTGCGCCGGATGCGCGTTGTACCAGAGAAAACCGAGCGCGGCGCCCACCACCGACATGCAGTACACGGCGAGCTCGCCGCTGCCCTCGAGGTACATGATGTTCAGGTAGTCGGAGAATCCGCGATGGCCGGACAGATACGACAGCCCGGCGAAGGCGAGAAAGCTGAAGGCGGAAAGACCGATGGCGAGTCCATCGATGCCATCGGTCAGGTTGACGGCGTTGCTCGTGCCCGTCACCACCAGCGCCACCAGCAGGATGAAGAGCGGCCCAAAATTGATGAAAAGCCCCTTCGCAAACGGAATACTGGTGAGCGTGCCGGCACCGTGCGCAAGCGGATTGAAATACAGATAGGCACCCAGGCCGAGGCCGAGCGCCATCTGGCCGACCAACTTGTAACGACCGACCAGACCTTTGGGGCGCCGTTTTACCACGCGCAGGTAGTCATCCAGGAATCCGATGGCTCCCGTCCACACGGTGGAGATGAGCGCTATCTGCACATAACGATTGGCGAGATTGCACCACAGCAGCGAAGGGACCAGCACCGCAGTCAGAATGAGCAATCCGCCCATGGTGGGCGTTCCGGCCTTCGCCTGATGCGTCTTCGGCCCTTCTTCGCGGATCACCTGGAACATCTGGATGCGTCGCAGCATGCGAATAAAGGCGGGCCCAAGCAGGAAAGAGATGAGCAGCGCGGTCACCATCGCGTACGCCGAGCGAAACGTGATGTAGCGAAAGACGTTGAACACCGAGATCTCGGTGTGCAGCGGATACAGCAGGTGATACAGCATTCGATTGGGCTCCTCGCGTCAACGGCGCGCGTACAACGAATTCAAGAGTCCGGCAACGAGCTCGTCGAGCTTCGTCCCGCGTGATGCCTTCACCAGAATTACGTCGCCGCTCTTCGCATCCTTCGACACCGCGGCAATCAATGCCTGCATGTCCGAGTGCAAATCGACCGCAATGCTCGGACGCATCGCGCGCGCGGCGTCGCGCACGATCGTGCCCGCTTCTCCCATCCAGTACACGCGATCGATCGCGCGCTCGGCGGCTTCGACCCCGACGGCGCGGTGCAGTTCGTCGGTCTGATTTCCGAGTTCGCGCATGTCGCCCAACACCGCGATGCGGCGACCCGCCGTCGTGAGCGAACCCAGCATTCCAATCGACTTGCGCATGCTGCTCGGACTCGCGTTGTAGGACTCATCGATCACCGTCACCCCGGCCACGGTGTCGACACGGCCGCGACCGGGCGTTGCCTGCACTTTCGCCAGCGCGTCGCGCATGCGGGCCGCGCCCACGCCGCAGATATCACCCACGGCGAAAGCGGCGCATGCATTCATCGCGTTGTATTCGCCCACCGCGGCCAGCGCCAGCGGCGCGTCGTTGACGGAAAAAGTGAGCCGCCCATCGACGAAGGCGATATCGCCCAGCCGATAGTCGGCTCCGTTCGAGCGGCCGAAGGTCGACACCTTTCCCTGCACGATGGCGTTCAGCCGCTCGAAGTAGGAGTCGTCGCGCGGAAGCACGGCGTGCCCGCCCCTGGTGAAATGGCGCAGCAGCATTCCCTTCTCCGCCGCGATGGCGTCGCGCGAGCCGAAATAGCCCACGTGCGCGTCGCCGATATTCGTGATCACCGCGATCTCGGGCTGGAGCAGATCCGCCAGCGCGTCGATTTCTCCGCGCTGGTTGGCTCCCACTTCGCACACGAGATACTCGCTGTCCTCATCCGCGCCGAGAATCGTCATGGGCACGCCCACGAGGCTGTTGAGGTTGCCCGGGTTCGCGTGCACGCGGTACATCGTCTTCAGCACCGCGCGCGTATATTCCTTGGTCGTGGTCTTCCCGCTCGAGCCGGTGATGGCCACCACGTGCGCCGAAAGGTGCGCGCGATACGCGCGAGCAAGGGATGTCAGCGCGCGCCGCGTGTCCGACACCAGGAAGTACGGCGCGGTCTTCTCCTCCGCGACCGAAGCATGGTCGGAAACGACGAGCGCCACGCATCCGGAACGAAACGCGCTGGAGACGAAGCGGTGTCCGTCGGTCTGTTCGCCCGCAAGAGCAAAGAAAAGCTTGCCCGTGCACTCGCCGCGGCTGTCGATGACGGCACCCGACCACGACGTGGCGTCGGCGCCGCGCAACTCGGCGCGCACCAACTCACCGGACGCAGCCAGCGCGTCACGAATCCACGACAGTGTGCGTACGCTCACCGTGCACTCCATTGCGCGAGTCCCTCCTCGGCCGCGCGCCGGTCACTCCAGGGAAGCCTGTCGGCGCCGATGATCTGGTAGTCCTCGTGTCCCTTGCCCAGCAACGCCACCAGCTCGCCCGGGCGGCACTCGTTGATGGCCGAGCGGATCGCGCGTGCGCGGTCGAGCTCGACCACCACGTTCTCGTCGCGCATGCCGCCGCGAATGTCGGCAATGATGTCTTCCACGCGCTCGCTGCGCGGGTTGTCCGTGGTGAGATAGACGCGACTGCTCGCCCGTTGCGCGATGCCGCCCATGATGGACCGCTTGGTGCGGTCGCGATCGCCGCCGCAACCGAACACGGTGATGATGCGGCGCGGGTTCAACGACTGACACGTGCCCAGCACGCGCTCGAAACCATCCGGGGTGTGCGCGTAATCGATCACGACCACGGGACGGTCGCCGCCGCCGAGCGCTTCGAAACGCCCGGGAATGCGGTCGACCGATTCCAGCCCGGCGCACACCGAGGCCAGCGACGCGCCCATGGCGCTCGCGCCCGCGGCAGCCAGGGCTGCATTGGCGGGGACGAACGCGCCGCGCAGCTTCATGGCTACGTCGGCGCGTTCGCCATCGGGGAGCTCGAGGGAAAAGCGCGTGCCGTCGAGCGACACCTCGACGTTGCTGACGCGCCAGTCGGCATCGGGTGCGGTGCCGACTGCAATACGACGCCCGCTGAAACGCGATCCGATCTCGCGCGCATTGGGGTCGTCGCACCAGTAGGTCAGCGTGCCGGCGGGTTTTCTGCGCCCGGCCGCGTTCAGCGAATAGCAGAACTCCGCTTTCGCTGCCTTGTAATCCTCCATGCTGGAATGGTAGTCGAGGTGGTCATGTGTGACGTTCGTAAGCATCCCAACCTCAAAGTCTAGCCCCCATACTCGATGTTGCCGCACGGCATGCGAGCTGACCTCCATGACCACCCCGACACACCCTTCATCCTGCATGCGACGGAACCACGCGTGCAGCGTGATTGCGTCGGGAGTCGTGTGCGGGTCTTTCACCAGCGTCTCGCCGATTCCATGACCGAGCGTGCCGATGAGCCCTGTTTTCATTCCTTCGCGGGCGAGAATCGCGCGCACCAGATGCGTCGTCGACGTCTTGCCGTTGGTGCCGGTCACGCCGCACAGGCGCAGCGCATCGGCAGGATTTCCGTAGTAGCGCGCGGCGGCAAGCGCCAGCGCCTTGGACGAATCCTCGACCACGACGAACGGCAGGCCCAGCGGCGGCGCGCCACTCTCGATGATCACAGCGCCCGCGCCGCGTTCGATGGCATCGCCCAGAAAACGGTGGCCGTCAACGGCAGCGCCGCGCACCGCAATGAAAAGTTCGCCGCCCCTGACCGCGCGCGAATCCACCGTGACGCCGGTGATCTCCAGCTTGCGCGCCGCTTCATCCAGCGGTGTCACCACCAGCGGGCCGACGGCATCGATGAGCCGGCCCAGCGTGATCGTTGTTCCCGTGTTGCGTTCCGTCGTCATCATTCCATTCATCGATCGCGACCCGCGCGCACGCCCGCCATGGCGACCGGCGGATGAAACCGCGCGGCGGCCCCGAACGTGGCCTTGTCGTCTCCATCCCCGTCGCTCTCGTTGTCCGCAGGTGCCGTGCGATACGCCTCACGCAGACGTTGGTTCAGCTGAAAATCCGCGCGCGCGCGGCGCGAATCACCGTCCACCACCACCAGGCGAATGACTCCATTGCGTTCCATTTCCATTCCCGGCGCCGGCGCCTGCGCTACCACGCGCCCCGACTCGCCTTCGCACAGCACGTTGGTTCCGCGCTTGCGCGCGAGTTCGAGCGCTACGGCGCGCTCCATGCGCAGAAAATTGGGAGCGATGGCGCGGCGACGGTTCTGCTCGCCGGCCCGCACCGTCTGCACCGACAATACGCCGTCGAAGAGCGACGTCGAGCTGGCCAGGCTTTCGCAGATGCGACCAAATGCGGGCGCAGCCGAATCGCCACCAAAGCGGACCGACCACTTCGGCTCGTCGATCATCACCAGGCACGCGATGCGCGGCGCCTCGTAGGGCGCAAAACCGACAAAACTCGAGATGTATCGGTTGAAGATGTAACCGTGACGCCCCGCCTTCTGCGCGGTTCCGGTCTTGCCTGCCACGCGCATGAATTCCACCCGGGCAGCCTGGGCCGTGCCCTGCTCCACGACCTGCAGACAGAACTCGCGCAGAGTGCGCGCGGTCTCTTCCGATACCACGCGACGCACCACGACGGGCTCCGACTCGATCACGTCGCCCGTGCGCGGATCGACAACGGCTTTCACCAGGCGCGGCATCATCATCACGCCGTCATTGGCAACGGCGGCGTAGGCATTCAACAGCTGCAGCGGAGTCACCGCGACTTCCTGACCGAACGACATGGTCGCGCGCGTGCGCGCCGACCAACGCTCGATGGGCGGCACCAGACCGGCCGACTCGCCGGGAAGCCCGACCCCCGTCCTCGCGCCGAAACCGAAGAGCTTGGCGTAGCCGTAGAGATCGCCGTTCTGGAGCGATCCGGACGCCTTCGCCATCACGATATTGCTGGAGTACATGAACGCTTCCTCGATGGTCAGGAAGCGGTGCGGGTGCGGATCGTTGATGACCGCAAAGCCGAGGTCCGCGCGTCCGTCTTCGGCGTCGAAGGAATCGGCCGGCGCAATCGCCGTCTTGTCGAGCAGAGCGGCCGCCGTCACCAGCTTGAAGGTCGAGCCCGGCTCGTAGACGTGCGACACCGAGCGCAGCGTCCACAGCGAATCCGCGTGCGACGAACCGTCGCGCGTCGGGATCGACGGCAACTCGGCCAGCGCCAGCACGTCGCCGGTGGGAACGTCCATTACGATAACGGCGCCACCCGTCGCTCCACATTCGGCGACCGCGCGGCGCAGCTCGGTCTCCGCGATGTCCTGCACGGTGGCGTCGATGGTCAGGAACACCTGCTTGCCGTCGATGGGCTTCTTGTCGACGTATTCGTAGTAGCGGTCGCTCGAGTAGCGGCCGTTGCGCAGCACGGTGATGCGCCCCGGGGTTCCGCGCAGCGCGTGGTCATAGGCGCGCTCGATACCGGAAAGACCATGATTCTCACGACTGACAAAACCGATCACCTTGCTGCCCACGGCGTCGTAGGGATAGATGCGGTTGGCGTTGGCTTCGATCACGATGCCATCGATGCGGGAGAGCTCGCGCTGGGTCTCTTCCGCAAGCATGGCGTCGTGCTTCACGTATACATAGGAACGGCCGCTGCGTATGGCGGCGCGCACAGTGTAGGGGGAGACGCCGGCATCCCGGGAAAGGGCCTGGATGATGGGGCGCGCATTCTTGATGCGACGCGGTTGCACGGCGATGGAGCAACGGCGCACGTTCATTGCGAAAGGCCGCCCACTGCGGTCGAAGATGCCGCCGCGCGCCGCCTGCATCTCGCGCGGCGCCACGTGCTGCTTGTCTGCGGCGGCCGCGTAGGCGTCGTGGTCGATAAACTGAACCTGGAAGAGTCGCAGCCACAGGGCCAGAATGGCGAACCCGAACAGCCCTCCCACGACACACATCCGCCGCTTCTGGTCCCGCGCTGTCATCGACGCATCACCTGGGTGAGCCCGCTGATGTCCGCGCCGAGCACGCGATCCATATGGACGGCCGCGCCCGGTGGATCTTCCGGCAACGTGGCGCCGTCGATGGCAACGCGCACCACATCCGCGCTGGTGGATTCGATCAAACCGAGGCTGCCTTCGCACGCGCGCGACACACGCGACTTGGAGGTGATGGTTGCATAGCGCGCCGTGAGCACGCCGATGCGCTCGCGCGCAACTGTCTCCTGGCGCTTGCGCGCGGAGACCTGCTCCATCAGCGAATTGGTGTACACCTGCGCGGAGACGTACGCGAGCAGGAAACCGGCCACGACCAGATATCCCGCCACCATCATGGGCACGCCGAGCCTCCCGCCCAGCGCCGCGAAGAACAACTGTGTGACGACCGCCAGCGACTTACGATGCATCGCTTCCCACCTTTTCGGCGGCACGCAGATGGGCGCTGCGCGAGCGCGGATTGCGCGCGATCTCCTGGTCGCGTGGTCCCAGCGCGCGGCGCGTCAACATACGCACGACAGGCGTGCGCCCGCACACACACACCGGCACCTCGGGCGGACAGACGCACGTGGCGCTCGCATCGCGCAGAAACTGCTTCACCATGCGGTCTTCGAGCGAGTGATAGCTGATGATGACAAGGCGCCCGCCGGGGTTGAGCCGGTCGAGCACGCCATCGAGAAACCGGCGCAGGTGCCCGAGCTCGTCGTTGACGACTATGCGCAGCGCCTGAAACACGCGCGAGAGCTCCGCCGGCGCGGTGCCGCGGCCGATCGCCCCCTCGATGGCGGCGCGCAGATCGGCGGTCGTCGCCATGGCACCCTCATCGCGCGCACGCAGAATCGCGCGCGCCACGCGACGCGACTGGCGCACTTCCCCGAACTCACGCAGCCACCCGGTCAGCGTTTCGAGATCGGCGCGGGCGATGAGACTCGCCGCGGTTTCGCCGGCGTCACCCATGCGCATGTCGAGCGGCCCGCTGTGCGCGTGCGAAAAACCGCGCGCGCGCTCGTCGATCTGCACGCTCGAAATGCCGAGGTCGAGAAGAATGCCGTCCGCGCGGAGCGCACCCGCGAAGACGGCGTCGAGATCCGAGTACAAGCCCTGCACAAGGCGCACACGATCCCCGAAAGGTGAAAGCCGCTCGCGCGCCGCCGCGATGGCGACGGGGTCGCGGTCGACGCCGATCAACGCCAGCGCCGGACGCGCGCCGAGGATGGCCTCGGCGTGCCCGCCGAAGCCCACGGTGCCGTCCACAACCAGGCGCGAGCCGTCATGCAGGAGGTACTGCACGACTTCGTCGACCATGACGGGAACGTGGCGCATTCCGCTCATGCGTACCTGCCGGTCGTTGGCCGTTGCGGCGTGTGAGAGGGCGAAGACATTCATCAAAAGAACGAGTTGTTGATGTTCTTGAACGCACTCGCCATCTCGGCGTAGCGGCGCTCGATGTGTTTCGGATTCCAGACTTCGATGCACTTGCTCACGTTGATCACGACCACGGACGCGCCCAGCGCGCACTGGTCGCGAAGACTCTTGGGCAAAATGATGCGACCCTGGGCGTCGGCAACGACGGTCTCGCGGTGGAGCTCCACGAAACGTACGAAGTCGCGCTTGACGTCACCGGGCGCCTGCGCCAGGAAACGCTGCTCGTAGTCCTCCCACTGGGCCGCGGTGCGGACCTCGAGGTAAGGCGGTTCTTCGATGTTGGGAAGCAAATGCAGGCGGTCGCCCTTTTTGAGCTTGAGCTGGTCGCGAACCTGCCGCGACAGCTGCAAACGACCCTTGGGGTCGATGCCGTGCAAGTGCTTCTCGCCGAAACTACCCTGCATTGGGCCTGGCCTAACTTGTTGAATCTATTAACTTTGGTCCCGGAATAGGGACAGAACACCACTTGATGGCAGAGATTAGGGACTTTTAGGGATAGGCGTCAAGCAGAAATCACACCACAGGGACGAGGTTCTCTCCAGTTCGCTCGGCGATGACCTCACCGCTACGGGCTAGGTCCTCGGCCGGGGAATGCCCAACCATTGCGGCCTGTGGAATCGCCCGTCGGGTGATACCCTCCCCTCGCCCGGCGCGGAGCAACCACGCTTTCCTCTGCACAAGCAAAAAAACCGAGTGAAGTCATTTTGCTGACGCAAATCGACACCGGGATACCAAACGCTTTCTGGAAGAAGGTCTGCTTCTCCAACCACGCGCGTTCACACCCGCATGGTGAGTGCGGCTTCATGCACTTGTGTCGGATTGCGGCAGCAATCGACACACTCTAAAAATTTTGGGGTAACACGAGCGGCGCGCGACCGGTGTGTTGTTGCAGGTCCCTCGCGAAGGAGCGAAGGAGGATCACCTGGCGAGCACGCTATGAGATTGTTGCGCGCGGAGCCAGGAAGCCGACTGAGCGGTCGCGGCACCGGCAACAACACACCGAGGCAGCGCCGCGCATTTACTTTGCGTCAGCGACGATGCAGACCGTCGCTGCAAAGTGATTGACGATGGGAGTCTGTTCGAGGATTCGTTCCGAAAACTTCCACGCGCCGGCCAGAGAATCCGGCGTGTTTTTCATCATGAAGAGAAAGTGCGAGATGTTTGCCACGCGAAAGCCCGCGGCTTCCACCAAGGCGGCGATTTCGTAATCCGGCAGCGGGTGATGATAACGATACGGGTGATAGTCGCCGCGCTCGGTTCCCTGCTGCGGAAGACACATCGACGGCAGCCGCTGGCGCAACCATCCATGCCGCACCGCCACGCGCTTCATGCGCTCGACCACACTGGCGTGATTCGGCGTAGACAGCACCAGGCGCCCGCCGCCCTTGAGCACACGCCGGCATTCTTCCAGCGCGCGCGGGCGGTCGTCGTTGTAGATGTGCTCGAACGTTTCCACCATGGTGACGAAATCGAACGTACCGTCCGCGAACGGGAGCGCGGACGCGTCCGCCCCGGCGACATCGAAAGCCACCGCGTTGTGCGCCGCGATACGCTGGCCCACGCCGAACTGCGCGGGGATCAGATCCACGCCGGTCGCATCGAAACCCATGCGCCCCAGCGCCATCACGTTGAAGCCCCACGCTGAACCAACGTCGAGGACGCGGCGCCCGCGCGCCACATCGAGGTGTCGGTCCACTTCCAGGAAACGGCGCATCATCATGTGGCGCCGCGCCGGCGGTCCCAGATACCAGTGGCGCAGGAGGTCCGGCATCTCGTCGCGCGCGAGACCGGGTGGAATTTCAATCGGCGGCAGCGTCACCGGTCCTCCACTCGCGTGATACGATACAGCGTGTAGTAAAACTCGCCCGGCTTGCGAATTCCGAGGTTGCGCACCGTCGTCATGTAGATCTTTTCGAAATGGTGTCCGTTGATTACGCGTCCGTCGAAACGGTTGGCCTCGTGCTCGCGGTCCACCAGGAAGTCGACGTGCGGATACCCCGGCACATCAAAGTACAACCCGCGCGCCACAATGTCCTCGTAATCGTATTGCGCGCGCAGCTTCCCCGTCTCCGGCTCGACCAGTCCGCCCAGGTCCAGCACGCGGCAACCCGAATAGAAGGCCAGATAGCCGATATCCGCGGCCGCCACCACGTCTCCCGGCTGCGCATGGTCGTGCAGAAAGCGCGCGAGCCCGGCCATGTTCACCTGCAGGTCCTGGCTGAAAGCACGCGACGGCGGAAGCACTACCAGCGCATACATCGCGCCATTGATCGCGAGCGCAAGCAGCAGCGCGGTCGACATGGCCAGGGCGCGCATGCGCTCGCCTGAGCCTTGCCACAACGACTGCAGCGACATCCAGCCGCCCGCGCACACCGCCGGCGTAATCAACAGCAAGTAGCGTGACAGCACCTGAATATCGGCCACCACGTACGCGAGCGGCAGCGCCAGCATCCACAGCAGCGCAAAGCGGAACTTCCGCGACAACACGAACGCGTTCCGGCGCATGATGACAATGTCCGCCAACATCGCGATCAACGCCACCGCCTGCGCACTCGCCATGATCCGGGCGGGCACCCACAGCTTGCGGGCGAAGAGGACGGGATCACTCACCAATCCACCGCTCTTCGCACCCGCCGTGTTGGGCAGGAAACTACCGATGTGCCACTTCGCGAACGCGAGCCACGGCCCCACCAGCACCATAAAGAACAGGGCGGAGGTGAACACCGTGCGTGGTGCCGGCCGCGGTCGTTGCAGCAGCGCGCCCGCGATATACACGGGTAACGCAAGGTAGAGTTCGGGCCGCACCAGCGCCCCCACCGCCGCGGCCACGCCGAACGCGGCGGCAGCGCGCCGGTCGTCGTACGCGCGCACGGACGCCGCCACCAGCAGCGCGGCCATGCACGCCGCCAGCGACGACTCCATGCCAAGCGCGCCCCAGCGCACCAGCCAGACGTCGGCCGCCAGCGCAACGCACCCGAACATCGCGGTGCGACGCGTCGCACCCAGCAGCATGAGCACGCGGTGAAATACGATAACGGCGGCAAACGCCGCCAGCCAGGAGAGGGTCTGCCCCACGACGACGAGCGCCTGTCCGTCGCCGAAAGGACGCGCGAGCACCGCCAGCGCCAGCACCCAGAGCGGGCTGGTGGTGCCGAAAGAAGTCTCGCCGGGATTGAAGCTGTATTCCCCGCGCGTCATCAGGTTGCGCGCGTACTGCACATGAATGAAACCGTCATCGGTGAATCCACCGCGCAACGGAAACATCAATGCCAGGAGCAGCAGCAGCGCCGGCACCACTTCGACCCAGCGGCGGTTCATCGCGCCCCGACCGCCTGCTCGAGCGCGACCGCGAGGTCGCCCGCGAGCCGCGCGCGGTCAAACTCGGGACGGGCCGAAAGATCGTAGGCGGACTCCAGCCGCCCCGCGCGCCAGTGCGCAACCATGGTGCGGAGCGCGCGTTCGATGTCGTCTACCGCTCCGGGAGACGCCACTTCACCGCGACGCAGCGCGGCCACCTGGTCGCGTGCTTCGCCGGCCGGAGCCAGAGCCAGCACGGGACGGCACAGCCCAATGTACTCGTAGAGTTTTCCGGGCACGAGACCATCGTAACGCGTATCGGCATGTTTGACGAGAAGGAGCACGTGCGCCGCGCGCTCGGCGCGAAGCGCGTCCGCGTGTGGCAGCGGATCCTGGAACGTGACCACACCGGAGAGTCCGAGGCGCGCGGCGGAATGTTCGTTGGCATCCTCGCGTGGACCGATGAACTGCACCTCGATCTCGTCGCGCAGCGCCGGGTCCGACGCGAGCACGCGCGCCAGCGCCTCCAGGAAAGGCGTCGCGCTGCGCTTCTGCGTGAGCATGCCGGCGTGCACGATGCGCAGCGGCCGGGCGGCCGGCCCCGCGGCCGCGCCCGCCATTTCGCTTCCCTCGTAGCCGTTCGAGATGCGCGCGACCCGGGCGCCCGGGTACGACGCGCGCAGCCTTGCTTCATGCCAGCGCGTGGTCGCCAGCACGAGCGATGCGTTCGCGCACACGCGCCGCTCCATGCGACGATGCAGGTGCGCGTGCAGCGGCGATGGTGTGTCCAGCAGGTGCAGGTTCATCCACGGGTCGCGAAAATCCGCGACCCAAGGCAGGCGCGTCGCCCGGTGCACCTTGAATCCGGCGAGATGCGTCGACTCCGGCGGCGAGGTCGAGTACAGCGCGTCGACGTGGTCGCTCTTCGCCACTTCGAGCGCCGCCCGCACGGCGAACGGAACCCACCCTACGTACGAATCGGGCAGCATCACCGCCGACGCCAGCCGGCGCACAACACCGAAGCCGCGCGAAGAGCGTTTCGCGGAAGCACGGCCGCGGCGACCGCGCGCGAGCCATGCCTGCCCGCTCCAGCTTTGCGTGCGCACCACGCGCGTGCCGGCGGGAATGCGTTCAACCAGACTGTCATCACGGATCCAGTACGCATCTCCCTCGGGTGTCACGACCGTGATGCGCCACCCGTGCTCCGGCAGATGGCGTACAAACGAGAGCGGGCGATACACGCCGCCACCGCCCATGGGCGGAAAGAACGGAATCAGCATCAGCAGGTGTTTCACGGCACGAACCAGCTCAGAACCGGCCCCATCCCGCGCCGGCCCAGCATCGCGCCCACGCGCTCGCGTTCATCGTCATCGAGGATGCGCGAACGTCGCGCGGTCCAGACGAACACCACCGGCGCCAACGGAAGCAACAGCAGCGCCACGAACCACGGCGCGCCCATGCGCAGCGCGAGCCACGGCGCCACGAAGGCCAGGGTCGCGCACACGGCGGAGCGCAGCAGCGTTCCCATCGCCACCGCCATCGACGGGCGCACGGATGCCAGCCGCATGGAGAGCATCCATTGCACGAACGACGCGCCGATCGCGGCCATTCCCGTCCCTTCCAAGCCGAAGGCCGATGCGAGCAACAGCATGAGGATGATGTAAACCGATGCCCACGCCAGATCGCAATAAAAAGCCGCCCGCACATCGTCGAGCGCCTTCATGACGGCGGTAATGGGCGCCGTCATCGAGGTAAACGGAATCGCCGCAGCAAGGAGAATCAGCGTCACGCGCGCACCCATGAATTCGCGT
>CAZULB010000078.1:0-15868 GCA_964621155.1 uncultured bacterium | reverse complement strand
ATTTCCATTCTTGATTGGAGGCGAAAGAGGCCCTACAATGCCCGGACCTCTTTTGCGATGGGATTCTTCTCCCCGCAATACTGCCCGATCTCGGAGCTGGCGTAGCTCAGCCGGTAGAGCAGCGCATTCGTAATGCGCAGGTCCGCGGTTCGATTCCGCGCGCCAGCTCCATATTCTCACATTGAGTTAGTGTTTGCTTTCGACTCCGGTGGGACCGTGGGCCACTTGTGGGCCACTTTCGGAGTAGCCGCGGTCGCGACCTTCGCGTCGAAAAATGAACCGTTCAAGGCTGTGAGCGCACCGCTCGCGACTTCCGTGGGATGCATCACGTCGCCATCGGTCGAATCCGCGTGGAACAACCGTCATCGCACGGAGCCGAGCGGGCGCTTCCTTCGCCTTGGCGCCAGCACGCTCTGCCAGTATCTTCTTCAGTTGACGGTAATCGCAGACTAATCTATCGTGATCTGCGTCGGAATTGGGACGCCCAAACGTCCGGCCGCAGTCCGACTCATCGGTATTGCACGGATTCCGAACCGCTCGCCACTATGTGCGCGCGCCCAAGGCGAGGGAGTGGGCATGATACCCTTTGCTCTCCGTTGTTACCCGGTGGCTCGTTCCGTTACGTGCTCTCCCTCCTGTCCTAACCCTCCTGCTTCGGTGCTGGTCATGCGTGTAGCAAGCCCGGTCTTAGCACGCCTACACCACGTTCCCGACGGAGGTTTGTCATGAGATTCGGCCCAATGACGGTAGCCGCCCTGCTGGCGGTCGCGAATGCGGTGGCACCCGTCGCCGCGTACAGTCTTTCGGACTACACGATTGATCAACTCACGCGCCGCGCCGCCGTCGTTCTCGAAGGCGAGGTGACGGGGGTTCGCAGCGCATGGTCGCAGGACGGGACGCGAATCTACACCAGCGTGACCGTGCTGGTAGCTCAGTACCACAAGGGAGATCTCCGTCGCCCCACGCTCGAGTTACGCTTACTGGGCGGCGCGGTCGGCGACATTACCATGGCGGTCATCGGCCAGCCTGGCTTCGAAACCGGTGAGCGGGTTTTTCTGTTCCTGCGGCCCAACTTCGAGACGCGCGAGATTCCGTTTGTTGGCGGCGAAGAAGGCAAGCTCCGCATCGCGTCCAGCGCGGCCGGTGGCGAGGTTCTCATGGGCCCGCACGAGACGTTTGAGAAGAGCGACGTCATCCTCCACATCCGCAGCGTACTGCGGTCGATTGGACAGTAGGAGGATGATCATGAAGATCCATCGAACGTTTCTCTTTTCGACGATGCTCCTGCTATTGTGTGCCGGCGTCGCCCGCGGCGCGGACCCGGTTCCGCAGGTATTCGCCGTGAGAGACGGCAGCACGGCAGAAGTGCGGCTGTACGCGGTGCCGCCGCTCGTGCATTGGGACCTGCGCGAGTTTCCGAACTCCAGGGTGCCCTGGGTGCTCGGCATCGGCGCAGTGCCGGACCTCGACGGCGTGGGAGGGGGAAATACGCCGGCCGATCGTGCGATTGCGTCTGCCACATTCAAAGCCGCCTTTGACGCCTGGGAGGCGGTGACGCCCGCCGAGATCCGGTTCGTTGGGGTGGGGACAGCTCCGGCGACGAGCGGTTTGGCCTTAGACGGATACAACACCCTCAACTTTGGAGACGGCGCGCTCGACGATGTGCAGGTGGTTCCTGCCAATGGCGCCGTGGCGCCCGGCGGCATTGTTGTAACCCCTGGCCCCAACGGTGTCCTGGAGACTCAACCCGAGGGAGACGACCTTGTTTCCGGCACGAACATCGTCGATGGCGGTAACGGAGTGTCGGAGACAGCCGCGAACAACTCGGGAGCGATTGGCGAGTCCGCCGGCCAGACAGGACTCTTCTTAAATAATCGCTCCGGAGTTCTGCTTGAGGCCGACATCGTGTTCAACTCCCACCTGCCTCTAGACCTAAAATGGGTGGTGAATCCGGCGACCAACGCGCTCAATCTCCTGCAAATGAACCTCCAGGGTGTTGCGACGCACGAGATCGGGCACTTCATCGGCATCGCACACCCCGAGATGGCTGACCCCACGGCTGCGGACCCCGCCGACGGTGTTACGCCGACAATGTATTTGCAGTGTTTTCCTGCCTCCCAGGGGAACAATTTCAACCAGACCCTGGAGAACTCCGACAAGGATGCGTGCAACTTCCTCTACTGTCCGGACCTCGGCGACGCGCCGGATCCCCTGATGGCTGGAGTAAGCCATTATCCATCACTGGTGCACGATCCCAAGAAGGGGCGAACGCTCAACGGTGTTCTTCTGGACGGTGTGAAGAAAGGCGCCGAGCACATCTTCGGGATCAAACCGCGTCAACCCGCGCGCAACTGGACCTATGAGTGGCTCGGCCGGGCCTCCACCAGCAATGTCGACGGCGAGCCTGAGGCGAAGGTCGATGACAGGGATCTCTTCGACGACGGCGTGAAGTGGTTCCCAAACCCGCCCGTGTGGGGGCGTCCGCTCTGCGTGACGGCGTGGGTTAACTGCGCGAGTGACGCCGCGGGAAACACCCACGATTACCAGGATCACCCGCTCTATGTGAACGCGTGGCTGGACTTGAACCAGAACGCATGGTGGGATGCGTCGGAATGGTTCATGAAAAAGAAGCTTTCGCCTCCACCACCCGTGGGCGTGAAATCGTATCCCGTCACGAGCTGTGTCGATCTGCCGCCGGGGACCATATGGACCATGTGGCTGCGCTGCCGTCTCGATTTCGGCGAAAAGGTCGGATTGGCGAGCAACATCGACCAGACACTGGCTTTCGCTACGGGCGCTGCGCAGTTTGGTGAAGTCGAAGACTACCCCTTCTGGAGCGCCGCCACTGAACAGGCGCAGTGGGTTTGGTGCCGCGTCGCGGGACTGAGCGCACCCCCGGGGGTCGCAATGGTGTTCGTTGGGATGCCGGGTTCGCTGGAGCAGGCGTACTCCGCGGTGGTTGATTCAAGCGACTGCATCCTTCATCCCATATCATCTTCCTTCGACAGCACGTACTACGTGGGAAGTTCGGACGAAACGGTTACGGAGTACCGCGTCCCAACGCAGCTCGAGGCAGGCGAGTACGAGCATACGGCAAAGCGCAAGCAATCCGCCTATGAATTGCCGCTGACTCTCGCCCGCACTTACTGGATGCAGAGTCCGCCCACCCCGGGGCCGACGCCGGTCAACATGCAGATTCCGTCGGTGAATGTCGGGTTGTCTCCGGTGGGAGGAGCGAGTTGGATATACGCCCTCCGTGTCACCGTGGGGACGCTGGATGAGGGCAGCGGTGGATGGATTGAAGGCCCCGATACTGTCACTGGTGCATGGGATGACACGCTCCGCGTCTCTGTGTGGTACCGCGTCGCGCCCGGCGTTCTTCCCCTCGAGGCGTTGAGTCCGTGCAACCCATCCTACTCGGCCCTGCCCGGAGTATATGTCGGAGACGGATGGGTCACGCCGCAGGACGGGTTCGAGTTCGAGGTGCCGACCGGAGGAACGCTGGACGAGAGCCTGATCGTCGAGGTCCATTCATCCTGGAGCCGCAACGGCACGATCAACCACCAGATCATCCAGTTCCCGACACCGACTCTCACTTCGGCGGATGACACACCAGGACCGCCGCGACTCTCACTCGAGAACCATCCCAATCCGTTCAACCCGACCACGGTGATCCGTTACGCGCTACCCGAATCGGCGCCGGCGTCGCTCAAGGTGTACGACGTTGCCGGGCGGTTGGTGCGCACGATCTTCGGGAGCGTGAAGGTGCCCGCGGGCGCTTACGAAGTGGAATGGGACGGCAAGGATGACAATGGCAATTCGGTTTCGTCCGGCGTCTACTTCTGCCGCCTTACAGCAGGGAAAGAATCGCTGACGCGCAAGGTGGTGCTCCTAAAATGATATGCAAGTCGCTGGTGGCAGGTTGATTTGGTAAGGGAGAGGGTCGAGGAAGGGGACGTGCTGCATGCCGGGGCGGAGTTTGCAAGAGTGAACAGACTGACCTTCGGCCTCATCGGACTTCTGTTGATGACGATGCCCGCGGTCGTGGTGCGGGCCGGGGAGTCGGTGACGCCGCGCCTGCAGTTGGAGCTCGAAGGTGGCGCGGTGTGGCAGAGCCGCAACGTTGTGCAGATTCCGAACGACGATACCGCCACCCGGTTCTCCCTCGTCGACGCGGTGGGTACGGGGCCGTGGCCGACGGGTCGGCTCTACGCCACCTGGAACATCAACGAGAAGCACGGCGTGCGCTTGCTGCTGGCGCCGTTGCGCATCGCCGAAACGGCGCAGCTGGACGCGCCCGTGAACTTCGCCGGGAGCGCCTTCGCGGCCGGCGTACCCACGGAGTGCACCTACAAGTTCAACTCGTATCGGCTCAGTTATCGTTACCGTTTCCATTCGGGCGAGAAGTGGCGATGGTGGATCGGCGGCACGGCGAAAATCCGCGACGCGAAGATCAGCCTGGCCCAGGGCACGGACGTGGCTGAAAAGACGGATGTCGGCTTCGTGCCGCTTCTTCACATCGCCGGTATGTGGCGCTTCGACTCTCAATGGGCGGCAGAATTGGATATCGACGCCCTGGCCGGCGGTCCCGGTCGGGCCGAAGATGCTTCTCTCAAATTGAGATACTACTTTGACGATCGCTGGAGCATGGCGGCCGGTTACCGTACGGTCGAGGGTGGCGCGGATGTGGACGCGGTCTACAACTTTGCCTGGCTGCACTATGCTGTGGTTTCGGTGGGACGCTCGTTTTGATGATAGGACTTGCCGCTCACAGGACTTGATCGAGGACGCTGACCAGCCGCGTAACTTCGTCGAGGGCGTTGTAGTGGACGCTGGCGCGGACACCGCCGCCCCGGGCGCGCTGGCCGAGGCCATCGATGAGGCGAGAGGCGTAGAAGTCGCCGTACGGATGCCGATCTTGTGACGGCCGACTGCCAGGGTGATGTCGTCGCTGGGCCTGCCGTCGACGACGAACGCAATGGTGGGCATGCGCCGGCTTCTCGTCTTGTAGGGCATGGGGCCGAGAGTATTGAGGCCACTTCTGTGGCCACTACTACATGATCAATCGTGCGCTTCTATGCACAAGATGGACGCTCGTGCGATTGGAAACACTGGAGCTACTGTAAAGCCCCTGGCTTTCGCAGTGCGCAGGTCTGCGGTTCGATTCCGCGCCAGCTCCAGTTCCCATCTCTACAAGCGCCCACTCACGGAAGTCGTGAGGGGCGCGCTACCTACCTCACGATCGTGATCTTGCGCGACACACTTCGCGTGGGTGTCGTCATTTTGACGAAGTACACGCCCGAGACCAGCCCGCTCGCATCCAATGTTACCGAGCCCGGGCCACGGGATCGCAGCGACGATTCGAGGAGCGACGCCACGCGGCGTCCGGCGACATCGTACACGTCGATCGACACGACCTCATCGCGGTCGAGCTTGAAGTCCACCGTCGCCACGCCGCCCACCGGGTTCGGATACGGCGCCGCCAGGGCGAATGCCGGCGTACTCGTGGGTCCGCCGACACTGGTGAGCGCTGCATCGCACCCGTTCATGCGCATGTGAACGAGCTGGTTACTGGCCGCATTGCCGCCCTGCTCGGCGTCGCGAACGATGATCACGCCGTACGCGTTGTACGGAAGCCCGGGGCCGTCGGCCCAGCACGCCGCCGCCTGGACCGACGGCCACGTTACGGTGAGATGGCGGCTGATCGACATGTCGGGCACGATCACCTTCGATGTGACCCGCACCGAGGGCGATACGTTCCGCCGGCTGGATGCCGCCGACGTGGTCACGTCAGGTGACGAGTACGTTTTCGTCGATGACGCAACCGAACCGGGGCGGACCTACCGCTATCGCGTGACGGTCTTCGAAGATGGGGATGCGATCACGTCCTTCGATGCCACTGTTGCAACCCCGTCTGCGTCAGTTACGCTCGAGCAGAACCATCCCAACCCGTTCAATCCGACAACGGTCATCTCGTTTTTCATTACGAGCGCGGGGCATGTCTCGCTGGAAATCTATGACAGCGCGGGGCGGTCCATCCGCACGCTCGTCGACGGCGTGCTGCCGGCTGGTTCCCGCGCGATGACATGGGACGGCCGCGACGACAACGCGCGGCCGGTTGTCAGCGGCGTGTATTTCTACCGTTTGCAGACTGGAAAGCAGGTTCTTTCGCGCAAAGCGGTGCTCTTGAAATAATGGCCGCTTTTGGCCAATTCCGTGGGCCGTGCAAACCGCAGGCAGAAACGTCCCGCCCTCAGCCGAAAACCCGTGCTTAGCGCTCGCAGCTCTCTCGTTGTATATTGATGGTGTCATCAGCCGGGAGCCCAACCCTGTTCCTGCCTATGTCGATTGGCTCCCATCCCACGCGGCGCTCCGCAGTCCTTTTCAATTCGATCGAGGTTGACCATGCCGGACGAAAAAATCATGAAACTTGTCGGACACTTGAAAACACCGGAGGACTGCGAGCAGGTGGCCTTGAACGTGGAAGCGAAACAGCCCGCGTTCGCCATTGCTGCGCGACGCAAAGCCATCGAGATCAAGGCGTCCACGCACAAGGCAACCACCGAGGCCGAGGAGCATTCCTATCAGGCCGTCTACGCGTTGGAGCGTGTGATGACTCTGGAGCGCGGAAGAAAGTCGCGCGCGACGCGTCAATGGCAGATCGTCAGCAAGCTCGGTATCATTGCGGCGATGGAAACCATCGTGAAGAACTCGACCGGTCGGGCCGGCTACGACGCGCTGGTGAAGATGGGCATGCAGGACATGTCGTTTGAGGCGGTCGTAGTGCGCCACCCGGATGTGTTCTCGGTGGAAGCCGTCGCACAGTCGAAGCAGAGTCTGGATGCGCTCATGGCTCCCGCCGCGAGCGATATGCCGGCGGTGCCCGCCAACTGAGTCAGTCGGGACCGAGCCTCCGGCCACAATTGGCTGCTGCCAAAACCGCGACGGTCTCGCTCCGTCGAGGTCCTCGGTGCGTTCAGCCAGCCTACCGCGCCTGTCCGCCCGCCATTCCGTTTGTTACTTCTCGCGCGAGAGCTGTAGCGCCAGGATGCCGAGCACTTCTTCGGTGGTCCGGATCTTGTGCTTCGGAAGCGTGCGCAACGCTTTGCGCACCGATGCCTCAACCGTGCCCGCGTGCAGGCGGTCGACGCGGCGTCCGGCCGGCGTCAGGTCGAGGACCGCGCGCCGCCGGTCCCTGCTATCCGCCCTGCGCTTGATGAAGCCGCGTTTCTCGAGGTCCTTGAGGATCTCGGTGAGCGTGCTGGGGTGTAGGTTGAGGATTACCGCCACCGACCCCGCGCTGCTCCCGGGGAATTGCCCGATGATGCGGACCACCAGCCGCTGCGGCCCGGTCAATCCGAGGTCGATGTGCATCCGCCGGGAGCGCTGGCGCAGACCATGGTCAAGTGCCCACAGGGCCCGCATGAAGCTGAGCGTTGCGTCCAGGCGGATCTCGGGTTCCCGGGACCTGCGGGCCGTTTTTTGCGGGCGTGCTGGCTTGCTGCGCAGGCGGACATTCATTGCATACCTCGTAAGGTGTGGGTCACTCGAATATAGTTTGGGTACAAAATAATATGTTGCCGTAGCCCCGGCCATCATGCTACGATTGAGCGCGTTGACCACCACTTTAGGCCATCCAGGGGCATTTGGATAGCTGCTCGATGCTCCTGCCGGTGTGTCGTTCTTCCGCCTCGCGTGGGGAAGCGGCCCGCCGGGGCACACCAAAAGGCTCGTGGTGGCGCGTCAGGTTCGGGACCAATCGACATCCCGTCGTGAGAAGCAGGCGGAGCCGCCAGTCTCCGTTCGTGATCGCGCCGACAGAAAGCTCTGCTGTTCGCGCGGTGGCCCAAGCAAAACGCTTCACGATTTCGGGCGAATGTCCCGGTTTGACCGCGCCGCCACAACAGCCTTCCTTCCGGCCCGGCCCATCTTCCAACTTTTCGGTCCTTCCCGTGTGATGGCACGCGATATGTAAGTGCCCGCTTAACACCCGGCCCGGTATCGACACCTGCGCCGAACTACAAGCACGCCGGCAGAGAGGTTTGCGATGAAACACTCTGTGCTGTCATGTCTTAACGAAGGAGCTGACGATCTTTGCGCTGCTCGTCTGCCCCGGACAGCGTTCATTTCCCGCGAGAAAGAACCCACCGGGTGGGTGTGGGTCCACGAAGGCCGCCGGGCGACCCAGTCGATTTCACATCGTCCGCGGATATCTTCGTTCGGAATTTCCGCCGTGCGCATTTCTGTTTTTCAGCCAGCCGGTGTTATGCGGCGGCTCCGCCCCCACACGGCCGAGAATTGCTCGGACAAGACCTTAACGCCCAATCTGTTCTCTCATGCATGCCAGGGATCGCACGGGGGACTGTTGGGATCGTTTCGAGAAAAGTGACGCGTGCGCTTCACTCTCACCAACGTCGCCCCCGCGACTGAAAGGAGCGAGCCATGAAATCGTCTCCTCTGTTTGCTGTGATCTTGACGACAATCCTGCTTCTCCCCGCCTGCGAGACAGCGCAGCAGACCGCAGCTCCCATTGTTCCAGGCGCGACTCTTGCCCGCGCCGCCGGCTGCGAGTTGTTCGGCGGTGGCATCGACTCCCACGCGGACATAGTGCCGACGGACCGCCACGGGCGGGTTGCGATCGCCATCGAGCCGGTCACAACGATTTGCGACCGGGAAGAGAGCGGGGTCTGGTTCAAGGTCTACAGCTTTCTCGACGATGGAACGGCGCAAGGCCGTCGTATCTTTCTGGGCAGCGATCACGATCCCGTCGTGCTGCGTGCGAACCCGTCACACACCGAGGTCGCCTGGATCGTGAACATCGACTTCGTTCCGCCCGCAGAACCTTTCAAGCTGGTCAGTGGCTTCTTTCCGCCTCTCGTCGTCGAAGCCTACGGTCCCGGCGGGAAGATTGGTGAGATCACGGACGTCCTGAACCATATCCCCGGCGCCGGTCCCAGAGGCCCACATCTGCACGGGAACGACTAAGCCCGGCGTGCTCGGAGCGCGCGCACGGTAGGTCTTCGGCTTCGGCTGCGAACGCGGTATAGTTGCGCGGATGCCGAACCCGCGCGACACCCAGCACCGGCCAATTCTGCAGCGCATTGCGCGACAGGCGATGATCGAGCGCGGGTTGGAACCTGATTTTCCAGCCGACGCGCTCGATCAGCTCTCCCATATTGAGGCGCCGGCGGCGGGCGGGGCACCGATGCGCGATCTGCGCAACCTTCTGTGGTGCTCGATCGACAACGACGACTCGCGTGACCTGGACCAGCTGAGCGTCGCCGAAGCGGTGGCGGGCGGATCGGTGCGTATTCTGGTGGCCATTGCGGACGTCGATGCGCTGGTGAAGAAGGACTCTCCGCTCGACGAGCACGCGCAGAAGAACACCACCTCGGTATACACGGCGGCGCAGATCTTTCCCATGCTGCCGGAGAAGCTCTCCACCGACCTCACGTCTCTCAATCACGACGTCGATCGCATGGCCATGGTGGTGGACATGACTGTCGCTGCGGACGGATCGCTCGACGGCTCCGAGATCTACCGCGCACTGGTCCGCAATCAGGCCAAGCTGGCGTACAACAGTGTGGCGGCGTGGCTGGAAGGACACGGCCCCGCGCCGGATGACGTGACCGCCGTGAAAGGACTGGAGGCGAACCTTCGCCTGCAGGATGAAGCCGCGCAGAAAATGAAAGCACTGCGTCACCGGCTGGGGGCACTCACGCTGGAGACCATCGAAGCCTATCCGGTATTCGACAAAGACGAGGTCACGGGGCTCGAGGAGAACGTCAAGAACCGGGCGAAGGAGATTATCGAGGACTTCATGATCGCAGCCAACGGCATTACGGCGCGTTTTCTCGAATCGCACAGGTTCTCTTCCGTGCGCCGCGTGGTGCGTGTGCCGCGGCAGTGGGATCTGATCGTTGATCTGGCGCAGCAACACGGAACGCGCCTGCCCGTCGAGCCCGATGTGAAATCCCTGCAACAGTTTCTGCTGCGCGCGAAGGCCGACGATCCGCTGCGTTTTCCCGACCTCTCGCTGGCCGTCATCAAGCTCCTGGGTTCGGGTGAATACGTGGTGGAGCGCCCCGGCGACGACGCCGGAGGGCACTTTGGACTCGCGGTGAGAGATTATGCGCATTCCACCGCACCCAACCGTCGCTATCCCGACCTCATCACGCAGCGCTTGCTGAAGGCCGCGCTGGCAGGGGATCCGCATCCGTACACCGACGACGAACTCGAGATACTGGCGCATCACTGCACCTCGGCGGAAAACGCAGCGCAGAAGGTGGAACGGCAAGTGGCGAAATCCGCAGCGGCGATCCTGTTGCGGTCGCGGATCGGCGAGCAGTTCGACGCCATCGTCACCGGCATGTCCGACAAAGGGACGTGGGTGCGTGTCTTTCATCCCATTGTCGAGGGCCGGCTCGACAGCAGCACACAGCGCCTGCACGTGGGCAGCCGGCTCCGCGTCCGTCTGGTGAGCACCGACGTCAACCGGGGTTATATCGATTTCAAGCGCGTGAACGGATAACCAGGAGGCTGGTATGTTGCGAGTCGCAGTCAGAACGATCTCTGTCGTTTTCATCGCCGCTCTGGCGTTGTCGGGTTGCGTGCGCAAGACCGAGGCGCCCCACCACGCACAGGCACAGAACTCCTACTTCGACAATGCCGGCCGCGACGATGTGCTGAGTGGCGGCGTCAAGATGATCGAGATCGACACGCCGAAAGGGAAGTTCCACGTCTGGACGAAACGCACCGGCAATAATCCGCGCCTCAAGCTTCTGTTGCTTCACGGCGGACCCGGGTTCACCCACGAGTACATGGAATGCTTCGACGGCTACCTGCCCAACGCAGGCGTCGAGTTCTACTACTACGACCAGCTGGGCTCGTACTACAGCGACCAGCCTGCCGATTCGAGCCTGTGGGACACCGCGCGTTTTGTCGAAGAAGTCGAACAGGTGCGAACCGCGCTGCACCTCGACAAGGACAACTTCTATCTGCTCGGGCACTCGTGGGGCGGCATTCTCGCCATGGAGTACGCGCTCAAGTATCAGGAGCACCTCAAGGGACTCATCATCTCGAACATGATGTCGGACATTCCCGCGTACAGCGCGTACGCAAAAACGGTGTTCAAGGCGTCCATGGACCCGGCCGTGCTCAAGGAGCTCATGGACATCGAGGCGGCGAAGGACTACGAGAATCCGCACTACATGGAGCTCCTTATCCCGAATCACTACGAGAAACACATTCTGCGCCTGCCCTACGCGCAGTGGCCGGATCCGTTCCTGCGTGCCTTCAAGCACATGAATCCCGCCGTCTACATTCCCATGCAGGGACCGAGCGAGCTCGACTGCAGCGGCAAGCTCGAGAAGTGGAGCCGCGAGGCGGACCTTCCCAGGATCATGGTGCCCACGCTGGTCATCGGCGCGCAATACGACACCATGGATCCGAAGCACATGGAGATGATGTCAAAGAAACTCCCGCACGGACGCTATCTCTACTGTGCCAACGGGAGCCACATGGCGATGTACGACGACCAGGCGACGTACATGGATGGAGTCACGCGCTTCATCAAGGATGTCGACGAGGGGCGCTTCTAGGGACCACGGGGCGCATAGCGGTCGCGGGTGGTTTGGGAATCTACTCCGCCAGGAACAAGGCGCCGGCCCTCGTGGCTTGTCGGGGCAGAGCGCTCGGGCCTACTCGCGCAACCGGCGCTGGATGGCGCGCGCGAAGCGTTCGGGTGCTTCGGGGTGGCGGGCGAGAAACATGAGCGGTTCGAAGATCTCGAGCTCCATAAGAAAGAAGCGCCCGTCCTTGATTACGCCGTCGACGCGCGCGTAGGCGGGCAACGCCGGCGCGGCATCGATGCACACGTGCGCGCCGTCGATCCATTCCGGCCGCACCTCGGCGCCTTCGTTGGTTCCACCGTATTGAAACTGTACGCGGTACTCGCCCTGCCTGGGACGCTTCAGCACGGCGTGGCTGAACACGCCGTCGAAGAACAGGAGCGAGAGCTCGCCGTTGTGAATTTCGGGCAGAAACGGCTGGATCATGAGATCGCGATCGGAAAGGATCTCGGCGATTTCCGTGCTGTGTGCGGGCAAATCGCCGACTCGGAGACGATGTGTGCGATATCCGCCGCCCGAGATGGTGGGTTTGATCACGATGTCGTCCCATCCGCGCCCCCGCGCCAGCGCCGCCACGTCGGGGCTCTCGCCGCGACGAACCACGATCGACGGAATCACCGCCACACCGCGCGCCTCGAGTTCCTGGAGGTAGCGTTTGTCGAAGTTCCACTCCAGGATCGCGGCGGAGTTGATCATGCGCACGCCGCTCGCGATGCGCGCATCGAGCCACGCCCGAAACTCGGCGAGACGCACAAAGTAGTCCCACGGTGTGCGCATTACGAGCGCATCGAATGCAAGCCAGTTGATGCCCGGATCGCTCCACACAGCGGGGCGCGACTCGATGCCAATGGCATTGAGCGCCTTCACCAGCAAGAGATCGTCCTCGTAGAGATGGGGCCAGTCTTCGCAGGTTACCAGCGCGACGCCTTTGCTTTCTTTCACCCGATATTCCTTTCCGTTCTCTATTGCGCCGCTTCCTTCGCGGCACGGCTCTTCCACAACGCGGCGTCTTTCGTGCGGCCTTCCTTCTCGTAGAGAGCCACGAGCCCGTCGACACACTTGCCGACCGTCGGGTCGTCGGGGCCCATGGCGGGAAGCAGGATGTCGTAGGCGTCGGTGTACGCGCGCTCGGCGTCGGCGTTGCGCCCAACGGCCGCGAGTGCCGCGCCGTACGCCTGCAGGGTGATGCCAGTGCCGAAAAATCCCGGCGGCATCACCTTGCGGCTCGTGTTGGCGGCTTTCTCCAGCATGCGCACCGCTTCATCGTTCTTTCCCTGCGCGAGGTACACCTTGCCCAGGTTGGTCATCGTGGGAAGAATCTCCGGGTGCTCTTCGCCGAGCGCCTGACGCGTTACTTCGTAATCCTCTTCGATCAGCGGCTGTGCCAGATCGGGACGGTTGGTGCGGTTGTAAAGCACGGCCAGGTTGTTCACCGACTGCATGGTCTGCGGATCGTGTTCGCCGAGCACCTTGCGGCGGCCGGCCAGCACCGCCACCGCCAGCGACTCGGCCTTCGCATCCGGACCCATCTGCGTGAGCAGCCACGCGTAGTTGCCCATCGCAGTCAGGGTCACGCGGTCGTTGTCGCCGAACCTGCGCCGCACCACGGGGAGAATTTCCGTGAAGAGACTGTCGGCTTCGTGAAACTTGCCGATATCGGTATAGATGACGCCGAGGTCATTCACCGCCGCCAGCGTGAGCGAGTCCTCCGGTCCCAACGCCTTCGTGTTGTGCGCCAGGATACGGCGCAGGAGCGGTTCGGCTTTCTCCGCATTGGACGACATGACATACACCATGACGAGTGACTGGCGCGCATCGTTGGACGCTTTCGAGTCGCTTCCATACAGGCTGTCGCACAGCGCCGCCGTCGAAATGAGCGTGGCCTCGGCGCGGTCCATCATGCCGAGGCTGAAATATGTCTCTCCGATCGACTGGCGCAGCTGCGCGCGAATCGCCGGGCGCTTCGCGAAACGTGTTTCCGCCGTGGTGAGCGCGTGGGTCAGAACATTTCTGTCGATCACGCCGAGCGCCACGTCGGTGGTGTTGATTTGCTTCAAGCCCTCGTCGAACGACGCCAGGGCCCGCGTGATCTCCGCTTCCGACGCGCCGCCGTCGTGGAGCGCCGTGCGCAGACGCTCATCCAGACTGGCAGCGAGGTCGGTGCCCATCTGGTTGGGGTCGATCTCGCTCAGCATCCGGCGTTGAAAGTCGACCACCGCCTCCGTGCTCCGCCGTGCTTCTTCGGCGGCGCGACGCTGCGCTTCCGCGCGCAGTCCGAACGTGGTGGAAACCACGACTCCGGCAATCAGCGCGATGACGGTGGCCACAATGCCGCCCACCAGCGCGCGGTTGCGCCGCGCAAACTTGCGCAGCTGATAGATGGTGCTGGGTGCGCGCGCCAGAATGGGTCGCGAATCGAGATAGCGCTCCACGTCCTCGGACAGGGCCGCGGCGCTGGTGTAGCGCGAGACTGCGTCCTTGGCGAGCGCTTTGCCGGTGATGGTTTCGAGGTCAGCGTCGGGCTTCCACTCGGCGGGCCACACCCGTTTGAGCGGGACGGGCGCGCTCTCGCAGATGTGGCGCACAATGTCGACCAGCGACCCCGACTTCGTGTCGTAGGGAAGCAGCCCCGTCAGCATTTCGTACAGGATGACGCCGAGCGAGTACACATCACTACGCACATCGATCTCGTTGGAGTCGCCGCGCGTCTGCTCCGGGCTCATGTAGGCCAGCGTGCCCTTGATGACACCGATCTCAGTGACGGCGGTTGCATTGACGTCCGTCTCGGTGATGCGTGCGAGCCCGAAGTCGAGAACCTTGACGGCGGGAATTGCATCCGGCGCCGCGCGCTCATCCTCGGCGATCACGATGTTCGATGGTTTCAGGTCGCGATGGATGACACCGCGCTGGTGCGCATAGTGAACCGCGTCGCAGATGGACCGAAACAGGCGCAGTCGAAAGCGGATTTCGCCGCGGTCGCGCGGGGCTCCGCGGGCGCGGAGGAACTCTCCCAGGTCGCGTCCGCGCACGAGTTCCATGGCAAAGAAGTGTTCGCCGGTGTCGGTACGCCCGGCGTCGTAGATGGCGCCAATGTTGGGATGCTTCAGGCGCGCGAGCGATTCAACTTCGCGCTGGAACATGCGCACGCGCGCTTCATCGATGAAGGGCCCGCCGCGCATCACCTTCAGCGCTACGCGCCGGCGCGGGTTGTGCTGTTCGGCCTCGAACACGGTACCCATGCCGCCCTCCCCGAGCTTCCCGACAATGGCATAGGGGCCAATCGCAGTGAGGCCCGCCGGAACACCGTGGCCCGCAGCGCCGCCGGCGATGGTGTCCGCGGCGTCCAAGGATGGGCGCTCCGCGGAGCGGTCTCCGGGCGCTTTTCTGGATGGGAAGTTGGGATCGTTCGACATGGGTCAGCGGCTGCCGTTCTTGCCGGCACCGAGGTGGGTATCGAGGTCTTTCGGATTCCAATCGAAGCGCCTGAGTTCGAGCTTCGACGTCAGGGTTTCCCCGGCATATGTGGTCTCTTTCATCGCTACCAGGATGCCGTCGACCTTCTTGAACTTGTCGTAGTCGGCGGCGAACTCCATCGGTTGCGGTGCTTCCATGGCGGTTACGGCGCGGGTGATGCGGAACGAGTTCGGGTCGATATGGTAGTCGATGTGGAGACCCTCTTCGATGGTCAGGCGGAGCACGATGCGACCCACGGCATCGGCCTCCATGGCTTGAATATTCGCCTGCTGCTCGAGCAAGCGCAGGGGTACGTCCAGGCGCACGGACTGTAGTCGCATCGCCATGAGCTTCATGGGGTTGGCAGGTTCCAATGAGTCATCGCTGGAACCACTCCAGCCGGCGCTTCCATCCGTAAGGCGGATCTCGGTGTGGTCCGGATAGGCCAGCTTCAGGCGCAGCCGGTCCGGCCGCCCGAACCAGCGCTCGGCCTGGATGGTCTGGTTGCTCATGGCGGCCCACTGTTCGCCGCTCGCATGATAGCCGGTGACCGAGCGCAGTTTCTTTTCTCCACCGTATGCCTTGACCACCTGGGCGACCACGTCAGCGACAGCCGCCGGTTGTCCGGCGCGGGACGCGGACATCGCGGCAAGGAGGACGAGGCAGGTGATCCAGAATGTTCGGAGCATGGATCTCTTATAGCACAGCCCGGTGGTGGTACGCCCCCGTATCTGCGGATCGACCAATGGCTCGCTTGCAAATCCCCTGTACAATTAGCGCCGCGG
>CAZULB010000077.1:0-16258 GCA_964621155.1 uncultured bacterium | reverse complement strand
CGGGTGCCCGCGACCCACGCGTCGGCGGGATTGACAATGGGGTCGAACGCGATCACATACATGCCGAACGCAACCGCGCGCGAGGCCACTTCGCGTCCCACGCGCCCGAGGCCGATGATGCCAAGGGTCTTTTCCGCCAGCTCGATACCCTTGAACGACTCCCGTTTCCATTCGCCGGACACCACCGATTCGTGGGCGCGTGGAATCTCGCGCGCCAGAGCCAGCATCATTGCAAGTGTGTGCTCGGCGGTGGAGATGGTGTTGCTGCGCGGCGAATTCATCACCACGATACCGCGCTTGGTGGCGGCCGCGACGTCGATGTTGTCGACACCCACACCCGCGCGACCGATGAACTTGAGCCGGTCCGCTTTTTCAATCACCGGTGCCGTGAGCTTGGTCGGACTGCGCACGATGATGGCCTCGAACTCAGGGATTATTTCCAGCAGTTCGGAATTGGACGGCGTACCGATGCTCGTGGTCTCGATGTCGCCGAACGCTTCGAGAATGCGCTCGGCCTCGGGAGCTATCTTGTCAGTCAGCAGTACGCGTTTCACCGTGAGCCTCCGGCCGGGGCGGCCGCAGCTTCCGCATACACGGCGCGGAGTGCTTCGACGCCGTTCCCGAAAGTCTTCACGAGTCCGAGGTCGTTGATGGTCGCCTCGAAGGCCGAGATCACCGTGTACATGTCCGCTTCGAAGTACGCGCCAAGATGACCGATGCGCACGATCTTGCCCTTCAGCGCCCCCTGTCCACCCGCGATCTTGCAGCCGTAACGCTTCTCAATGTGTTTGGTGATCTTTCCCGAGGAGTCGCCGGGTGTCCACACCGCGGTCGTCGCATTGGACGCTGCGTGCTTCGCCACCAGTTCCATGCCCATGGCCTTGACTGCCGCGCGCGTGCCCCGCGCGTTGAGATCGTGGCGCGCCACGATATGCTCGATGCCCTCTTCCTGCATCATGTCGAGTGCGCGCTTCAGTGCCAGTACGAGCGTGATGGCAGGCGTGTAGGGTGTGTCGCCCTTCTCCGCCTGCTTGGCGGCTTTCAGCAGGTCGAAGTAGTAAACGGCGTGACGCTTCTCCTGCATTCTCCCGAGGGCCCGCTGCGAAAGCGACACGTAGCCCAGGCCGGGCGGAATCATGACACCCTTCTGCGAACCGCCCACCACGGCGTCCAGCCCCCACTCGTCGGTGCGCAAGTCGTGACAGCCGGCGCTGGTGATGGCATCGACGACAACGAGCGCCTTGTGCGCGTGCGCAACCTTCGCCATTTCCTTCACGTCCAGCAGAACACCCGTGGAAGTTTCCGAGTGCGTGCAAAAAAGAGCGGTCGCGCCCCGATTCTGATGGAAGGCGTCGTCGACCTGGGCCGGAGTGACGATGTCACCCGGCTCGCACTTGACGCTCACGACATTCATTCCGAAAGTCGTCGCGATCTCGCGCCAGCGTTCGCTGAACTTTCCCACTTCGGTGACGATCACGGTGTCGCCCGGCCGGGTCAGATTGAGAACCGCGGCCTCCATGGCGCCGGAGCCGGAGGCGGTAAGAATCGGCACCGGCCCCTGCGTGCGCAGAATGTACTGGAGCCCCTTCGTGGCCCCCATCAACGCGTTGCGGAATTCGTCCGTGCGGTGGTGGATGAGCGGGCGGGCCTGGGTCTCGAGAATCTCGGCCGGGACGGCGGTGGGACCCGGCGTAAACAACTTCGGTGTACGCATGTGTCTCCTTATGGGGAAGTCGGGCGGATTATAGGGTGTGCCCCCGGCTTTTTCAAAGGGCGAGCGCGGACTCGATCCACGCCCACAATTCGCGTTTTCCCTGACCTGTGACGCTGGAGAACGGCACCACGCCGGTATCGTTTCGTACCGTCATGATGTCGGTCACCGCGCGCGCAATGGAAGCATCGAGCTTGTTGCGGCTCACCTTGTCGGCCTTGGTGAAGACGAGGCAGAGCGGACGGCGCGACCGGCGCAACCGTTCGATGGATTCGAGGTCGAGGTCGGTGGGATCGTGGCGCGCGTCGATCAGTTGCACCATGGCGCTCTGACGGTCGTCCGCTTCGATGTACTGCTCGAACAACTTGAGGAAGCGCGCGCGCTCGGCCTTCGACGCCTTCGCATAGCCGTAACCGGGCATGTCGACCAGAAAGAACGAATCATTAATGTTGAAATAGTTGGCGGCGCGCGTTTTTCCCGGCGTTTTCGACACACGCGCCTCGCCGCGCCGGCCCAGCAGCGTATTGATGAGCGACGACTTCCCCACGTTGGAGCGGCCGAAGAGCGCCACCTCGGGACGGGCGTCATCGGGCAACGCGGCGGGGTAGCCGAAGGAGCCGAAAAATTGTACGGTGCGTACCTGCATATCGGGCTTTGCCGTTTGTGTCGGCCGGACATTATAATCCGGCTCGCGGCATTTCGTCGCTATCGACGTTTCTTTCATGCAAACCGCCCTTACAGTCGAAGCATTGACCAAGGCCGGCCTTCCCGAGGGCGAGGCCACCTCATTCCTTTCCGCGTACCACGCCGCCACCCGCGGCGTCCCCCTGGCCGACGCGTGGCGCGCGGTCTCGCGCGAGGTACTCTCCCCCGAGCACCCGCACGCGGTGCACCGGCTGTGCTGGGACGACATTTTTGCCTCGTGGAGTGACGCCAGCGGGCCCCGCCCGGCGTGGATTCCCACCGGCGAAGAAGCCACAGCCACCAATATCGCCCGTACGTGCGCCCGCGTTTACCAGCCGTCGTACGCGCACTTCTTCTGCTGGGCAGCAGAGAACCGCGAAGACTTCTGGCGCGACACGGTCGCCACGCTCGGCATTCGCTTTCGCACCAAACCCGAGCGCACGCTCGACGCCCACGGCGGTCCCGAGCAGGCCAGCTGGTTTCCGGGCGCTTCGCTCAATATCGCGGAGAGTTGTTTTGGTGCTGCCGGCGATGCACCGGCCATCGTATTCCAGCGCGATGGCGGCAAGCTGGAGACTGTCACCTATGCCGAGCTGGACGCACTGTCGAACCGTTTCGCCAATTCTCTGCTGAGCCTCAACGTGCGCCCCGGCGACGCGGTCGCCATCGCCATGCCCATGACCGCCGAAGCGGTGGCCGCATATCTTGGCATCGTGAAATTCGGGGGCGTGGTGGTGTCGATCGCGGACAGTTTCGCGCCCGATGAGATTCGCACGCGGCTACGCATTGCGCGCGCCGAAGTCGCTGTGACTCAGGACGTCGTCGTGCGCGGTGGCAAGTCGCTCCCCATGTACACCAAGGTGGTCGAAGCGGGAGCGCGGGCGTGCATTGTGTGCGCTCACGCCGGCGGCCTGCCCTCGGTCAAGCTGCGCACGACCGACCGCGAATGGAGCAAGTTCCTGGTCAAGATGTCGAGCTTCGGCGCGCGTCCCGCGAGCCCGGACGCTTTCACCAAC
This sequence comes from uncultured bacterium, assembly GCA_964621155.1. Taxonomy (GTDB): domain Bacteria; phylum Krumholzibacteriota; class Krumholzibacteriia; order WVZY01; family JAKEHA01; genus JAKEHA01. Next base: position 12,847 of record CAZULB010000077.1, on the reverse strand, counting down.
ATTCTGTTCTCGTCGGGAACCACCGGCGATCCCAAGGCAATTCCGTGGACACACGCGACGCCCATCAAGTGCGCGAGCGACGGGTATTACCACCAGGATATCCGCGCGGGCGACGTGGTGGCCTGGCCCACCAATCTGGGCTGGATGATGGGTCCGTGGCTGATCTACGCGTGTCTCATTAACAAGGCTTGCATGGCTCTATACTATGGAGCACCCAACACGCCCGAGTTCTGCCGCTTCGTGCGCGATGCGAAAGTGGCCGTGCTCGGTGTGGTGCCGAGTATTGTGAAGGCGTGGCGCACGCACCGCATGACGGATCGGATCGACTGGTCGTCGTTACGCGCGTTTTCGTCCACGGGCGAAGCGTCGAACGCGGATGATTATCTCTGGCTCATGGCGCGCGCCGGCTACAAGCCGGTGGTGGAGTACTGCGGCGGCACCGAAATCGGCGGCGGCTACATCACGCAGTCGCTGACCCAGCCCTCGTCACCGGCCACGTTCTCGACGCCCGCGCTGGGGCTCGAGGTCGTGATTCTAAACGAAGACGGTCAACCGGCTCGCCAGGGGGAATTGTTTCTGATTCCCCCATCCGTGGGCCTGTCGCAAACGCTGCTCAACCGGGATCATCACGAGGTCTACTACGCAGGCGCGCCGCGCGGCGTGAAACTCGAACTCCTGCGCCGTCACGGCGACGAATTCGAAGCCCTGCCGGGCGGTTACTACCGCGCACACGGGCGCGCCGACGACACCATGAACCTGGGCGGCATCAAGGTGAGCTCGGCTGAAATCGAGCGTGTGGTGTTGGGGGTGGAAGGCGTGTCCGACGTGGCGGCGATCGCGCTGGATCCGCCCGGGGGTGGGCCCTCGCTGCTGGTTCTCTATCTCGTCGCGAAACCCGGTACTTCGCTTTCCCCCGAAAAAAGCAAAGAAGCCGCGCAGGCCTTGATCACTGCGCGGCTCAATCCGCTCTTCCGAGTGCACGAAGTGTACCTTGCCGAATCGCTTCCGCGCACCGCGTCCAACAAAGTGATGCGCCGCGTGCTGCGCGACCAGATTCGCAAGTAACGCTACTTCAGGAGCACCATCTTGCGCGGTGCTTCGGTGCTTCCTTCCAGTCGATAGAAATACACGCCGCTGGCCACCGCGCGACCGCGCGCGTCCCGCCCGTTCCAGACCACCGCGTGCGGACCGGCCGCGACATCACCCGCATCCAACAACGTCACACGCTCGCCCGAAACGCCGAATATTTCGATGCGCACACGTCCGGGCGCCGCCAGATTGAACGGAATGCTCGTCGACGGGTTGAAGGGATTGGGGATGTTCTGGCCGAGTTCGCTGATGACGGGTGATCGCGAAACCCCCGTCAGCACGTCGCCGAATTTGGCCACGAAGAGATCGAGATAGTCGGGCTCGCCGGTGGTCTGTCCGCCACCGAGGTCGAAGTCTCCGGCGGCATCGCCGACAAGAATGATGTTGCCGTCGTTTTCTCCGATCTGCGTCTCAATGCCACCGCTCGCCAGGTACGACGTACTCCAGCGATGGGCGCCGCTGTTACCGAAGAAGCGCGTGATCCATATGCCGTAGTTCGGGCCCACGATGGGACGAATCCCACCGCCGAAATCAAGTGTTCCCGTCCCCCGCCATACGACGAGCAGATCATGATTCGAGGCCCAGGTGAGACTGCCCGCCCACTGGTTGCTCGAGCCGTTGAAAATTTTGGCCCACACCTGGTTGCCCGACGAGTTGAGCACCGCGAGGACCGGATCTAAATCCACACCGGCCGTAAGCGCACCGCCACCGAAGTTGATCGATCCGGCGATGGAACCTGCGAGCGCAATCTGCCCGCTCTCGTTGACGGCGATGTCCGCCACTTCCTGGGTCAGCGCGTCGCCGTAGCGTTTTGACCACAGCGCATTGCCGTTGGCATCGAAGCGCCCCAGGAAGATATCGTACTGCCCCGCGCACTTCATGACACCGTTGCCAAGATCGAGCGAGTCCAGAAGCGCTCCACAGAACACCGACTGCCCGTCCGCGCCCGTCTTGAGCCCGGCCAGGTTGTACACGAACGGAGCGCTGGTGAGAAAGCGTTTGCTCCAGATGTGATTGCCATTCTGGTCGTACTTGGCCATGAAGAAGGTGAGGCCGCCGGTGGGTTGCAGCGTGGCGCCGCCGGCGCTGAACGCGCCGTCGAATTCGCCCGCCACAATTATTTCTTTGGAGAGGTTGGTGGATACGCACTGCGCACTCTGGTAGTGCGCATCGCTGGCACCGAGACGTTTGAACCAGCGCAGGGTTCCATCGGGCGCGTACTTGACGATCATGGCATCCGAGTCGTTCATGGCCGCGGAGAGGTGACCCACGACGATGACGTTGCCGACGGCATCCGTGGTGACGTCAAAGGTGCGGTCGGGACGCACGTCGCCGAGCTGCTTGACCCAGAGCGGGTTTCCCGATGGATCGAACTTGGCCACAAAACCGTCGGAGAATCCGAGCGAGGACAGCACCGGGCCGACATTCAGCTCGTTGTAGAAAATCCCGCACGCCACGATGTTCCCGAACGGGTCGATGGCCATCTTCTCGAACCACTGGTCGTCGGAGCGAATGTAACGGTCACTCCACACGTGCACCGGAGTGGCGTGGGCAACATCATGAACCAGGTTCAGTGCGACGAGTACGGCAGCAAGCGTGCGTAAGCGCATGAAGATCCTCTCTGGTTTGAGGGTGCGCATACAGTACAACGCAAGTGTGCAAAAAGTTGACCAGTTTTCCGACGTAGCCCGCGCCACGCCGATGGCATTGCCGGGAAGCACGGGATGCCACCGGGAACGATGTCAGGCCTCCCTCACACCTCATCCGAAAGCGGCCGCCGGAAGCCGTATTTCGACCGTCTTGGGATGCTCGCGCAAACGCCGCGCTGTCAGCGCGTGCTATCTCAGTTTCTGTGTCCCGACGAATGTGAAGTCGAAGGGCAGCACGCGCACGGTTTTCTCGTCCTTCGCATCCCCCATCTTCACGGTCACCTTGTAGGTCCCGGCCGCCACAAACTGGTCGGGGCCCGCCTCCTCGTTGGGACTGGGGCTGAAGGCGTGCTTCTTGTCGGGGCGGAGATCCCAGACCACGCGGTTCAGACCCGCGCGTGCGGAGCCGTCGAGCTCGCGCACCACGAACCCAGTGGAATCTGCAACTGTAATGCTCACTGGGTCTCCCGTGTCTTCTTTCACCCAGTAGTTGATGTAGGCGCCCATGGCTGGATTCTTGGCGCGGAAAATTCCCTGGCCGTTTCCGTACGCCATGCTCGCGTAGATGCGTGGACGCGCGGGACGGATATCGAAGGCCGCGAGAGCCTTCGCCCGCGCCTCGGACGTGAGCTGGGAGAACATCGACACGTCGTCGAGCACCCAGATGCTACGCCCGTGGGTTCCGACCACGAGGTCGCGCTCGCGGGGATGAATCTTCATGTCGTGTACGGGAACCGGTGGAAGCGACTCGTTGTTGAGACGCAGCCAGTGTGCGCCGCGGTCGAGGGTCACATACGCGAAAAACTGCGTGCCGCAGTAGAGCACGTCGCGGTTCGCGGGGTCCTCGATGACCACCTGCACGGGTTCGTCAGCTGGCAGGTCTCCCGCGATCGAGCTCCAGCTCTTCCCGAGGTCGGTGGTCATGAGTGCGATCGCCGTGTTGACGTCGGTGCGGTGTCCATCAATGGCCACGTACGCAGTTTGCGCGTCGTGCGCCGACGCGGTGATGTACGAGACATACAGTCCGTTGCCGGCTTTGGGTGTGACGTCGCGCCAGGCGCCGCCGTCGTTCTCGGTCACGTGAATGAGACCGTCGTCGTTCCCCGCCCACAACAGCCCCTGCTTGAGCGGCGACTCGGCCAGACTCACGACAGTGCCGTACGTCTCCGCGTCGGAGCCGCCCGTCATGATCTTGTCGACCTCGCGGCGCGACAGATCATCGCTGATGGCAAACCACTTCTCGCCGCGCTCGGTGATCTTGTACACCCGGTTGCCCGCCTGGTAGAGGACGGTGGAATCGTACTTCGAAACGAAGAACGGCGAGTTCCAGTTGAAGCGAAGGCGCTCCTGCCCTTCGCGCTGTGACGGGCGCATCATGCGGTGCCAGCCATTGGCAATGTTGATCCGCGTCACAAAGCCACCCTGGGCCGTGGCGTACATGATGTTCTTTTCCGTCGGATCGAACGCGACGCCAAAACCGTCGCTGCCGTAGACGGTCCGCCAGTCGCCGTTGAGAATGCCATCCTTGGATTCATCATCGGTCTGATGCGTGGTGCCGGACGGCCCCATCCACGACCCGTTGTCCTGCAGGCCGCCCGCGATGTGATACGGGTCGTCCATGTCGAGCGCGATACGGTAGAACTGCCCCACCGCCACGTTGTTCAGGAAGGTCCAGTTCCTTGCCTTGTCGCGCGAGATGTAGAGGCCGCCGTCGTTGCCGACCAGAATGGTTTCGGGATCCTTTGGATCGATGACGATGGCGTGGAAATCCACGTGCACGTTCTCGCTTCCCGAACGGCGGAACGTCTTGCCGCCGTCGTCGGAAATGGCAAGGTCCCAGCCGGGGACGTAGACGCGTTGCGCATTTTCGGGGTCGACAGCGATGCGCGAGAAATAGAACGGGCGCGGAGACAGGTCGCTCACGCGCGTCCATGAGTCGCCGTAGTCTTCGCTCTTGAACACACCGCCACTCGGACTGCGGTCGTCGAACTCATCGCGTCCGGTGCCGCCGAGGTCACTCTCGACCATGGCGTACACGATCTTCGAGTCTTTGGGAAACACGGCGAATCCGATGCGGCCGGTGCGCGTGGGAATTCCCTTGCTGAGTTTCTTCCAGGTGCGTCCGGCGTCGTCGGAGCGAAACAGGCCGCCCTTGTCGCTGCCACCGGTGTAGCTCCACGGCCGGCGCTGGCGCGCGTACATTCCCGCATACACGCGATCCGGATTCTGCGGGTCGATGACCACATCGCACGCGCCCGTGTTGGCGTCGATCTTCAGAACATGCTGCCAGGTCTTGCCGCCATCACTCGTCTTGAAAACGCCGCGCTCGGGATTCACGCCCCACAACCGGCCCAACGCCGCCACATACAATACGTCCGGGTTGCGGGGATCCACGGCGATGCGGGGAATGTCGCGTGTCTCGGCCAGTCCCATGTATTCAAAAGTGCCGCCGGCATCGGTGGAACGGTACACGCCGTGCCCCCACGACGAACTGTTGCGGTTGTTCCCTTCGCCGGTTCCCACCCATACGATCTTCGCCTTGCCGCTCTTTTCGCGGTCGGCGGGCGCAGTTTTCTCCTTCTCGGCGTCCCAGCCCTTCCAGTCCGCGGGCGCATCGGCCACGGCCAGCGCGCCGATGGAGTGCTGCCCCGTCTTGTCGAACACGGGCGAGAAGGTGGTGCCGAAGTTGTCGGTCTTCCACACACCGCCGGTGCCGTAGCCCACATAGAACGTCTTGGCGTTCCCGGGAGCCGCCGCAATGGCTGCGATGCGGCCACCCATGTTGGCCGGGCCGACGCTGCGCCATTTGAGGCTTTTCAGGTCGGTGGTCGTGACCGCGCGCAACGACTTGGATTCTTTCCGGTCAGATTCTTTCTTCGCGGCGGTGGCAACCACGGCCACCAGGGAGAGGACAACCATGAGCAGGGACACGCGGCGGATGGCGTCGAACATTCGGGCACTCCTTGTATTCTGGTCGGGAAAAGCGACCCGACAGTCTATCAGAAAGCGGCTCAATTGGCCGACGGTTCGATACACAGGGATTCTTTGTGACGGCAAACGGGCGGTGGCGTCCCATCAACTGGAAAGCCAGCCCGGACCCGCTCGCCCTGGAGGCCGTCTAAATGCGCCGTTCGCTCCGGTTCGCCCTGCTGCTTTGCCTTGTCGCCCATGCCGCATTCGCCGCAAAGCCCGACCCGATGGATGCGAGCGCCGGGGATGGTCCGAGCCTGCTTCCTTCCATACAGTCCGGAAACTACCCGTACTACCAGACGATTCGAACCTACAGCTTCGATAGCGCCGGCATTCCCGTTGCCCAGGGTTGGACCACGCACGATCTGACGCAACAGTACGGCGTCTTCTGGCACGTCGATGACTTTGCCGGATTGGTGGGTTACGCGCCACTCCAGGGAACCAAATCGATGTGGTGCGGCGTTCGTCCGGGTGTCGTGACCGACCCCGCGATCCCGCAAGCACCCGGCTACGGCGACAACTGGATGCAGATTCTGGAAATCCCGATGATCATCAATCAGCTTGCGGGCGCTGTAAACCTCACCTTCCGCATGAGCCGCGACATGCCGGATAGTGCGGACAAGATGGACATCCAATATTGCTCCCCGGCAGGAACAGCGAACTGGCACACTCTGGTCACGTACAACGGCACCGCTGCTGCGGCAGACGAGAGCATTACCTTCGTCCCATCCGACATAACCATCGAGCTCCGCTTTGTCATGACGTCGGATGCGAGCGCTTCTGACGAATCCTATGGCTATGATTCCGTCGGCGCGGTTGTGCTCGACAACATCCTCGTCCGCAACGACCAATACGGCCTCGTTCTCTTCAGCCAGAACTTTGAATCGTACGCGGTCGGCACCACCGACGGAGGAAGCTGGCTCGGCGAGTGGCAGCAGCCCTTCGGAAACTACGCGGGACTGGTGGCGGGCACCGGCGTCTACCAGGACGGGACGCCGAACACGACCGGCATGTGGTCGTTCTTCAACGGGTCGAGTTATGACTACACGTGCGGTGGACATCCGGGGCAGGCGGCCGTCCCCTACACGAACGTTCCCGGTTCGACACACCCCGGTGATTACCTCTACAACGAAGTCCGTTCTCCGTGGATCGATTTCACCGTCGACCAGAACAATCAGCCGACCGACGCCACCATGGGCTCGCTCGCCATGGAATTCGATGTGTACAAACCGAACGTGGACGGAGTGCTCCCGGGCTGGAGCTGGCGTTTCATGGTCAACGGGCAGCTGCAACCGTGGAGCGGCGCTTCATTTCTAACCACATCGCCATCCTGGTTCGGCATGACCACCTTACGAAGCGGCGCGATCGCGATTCCGCAGGGCGCGACACAGGTGCAGTTCTCACTGCGCGCGGGCGATGTCGGCTATAACGGCGGGAGCTACTGTCATTCGCAGGCGCCGCTCTTCGACAACGTTCGCATCATTCGCATGTACACACCTCAACTGGTCACGAACACGAACGACTCCGGTGTGGGTTCTCTGCGCCAGGCCATCATCGGTGCCAACTTTGGGGCGAACTTCAACTCGATTCTGTTTTTCATCAATGGTGCCGGCGCGCACACGATCAACCTGACCTCGCCTTTGCCCGCGATCGTCAATCCGGTTTGGATCGACGGCTTCACGCAGGCCGGGTCGATTCCCAACGGCTCGCAGCTTGCGTCGACGGATTCGCAGTTGATGGTGACGATCAATGGCGCGTCGGCCGGCAGCGCCAACGGACTCTGGTTCATGCCGGGCGGCTACGGCGTGGTGCGCGGGCTTGCCATCGGAGGGTTCTCCTATGCGGGCATCCGCCATGAATCGACGTCGACCATCGTCACGGGCTGCTTCATCGGAACCGACGGGACCGGCAACACCGCCCTTCCCAATGGATCCGGCATCCAGGCCGTCACCGGCGGCCTCGATATCGGCGGGCCGTTCCTCTCGGAACGCAACCTGATATCCACCAACTCCGGAGACGCCATTGACGTGATGGCCGGCGAATGCCACATCATGAACACGCACATCGGATACGACGCCAATGGGTTCGAGTTCGCCAATGGAGACGGCATTCATGTCTTCGGCGGGCCCTACACCCAGATCGGTGTGCCGCACGTGAATGATCCCTGCGAAGGGGAATCTACCAATCGCGTATGGATCGAATTGGGCAACATCATCGTCGAGCCCGCGGCGCAGGACGTGTCGATCCACGAGGTGGTCATGCAGGGCGGCAATATCGATCTCAACAACGACGGGGATACCCCGAACGATCCCGGTGACGCAGACGGTGGCGGCAATGGAACGCAAAACTTCCCCGTGATCACCGGCGTCACGAGCAACGGCCTGTCGGGCGACATGGATGGAGCCCCAAACACGGCCATGCACATCGAACTGTTTTCCGGCGACGGATATTTTGGAGCCACACGCTACCTCGGGTACAAAGACATGACGACCGACGGCTCCGGTCACGCGAGCTTCACGTTTTCGTGCGGGCTGATTGCGCCGGGAACCATCGTCAGGGCGACAGCAACTGCCGGGCTCAAGACGTCGGAGTTCGGCCCGTGGATCACATACAACAACACGACACCCGGAATGTCGGGAATTCCCATCAACCTGTATGACGCGCAACAACTGCTGCGCGCGACGGTGCAGTACAGCAGCATTTTGTCGACTGGCAACACGTTCTTGAATGAGGTCACGCCGTCGTCCACGCCGATCCCGTCGCTTTGGAATGTCGGCGGCACGCCGCACTACTGGGACATCACCAACAACATCGGGTACGGAGGCAGCGTCCAGGTGTGCGTGTATTACGATCCGGCGCAGGTGCCGGGGCCAGAGGGTGTTCTGCGCTTACTGCATTACCAGAATGGAGGCTGGGCGGATGTGACCACCACCGTGGATCCGGTCAACAATGTGATATGCGGCGTGGTGTCGTCGCTTTCGCCGTTCGTGATCGCGGCTCACACCGGCGCCACCGGCGTCAACGACACGCCGGCGCCCGACGCGTTTGCGCTGCATGCGAACGTGCCCAATCCTTTCAACCCGGTGACCACGATCAACTACGACGTGCGCCGCGGTGGAGCCGACGTGAACATCGCCATCTTTGATGTGAACGGACACCTCGTGCGAACACTTGTGCACGAACACCGCGACGCCGGTCGTTACAGCGCGTCGTGGAACGGGTTCGATGAGCGCGGGCGGCCGGCGGCTTCGGGCGTGTACTTCTACCGCATGCAGGCCGGCCCGTTCAGCCAGACGCGGAAAATGATCCTCTTGAAGTAGGCAGGAATCCCTGTGACGTGGCATCCGCCGCTGCGTCATAGTAGACTGGAAGCCAGCCAAGACCCGCACGCCCTGGAGGCCGTCATGCGCCGATCAATCCGCTTTGGTTTGCTGCTTTGCATCCTGCTCCATGCCACCGCTCCCAGCGCAGCCAGAGGGCCGGCCCGGATTGCCGAAATCTCGCCTCCCGGCGCTGCGGCGCCCGACGGCGGGATTCAGCAGCTGCCTGCGATTCCATCCGGCGTCTATCCCTACTACCAGACCCTCAAGCAGTACACCTTCGACAACGCCGGCGCCCCGGACGCCCAGGGCTGGACGACGAACGATCTCACCACCCAGAGCGGCACCTACTGGCACGTCGACGACTTCGCCGGGCTGGCCGGCTATGCCCCGCTCGGGGGAACCAAGTCGATGTGGTGCGGCGTCCGTCCCGGGGTGGTGACGGATCCCGCCTTCGCGAACGCGCCCGGCTACGGCGACAACTGGACCCAGATCCTGCGCTTCCCGTTGTTTGGCAATCCGTACGGCAGCAGCGTGGTCCTCAAGGTACGCATGAGCTACGACATGCCGGATGACGAGGACCGGCTGGACGTCGAGTACAGTTGTCCGGTCGGAAGCGGCACCTGGTACCCGTTGGGGACATTTACCGGCACGGCGGCAGCGACGGATTACGAATTCAATTTTACACCGTGCACCCCGCAGTTCGAGATCCGCTTTGTCATGACATCCGACTGGATCTTTTCCGACGAGTCCGCGGGAGTCAACTCGAACGGTGCTGTCGTTCTCGACAACTTTGCCCTTACCGACGCTTTGACCAGCCTCCCCATCTACGTCCAGAATTTCGAATCGTACGCGGTCGGCACCACCAACGGTGGCAGTTGGGTCGCCGAAACTCCATCCCCCTTCGGCAACTATGCCGGCCTTGTCAACGGCAGCGGCGTGGTGCAGACCGGCACCCCGGACAACACGTACATGTGGTCGTTCTTCAACGGCTCATCCGCAACCTGGGCGTGCGGCGGCTATCCGGGCCAGGCCGCGGTTCCCTACACGTCGGTTCCCGGCTCGACGCGTTCTGGCGACTTTCTCCATAACGACACGCGTTCTCCCTGGATCGATCTCTCCGTCGACACGAACAATCAGCCGGTGGATCCGAACATGGGATCCGTGTGCGCCGACCTCGATGTTCACAATATCTTGCCGACCACGGCCTGGGTGGCATTTGGAACGCGGTGGCGCTTCATGGTGAACGGGGTCGTGCAACCCTGGCAGTACGGAAACCTCTGGTATGGCACCACCGGCTGGACGGCATGGACCACGCTCCGCGACGTCGCGCCCGCTATTCCGCCCGGCGCCACACACGCACAGCTGTCGCTGATGGTTGTCGACTATGCATACCTTAACGGCGCCGCCGTTCCGTGTCACACCCAGTCCCCCCTTTTCGACAACGTGCGCGTGCACCGCCTGTTCAAGCCCGTTCTCGTCTTCACCTCCAACGACTCCGGTTTTGGATCTCTGCGCCAGGCGATCACGGACGCCAATGCTTCCCCGGACTTCAACTCCATCCTGTTCCGGATCGGCGGAAGCCCGAGCCCATACTCCATCAACGTGTCGTCCCCGTTGCCCCCGATTACGAACCCGGTGTGGATCGACGGTTTCTCGCAACCCGGGTCTTCGCCCAACACGCAGCAGGGTCCGACCAACAACGCCATCATGAAGGTCATGTTGCACGGCGCCGATGCCGGCGCGGGCGCCAACGGTCTCCAGTTTTCCCCGGGCAGTGTTGGCGTCGTACGCGGCCTGATCATCAGCGCCTTTTCGGGCGCCGGTATTCTTTCGCAATGCAACTCGCTTGAAATCCAGGGGTGCTGGTTCGGAATGGATCACACCGGAACCCAGTCGTTTGGTAACGGCATCGCGATTCACGCGGCAGCACCGGGAATCGGGATCGGCGGGGGGCACAACGAAGAACGCGTGCTGATCGGCGCCAGCACCGGCGACGGTATTCGCATCGATGCGGGCGGAGCGCTCATTTTCAACACGCATTGCGGTTACGATCCGCAGGGCAATGCGATGCCCAACGGCGGTGCGAGCATGCACGTGACGGGCGGGACGAACACTCAGATCGGCCAGCCGACGTACGCGCCGTGCGTCACCGGTTACACCGACCGCAATCGCATCGGCGCAGGCGGATACGACGCCGGCATCATTGTCGATACGGCCGCGTCGGGCGTGAACATTTACCAACCCTGGCTCGAGGGCATGCTCGATCTCGGCAACGACGGACCCAATCCGAACGATCCGCTGGATGCCGATTCCGGTGCCAATGGATTGCAGAATCATCCCGTGCTCACCGGCGCCGATGGAACCACGATCACGGGCAACATGGACGGACTTCCCAACACACTCCATCACATCGAATTCTTTGCGGGAGCTCCCTACTACGCGACGCCCACCTACCTCGGCTATCAGGACGTCACCACCGACGGTAGCGGGCACGCCGGCATTTCCTTCACGTGCAGCCCGATTCCGCCGGCGTCCAGCATCACCGCAACCGCGACCGCGAACAACAACACCTCGGAGCTGGCTTCGTGGGCATTGTCGAGCAACACGCCTCCGGGCGCGCCGCTGGTCAACCTGTACGATTCATCCAACACACTCCGCGCCAGCGTGCAGTTCAGCTCCGTCACCGGCGCCGGCAACACGTTCATCACATCCGCGTCACCGGAAGCACCCGACCCGCAGGTCTGGACGTCCGGTGCTGCATGGGACATCACCACCAATGCCCCGCATACCGGCGGCATGGATGTCTACGTGCACTATGATCCGAACTCCATTCCCGGCGCCGAGGGGTCGCTTCGGCTGCTGCACCTGGAGGCCGGGACGTGGACCGATGTCACGACCGCCGTTGACCAGGCCGGTAACCGCGTCGGCGGTCATGTGAATTCGCTTTCTCCCTTCATCATCGCCGTACGCACGGGCGCCACCGGTGTCGACGACACCCGGGTGCCGACGTCGTTCGCGCTGCATGCCAATGTTCCCAACCCGTTCAATCCGGTGACGACCATCGACTATGACGTCCCGGCCGCGGGCGCCGATGTGGCCATCACCATTTTCGATGTGAACGGGCGGCGCGTGCGCACACTGTGGAGTGGACATCGCAACGGTGGGCGCTACCAGGCGCAGTGGAACGGCCAGGACGATCGTGGCGGGCAGGTCGCGTCGGGCGTGTACTTCTATCGCATGCGCGCGGGCTCGTTCAACGAGACGCGCAAGATGGTGCTGTTAAAGTAACGAGTGTCAGGGGCGAGCAACGAAAAAAGGCACCCGCCACGCGACGGGTGCCTTTTTTGTACAAGGAGTCGCGTCAGCGTTGGGACGCGCGGCCGTCGCGGGAGACGTCCACGGATTCGCTCTGCAGCAGCTTGCCGGTCTGTGTATCCAGCAGGTAGAACGTAACGTGGAAGCCTTGCGCGGTCGGCACGGTTTCCACCGTGTACCGCCGGCAGCAGCCGCATTTCGGGTCGGGCAGGAACTGTTCGCGAAATGTCGGCGGGAGCGCGGGGATGGCGACCTCCGCAGCCTGTGCGGGATGGACAACCGGAACGTCCGGGAAGCGTAGTGATCGCAGTATCGCGAAGGCCTGGTCCACATCCTTCTGGTCGTACGGGCGACGGGCTCCCACGTAGGCGTCCCATGATTCTCCCCAGTGCACGAAGCAAGTCAGCGTACCACATCGCGGCGCGCAATTCTTCGCTCGTGAAAAAAATATTCTTGACGATTCGCAAGAGCGACGATTTGTAATCACTACACCCTCAATTA
>CAZULB010000076.1:0-16422 GCA_964621155.1 uncultured bacterium | reverse complement strand
CGCCCACCAGGATGACCTCGTCGATGTCCTCGGGCTTGAGGCCGGCGTCGTTGAGCGCCTGCTTGCACGGCCCCATGCTGCGCTGCACGAGATCGTCGATCAGCTGCTCGAGCTTTGCGCGCGTGAGCTTCACGTTCAAGTGCTTGGGCCCCGAGGCGTCGGCCGTGATGAACGGCAGGTTGATGTCCGTTTGCATTGCCGTCGACAATTCCTGCTTGGCGCGCTCGGCCGCTTCTTTCAGGCGCTGCAGCGCGATGGGATCCCTGGAGAGGTCGATGCCCTGCTCCTTCTTGAACTCACTTACGAGCCATTCGATGACGCGCTGGTCAAAGTCGTCACCACCGAGGTGCGTATCACCATTGGTGGATTTCACTTCGAACACGCCATCGCCGATGTCGAGGATGGAAATGTCGAACGTGCCGCCGCCCAGGTCATATACGGCAATGGTTTCGTCTTTCTTCTTGTCGAGCCCGTAGGCGAGCGCGGCTGCCGTGGGTTCGTTGATGATGCGCTTCACGTTGAGGCCCGCGATCTTGCCGGCGTCCTTGGTGGCCTGGCGCTGGCTGTCGTTAAAGTACGCTGGCACCGTGATCACGGCATCGGTCACGCTTTCGCCGAGATACGCTTCCGCGGCGCCCTTGAGGTACTGCAGGATGAACGCCGAGATTTCCTGCGGCGAATACTTCTGCGTCGACATGTCGACGTACACACCGCCCTCCCCATCGACCACCTTGTACGGAATCATCTTGAGTTCGCTGCCCACCTCGGCGTACTTGCGGCCGATGAAGCGCTTGATCGAATAAATCGTCTTCTGCGGATTGGTAATGGCCTGGCGCTTGGCCAGCTGCCCCACCAGTCGTTCGCCGTCGTTGGAAAACGCCACGATCGACGGGGTGGTACGGCCACCGTCGGGATTGGGAATCACTTTGGGCTCGCTCCCATCCATGATGGCGACGCACGAGTTCGTGGTTCCCAGGTCGATTCCGATTGTCTTTCCCATTAGCAAATGTCCTTCCTCTTCGAAATTATTGGACGGATCGGGCCGCTACCCGATCATTGGTAGTAGCGCTTCAACCCCTGCTCTATACCAAGTGCCGTGCCACGCCAGCTACCGGTTCTAGTCTGTTGTCTAGCAATAATTTACCGGGAACGAGCGCTTGCTGGCTTGCCCTCGCAGGGGCGCTGGGGTGACATCGCTTCGTACTATTGTGCCAGCATGTCAGGATTCCCGGCCATCATCGGGATGGAGGACGCCCATGAGAAGTGCAAGTCCCACGCTGAAGTCATCGCGCACCTCATCCGGAGACTGATCAGTCGAAGGCAGGCGAAACCTCGGCCTGCCTCCGACCCGGTGCACCTCAAGAACGCGCCAGCGCGGATCCCCAACACTTACCCCCTTCGCGACGCAGCGCTTCAGGAATTCGGCCCATAGACCGATGGCTTCAGCCTCGCTACGGCCGCTGGAGGGTTCCAGGGGCGCCGGAGTCATCATCGCGGCAACCTGGTTCAGTACGGCAAGAAAGCGCTTATCGTTCATGATTTGGGCGTTCGAGAAATGACAAACAAAAGCGTTGACACAGTTTCGACGTCCGCGCTAGATTTTTGGTTGCAGGAAGCCTGGTGTGAGGAAGCTCTTGCCCCAGTTACCTACTCGACCTTTTTCGTGGTAAGAGGGTTCGCCCTCAGCACCTACCAAAAAGGACCCCTGACACCCCTTGCACAGGCTTTCTGCAATTTTTTTCATGATTGCTGCGCCTCGGTAAGCTTAAGCCGCGGCAACCTCAGTGCCCGCTCGCACCCTTTTCCCGATCCAGTTCTTCTCGCATCAACGCCACGAGCGCGCTTTTTTTGTTGAGCTCCGGGCTTTCCAGGACACGCTCGAACAACCTCTGCAGTACGGCCCCAACCTCGGGACCTGGCTTCAGGCCCATCTCGCGCATCACATCTTCTCCCCCCACGGCCAGGTCATTCAAATGAACACCACTGCGCGCGCGCAATTCCACCTCAACTCGCGCGCGCAATTCAGCGAGGTCCGCTAGCTCTTCGGTGAGGTCGCGTGAGCGACAATCTGCTTCGCGCAGCGCAAAGAGGTCTTCGAGGCTGTCGACCCCAACCCTGGCCATGAAGCGCCGAACCGTCGCCGGCTTCCACCCGCGTTCGTAACGGTACATGTGCTCCCGCACCAGGTGTGCGCACCTCGCCGTAAACGCACGCGGATAGCGCAGGCGTTCCAGCACACGCTCCGCGATCTCGGCGCTGATGATTTCATGGCCATAAAAGACCACGCGCGCGCCGGCATCGTCGTGCACGGTCTGGCGCGCATCCACTTTGCCGAGGTCGTGCAGGAGCGAGGCCCAGCGCACCAGGAGCGATGCGCGTGGCGCCGCGTTGCAGACTTTCAGCGTGTGCCAGTAGACGTCATCGGGATGGTATTCGTTCTGTGTCACACCCACGCAGCGCTCGAGCTCCGGAAAGACAACCCCCAGGCCGCGCGTTCGGTGCAGAATGTCGAACGCAAGCCCCGGCTCCACGCACTGCGAGAGCGTCTTCGAAAACTCGTCCTGCACGCGCTCCGCACTCACGGTCGCGAGCAGCGGCGCCGCCTGCGTCATGGCGGAATGTGTCTCCGGCTCGATGCTCAGCCCGAATCGCGCGGCAAAGCGCGCCCCGCGCAGGATGCGCAGCGGATCTTCCACGAATGCCTCGGGAAAAATCATGCGCAGCCGTCTTTCGCGCAGGTCTCTCTCGCCGCCGAGCGGATCGATGCGCTCACGGCCCGGGATGCGCTCGGCGATGGCATTGACGGTGAAATCGCGCCGGCGCAGGTCGGCCTCGACCGGAAGGCGCCAGTCGGTCTGGATGTCGAAGTCGCGGTGCCCGGGGCCGGTGGAAACTTCGGTGCGTGGGAAGGCGATGTCGCAGGCGGGCTCCCCCACGGGCGTGAAGTGATAAACGCCGAAGACCTTCCCGGCCAGCACCGCGCGCCCGTGCCGCGCGAGCAGCGCTTCCAGCGTTGCGGGGTCGATGCCACGCACCAGGTAGTCCGTATCAACGACGTCAACGCCGCCGAGCAGACGATCGCGCACCGAGCCGCCCACGCGGTAGAGCTCGCCTTGCCGGATGATTTCTTCCTGCCAGGCGGAGAGTGTCATGTCACTCACTCGTTCAGAGAGCGCCAGCGCACCGGGTGCTTCAGCCACAGGATGAAGCCGACCAGCGCCGTCAGGTAGGTTCCGATGAGCACGTAGACGATGGAAAAGCCGACGGCCTGGGCCGCGCTCGCGCCCACCACGGAAAAGAAGTAGATCACAGTCGCCTCGCGCGTGCCGAGACCCGCGATGGAAAACGGGATCAGCTCGACCAGGGTCACGATGGGCATGATGAGGACAATGTAGCCGGGATGCACCGGCAGCGACAGCATGCGGGCGATGTAAACTGCCAGCATGTAGATGAGCCCCCAGCACAACAGCGTGTAGAACGCCATGACCAGCCCGCGCTCGGGGCGGGAGGCGTGCACGCGCAGGGCGTCGTAGAAGGTGTGGAAGTTGGACGCGAGCTTGTCGCGGTAGCGCCGGGGGACCATCACCGACACCACCGGCCGCAACATGGAGCGCACCAGCTCGCGGCGGGTGGCAATCACCGCGCACACGCCCAGCACCAGCACGCCGCCGGCCACGAGTGGCGCTGAGGGCAGGCTGATGTAGCGAGCCGAGAACACGAATGCGCTCACGGTCCCTGCGGCAAGGACGAAGCCCAGATCCCAGAGTCTGTCGACGAAGACGGTGAGAAACGCTTCGCCGAGCGAACGGCCGGTGTCGTTGCGAAGGTAGAACGCCCGCACGGCGTCGCCGGCCTTGGCCGGCGTGACGGAGGAGGCGAAGAATCCAATGGCCCATACGGTGGCGCTCCGCGCCAGACCGTACTCGATGCCGAGGCTCCGGATCACATAGTGCCAGCGCGCGCCACGCACCAGCATGATGGCGACCACGAGCAGTGGCGCCCAGACCAGGTCGCGCGATTGGATCGCAGCCAGGGTCGCCATGATCCTGTCCGGGCCGGTGCGGTAAACGATCACGGCGAAAATCGACAGGCCGACCAGCGGCATCAGTGCAGTTAGAAGTTTCTTCAGCAACGGGAACCCTTCCAGCTCAAAGCTGCTTGCTATTAAGGAGTCGACACCCCTATAATACTCTAATCATAGTGCCTTCGGAGCCCGCTTGTGAAGCACGACAAAGTCACCATCAAGATCCCCCGGCCGCTGTACAACCGTGTGCAGCAGCTCATTGACGAGTCGGGCTTCAATTCCCCCACCGATTTCATCGTGTATGTTCTGCGGGACGTGTTGAGCGAGAAGGGCGTCAGCAGCGCCGATAAGTTCACACCCGAAGAGCTCGCCGCCATCAAGGACAAGCTTCGCCGGCTCGGTTATCTGGACTGACCGGCGCATCCGGAAGGAACGACGTTTCATGATCTCTCCGCACGGCGGGACGCTGGTCTCGCGAGTAATTCCCGCGTCCGAAAGGGACAGCGCCCGGGCCTACGCGCGCACGCTCCCCGTCATTGACCTGAACGCGCGCGAAGCATCGGATCTGTTGTTGATCGCGATCGGCGCCATGAGCCCGCTGGAAGGATTCATGGGCCGCGAAGCGTACGAGTCCGTGCTCACCGACATGCGCCTGCCCTCGGGCCAGGTCTGGTCGCTGCCGGTGACGCTCGCCGTTTCCGATCCCGCAATTGCGCAGAAAGCGACGCCCTTCGCCGCCGCCCTGCGCACGCCCGAAGGCGAGATCGCCGGCATCATGTCGGTCGAGGAGCTTTACCGCCCCGACAAGGTACGCGAGGCGACGCTGGCGCTGGGCACCGCGGACGAAGCACACCCCGGCGTGCAATACCTGAAGTCCACCGGGGCCACCTATGCCGGTGGCAAGGTGTGGATACTCGAACGCAAAAAGACAGGACCCTTCGCAAGTCGCGAGCTCGATCCGGCCGAAACGCGCGCTCTCTTTGCGGAGAAGAAGTGGGAGCGCGTGTGCGCGTTCCAGACCCGCAATCCTATTCACCGCGCGCACGAGTATCTCATCAAGTGCGCGCTCGAAATCGTCGACGGTTTTCTGATTCATCCCGCCATGGGTGAGACCAAGTCCGATGACGTTCCCGCGAGCGCGCGCATGGACTGCTACCTGGCGCTCATGGAGCACTACTTCCCCTCCGCCAACGTAGGACTGGCTGCATTTCCCTATGCGATGCGCTATGCGGGCCCGCGCGAGGCCATCCTGCACGCACTGATTCGTCAGAACTACGGGTGCACGCACTTCATCGTGGGGCGCGACCATGCGGGTGTAGGCAACTACTACGGCACCTACGATGCGCAGAAGCTCTTCTGGACCGTGGCCGACCAGGTTGCGATCACGCCCATCATGTTCGAACACTCGTTCTACTGTCGCCGCTGTAATGGAATGGCGTCGCAGAAGACCTGCCCGCACGGAAACGCCGACCGCATTGTGCTGAGCGGCACCAAAGTGCGCGAGATGCTGCAGAACGGAGAGGCGCTCCCACAGGAGTTCACCCGTCCCGAGATCGCCGCCATTCTCCAGAAACATTACGCGCAGAGCCGCGTGGGTTAGCACATGTCGCGACGCCTTGCCGTTATCGGACTCGATTGCGTGACACCGGAACTTCTCTTCGGGCCGTGGCTCGACGAGATGCCGAATGTGCGCCGCCTGATGGGTGACGGCCTGCACGGCAATCTCATGTCCACGGTTCCGCCCATCACCGTGCCCGCCTGGATGGCGATGATGACGTCGCAGGATCCCGGACAGCTCGGCATTTACGGCTTCCGTAATCGCGGCACGTTTGCATACGAAGACACCTACACCGTGAACGCTGCCAATGTGCAGGCCCCGACGGTCTGGAACCTGCTTTCGCGCAATCGCATGCGCTCCGTCGTCATGGGCGTGCCGCTCACCTACCCGCCCAAGCCGCTGAACGGCGTGCTGGTGGGATGCTTCCTTACTCCCGACAACAACGCGTCGTTTACTTATCCGCCCGAGTTCCAGTCACGCCTCAACGCGCTGGCCGGCGGTGAATACATCATCGACGTGAAGGACTTCAGAAACGAAAACAAGCGCGAGACGCTCGAGCAAATCCACGTCATGACCGAACGCCGGTTCCGGGCATTTCGCGGCACCATCGCCCAGGAAGACTGGGACTTTGCCATGATGGTCGAGATGGGACCGGATCGCCTGCATCATGCCTTCTGGCGCTACTTCGATCCCGGGCATCGTCTCTACGTGAAGGGCAACGAGTTCGAGGACGTCGTGCATCAGTACTACCTGCGCATGGACGCGGAAATCGGCCGCACGGTGGATGCGCTGCCGGCCGACACTTCCGTCATTGTCGTCTCCGACCACGGCGCCAAGCGCATGGTGGGCGCCGTGTGCATTAACGACTTCTTGATTCGCGAGGGCTATCTCGTGCTCAAGGAAAAGCCGGCGAAGCCGACGCGACTCAAACCCGAGATGGTCGACTGGTCGCGCACCACGGCGTGGGGCGACGGCGGCTACTATGCGCGTGTCTTCCTCAACATCCAGGGTCGCGAGAAGGAAGGCACCATTGCGCCGGCCGACGCACCGCGCGTGCGCGCGGAACTGGCCGCAAAGATCGAAGCGCTGGGCGACGAAAACGGAGAGCCGATCGGAACGCGCGCGCTTTACCCCGAGAAAATCTATCGCGAGTGCCGCGGCATCGCGCCCGACCTCGTCGTATATCTGGGCAACCTGGACTGGCGTAGCGCCGGCACGGTGGGAAATCCAACCGTACACATTTTCGACAACGACACCGGCCCCGATGACGCGAACCACGCCCAGGAAGGTATTTTTGTATGGCACGGTCGCGGCAAGGCGGCGCGTTCGAAGCCGCCCGTGTCGATCTACGACGTCGCGCCATCCATCCTGGACTATTTTGGGATTTCGGCACCGCCGGAAATGATCGGGAACGTTCTTTAATCAAGAGGCGTAGCAACAACACACGCACGGCACGGTCCACGCTTGCAACACCGCCGGCATGGCAATGCTCTAATGGAGGAGACATGAAGGGTTTCACACTTTGGTTCACCGGGCTTCCCTCGTCGGGCAAGTCCACCCTCGCGCGACGCGTCGAGCAGGTGCTCCTCGAACGCGGCATGAACGTCGAGGTGCTCGACGGCGACGAGGTACGCGAAACCTTGAGCAAAGGGCTCGGTTTCTCCAAGGAAGACCGCGATACAAACATCCGTCGCATCGGTTTCGTGGCCAAGCTGCTCTCGCGCAACGGCGCGGTGGCCATCACCGCCGCCATTTCGCCCTATCGCGACATGCGCGACGAAATGCGCAAGGCCATCGGGCGTTTCGTCGAAGTGTACGTGCAGTGCCCCATCGACGTGCTCAAGGAGCGCGACGTGAAGGGGCTCTACAAGAAGGCCCTGGCCGGCGAGATCAAGCATTTCACCGGCGTCGATGATCCGTACGAAGCGCCCGCCAAGCCCGAGGTGCTGATTGAAAGCGATCGTGAGAGCGTCGAGCAGAGTGTGGCGAAGATCATCACCACCCTGGAGACGCTGGGTTACATACCACGAGTCGCGGGCACGGACTACAGCCCCGCCGAAGAAGAAGCCATCAAGACCCGGCTCAAGGATCTCGGCTACATTTAGCGGATCCATGGCGCTCAAGTGGTTCCAACAGCCGTCTGAGCAGGCCTGCGTCGTCGGTCTGGATGGCGTTCCCTGTTCGATGGTGAAACGCTTCGTGGCCGAAGGCGTCATGCCGCGCATGGGCGCCATCATCGGGGCCGGGGCCCTGCGCGAGACGACGGTTTCGCTTCCCGAAATCTCGTCCGTCAGCTGGTCGACGTTCATGACCGGGAAGAATCCCGGCGAGCATGGCATCTTCGGTTTCACCGATCTGCACCCCGGCACATACACGCAGAGCTTCCCCAGTTTTCGCGATCTGAAGTGCGACACCATCTGGGACCGTCTCGGCGAACAGAAGATGCGCAGCGTCGTGATCAACCAGCCTGCCACGTATCCGGCGCGTCCGGTGCACGGCGCGCTCATCTCCGGCTTCGTGGCCGTGCACCTCGACAAGTCGGTATTCCCCGCGCGGTATCTGCGCCAGCTGCGCGAGATCAACTACGAGATCGACCTCGACGCCGAGCTGGTGCGTGACAATCCGCCCGCGCTATTCCGGGCCCTGCACGAGCTCCTGCGCGTGCGCGAAGCGCTGATGGATATTCTGTGGAAGGAAGAAAAGTGGAATCTCATGGAAGTGGTGATCACCGGCACCGACCGGCTGCACCATTTCATGATGGATGCGTACGAAGACGCGTCCCATCCCCATCACGGAGACTTTCTCGACTATTACCGCGCGGTGGACGCTTTCGTCGGACGCGTCCACGACCGCTTCGTCGCCGACGCGACCGAGCCGCGCAATTTTTTCGTGCTCTCGGATCACGGCTTCTGCCGCACGCGATACGAGGTGAACATCAACACGGTGCTGGCGCAGCACGGTTTTCTCAAGATGAGCGGCGACGATCCCAGGCGCCTCGA
Source organism: uncultured bacterium (assembly GCA_964621155.1). Taxonomy (GTDB): domain Bacteria; phylum Krumholzibacteriota; class Krumholzibacteriia; order WVZY01; family JAKEHA01; genus JAKEHA01. The sequence continues at coordinate 7,841 of CAZULB010000076.1, read as the reverse complement.
GAACATCTCGGAGGCGGCGGTGGCATTCGGGCTCGACCCCTCGCGCATTTATCTGCACCGTCGCGGCCGTTACCCGCGCGGCGGAGTCGATGATGCGCGCGCCGAAGCGCTCATGAACGAAATTTCGGAAGCATTCCTGGCGCTTCGCCACGACGGCGAGCAGATCATCCGGCGCGTGTTCCGCGGGCGTGACGTCTACTCGGGAGCGGCGGCGGCGAACGGACCCGATCTCATACTCCTGACCAAGGCGGGCTTCGATTTAAAGGGGCGTCTCGGCGCTCCCGATGTGGCCGCCACGCGCCGGCTGCAGGGCATGCACACGTGGGACGATGCCTTCGTCGTCACCGGCCGTACCGACCTGGTGCCCCAGGGCCGCGACCTCACTCTGCTCGATGTACCCGCGATGCTCGTCACGAGTCTCGGACTCGAGCCCGCGCATGCGTAGCCGCGTTTCGTTCCTCGCCCTCACCCTCGCGCTCCTTGCGGCCGCCGTGCCGTCGGTCGCATACATCGGCCCCGGAGCCGGCTTCGCGCTGGTTTCGTCTTTTGTCACCCTCTTCGTCGCATTTGGGGCGGGTGCGCTCGCACTGTTCACGTTTCCGGCGCGCGCCGCCATCCGCCACTTCAAGCGTCGCCGCAGCCTGCGCCGCGCGCGCGTGCGCAAGGTTGTCATGCTGGGCCTCGATGGACTCGACCCCGATCGCTGCGAGCTACTCATGGAGCGGGGCGAGCTTCCCCACCTCGCGCGCTTGCGCGACAGCGGCGGTTATCGTCGTCTGGGTACTTCCATGCCCGCGCTCTCGCCCGTCGCGTGGTCGACCTTCGCGACCGGTGTCGATCCTTCGCGCCACGGCATCTTTGATTTCATCGCGCGCGATCCGCGCAACTATGCGCCGCTGCTTTCATCCAGCGAAGTCTGGGGACACACGCGCATGGTGGGCATCGGCCCCTTCAAGTTTCCGGTCTCCAAAGGCGGCGTGCGCGGACTGCGCAAGAGCCGGACGTTCTGGAGTGTGCTGTCGACGCATGGTGTCCGCAGTTCCGTGCTGCGCGTGCCCATCACCTTTCCGGTGGAAAAGATCGACGGCGTGATGATTGCCGGCATGTGCGTGCCGGATCTGCGCGGCACCCAGGGTTCGTTCACCTTCATTACCAGCGACAGGAGCGAAGCGCCCGACGGCGGCGTTGTAGTCGAAGTCGGCGCGCGCGGCGGCGACGTGAACATCCCCGGGCCACCCAGTCCGGTCGACGGCAAGACGGTGAGCACGCGCGTGCGCATAGCGCCGCGCAAGCCGAAGCGCGGCGCCGCATGCAACGGTGACGCGTACGAGCTCCTCGTCAACGGGACGAGTTTCCCGCTCACCGAGCGCGAATACACACCGTGGGTGAAGCTGGCTTTTCACGCGGCGCGCGGCGTGACGCTGCGCGGTATTGCGCGCTTCTATCCCATGCGCCTGTCCGACGGCGTGCGTGTGTACGTGACACCCATCCACATCGACCCGGAAGCGCCGGCGATTCCGGTCTCGCACCCGTCGGTGTTTTCGATCTACCTCTCCAAGCTGATGGGACCGTTCGGCACACTCGGTCTCGCGGAGGACACCAGCGCCTTGAACGACGGCGCCGTCGACGAAAAGGGATTTCTCGACCAGGCCTACGGCCTCCACGAAGAGCGCCGCAAAATGTGGCACCACACCCTGGAGCGGCTGCGCGGCGGTCTGGCGGTGTGCGTGTTCGACATCTCCGACCGTCTCCAGCACATGTTCTATCGCTATCTGGACGCCACGCATCCCGCCAACGCCGGACGCGACACCAAAGAGTACAGCGATGCTGTCGATGAAATGTATCGCCGCATGGATACCCTCGTGGGAGAAACCGTCGCGCACGTGGACAAGCACACGGCGCTGTTTGTTCTTTCCGATCACGGCTTCAAGAATTTCCGCCGCGGCGTCAATTTGAACGCCTGGCTGCGCGAGCAGGGGCTGCTCGCCCTGCGTGACGATGCCGGGCCGGGCGAATATCTGAGCTCCGTTGACTGGTCGCGCACGAAGGCGTATGCGCTGGGACTCTCCGGGATCTACATCAATCTGGCCGGACGCGAACGCCAGGGCATCGTGTCTCCCGCTGAGGCCGCGGCGCTGCGGCGTAAAATCGCCGAGGGACTCTGCGCCTTGCGCGACGGTGACGCCCAACCCATCCGTCGTGTCGTGGACGTGCCAGCGCAATGGAGTGGACCCTATCGTGATGGCGGTCCCGACCTGCTTCCCGGTTACGAAGACGGCTACCGCGTGTCGTGGGATTGTGCCAAGGGCGCTGTGCGCGACGAGCTCTTCGAAGACAACACCAAGTGCTGGAGCGGCGACCACTGCGTGGATTCGGAAATCGTCCCCGGTGTACTGTTCACAAACATGCCGCTCGAGGCGCGTGAGGCCGGTCTTATCGACATGGGACCGACCGTACTCGACCTCTTCGGCGTTGAGACGCCCGCTTACATGATGGGAAGGAGCCTGCTGGTCCGATGATGGCGCGCGTCCGACTCGCCTTCCTGCTGCTCTTTCTCGCGGCGCCGGCCGCAGCGAAGGAGGTGCCCAATGTCGTCGTGCTTGGCATCGACGGCATGGACCCCGACCTCCTCACCAGATTTGTTGCGGAGGGGCGCCTTCCCAACTTCGAGCGATTGATGAAGGAGGGGAGTTTTTCCCCTTTAGGAACGTCGATTCCACCCCAGAGCCCGGTGGCCTGGTCGAACTTCTCGACGGGCATGGATCCGGGCGGCCACGGCATCTTCGACTTCATCCATCGCGACCCCAGGACCTACCAGCCGGTCTTTTCCGCGGCCGACGTCATCGAGCCGGGCCGGACCCTGAGCGTCGGAGACTGGGTTCTGCCCCTCTCCGGCGGCGGTGCCCGTCAGCTACGCACGGGCGAGACCTTCTGGCAGATCCTCGACAGGCACGGCGTTCCCTGCACGGTGATCCGGGTGCCCGCCAACTATCCGCCGGTCCCCACCAGGGCGCGCACGCTGGCCGGTATGGGCACTCCGGATCTCATCGGCTCGTACGGAACGTTCACGCTCTACACCAATGCGGAGATGTGGCAGGGTGCGCGCGCAAGCGGCGGGCGCATCGTCCGCGTTGACGTGGTCAATCACCGCGCCTGCGCGACGCTCAACGGCCCGCCCAACTCACTGAAAAAAAGCCAGCCCGAGCTGACGCGCGCGTTCTGTATCGACACCGACGAAGAGCATGGGAGCGCGCGTATTACCGTCGGCAACGAAGTGCGGCTCCTTCACGCCGGCGAGTGGAGCGACTGGGTGCGTTTCGATTTCGATCTCATTCCGCCCTTCAAGAAGCTGCCAGCCATGTGCCGCTTCTATTTGCGTGCCGTGAACCCGTCGCTCGAGCTCTATGTGTCACCGCTCAACATCGATCCCGAGAACCCCGCCCTCACCATTTCAACGCCGCCGGGTTACGCCGCCGAGCTTTCGCGCCGCGTCGGACCTTATTACACGCTGGGCATCGCCGAGGACACCAAGGCCCTCGAAGCCGGCGTTTTCAATGACGCCGAATTCGTCACCCAGACCGACACCCTGCTCGCCGAACGCGAACGCATGCTCGACGCGGTGCTCGACGACTATCGCGGTGGCTTTCTCTTTTTCTACATCTCCACCATCGACCAATCGTGTCACGCGCTGTGGCGCAACGGCGACCCTGCGCACCCCGCGCACGCCGATTCCGACGCGGCTTTCGCGGACCGCTTCCGGGTTCTCTACGAAGACATGGACGCAACCCTCGGCAGGATACGCGCGAGCGTCGGCGAGGATGCGACGATCATAGTGATGAGCGATCACGGGTTCGCGCCGTACTACAAGAAGGTCCACCTCAATACGTGGCTTTATCAAAACGGCTTCCTCGCACTCGTGCGCCCCGATGAAATCGGACAGCACCCCCTGTTCGACAATGTGTTCTGGCGCAAAACGCGCGCCTATGCGGCGGGGCTGAACGGGCTGTACGTAAATCTCATCGGTCGCGAAGCCAGAGGTATCGTGACAACGGGCAAGGAGTACGACGCGCTCATCGACGACCTGAGCGCGAAGCTCCTTCAATTCCGCGATCCTGAGAACGGTGAGCAGGTGATCACCGAAGTGGTGCGCGCACGTGATGCATTCCACGGTAGCCACACCGCCAACGCGCCCGATCTGATTGTGGGGTACAATCGCGGCTATCGCTCCAGCGACGATTCGGCGCTCGGAACCATAACCGCAGACCTTTTGACCCCGAACCTCGGCAAGTGGACCGGCGACCACTGCATGGACCACCGCCTCGTGCCCGGCGTGCTGGTGACCAACGCTCGCGTCACGCAGACGGAGCCCGACCTGCTCGATATGCCGGTTACCATTCTGTCTCTGTACGGCGTCCCAAAACCGCCACAAATGACCGGCCGCGTACTCTGGAGTGCAAACCAAGGAAGGTAGTCATGTTTGGAAAGAAAGGGATCCAGCTCGATCCCGCCCTGATGGAGAAAGTAAAGGCGGCCGCCGCCAAGGCCGGCTACGCCAGCGTCGACGAGTTCGTCGCACACGTGCTGGAGAGAGAGCTCTCGCGCACCGACGACGCGTCCAACGACGAAGACGTGAAGAAGAAACTCGAGGGCCTCGGCTACATCTCCTGATGGGCGAAGTTCTCTCCGCACTCACGGGCGTCATCACCCGCGTGGTGGATGTGATGCTCCTGCCGTTCGGTTCGCACCGGGTGGCCGGACTCATTGTGTTCTCGATGCTCACCGGCGCCGCGCTCACGCTGCTCTACCGCGCGCTGGCCGATGAAGCGGCGATTCGCCGCACGCGCGAGGTATTCAAGGCGCGCGTGCTGGAAATGCGCATCTACCCGGATGACATGGTGCTCATCCTGCGTGCGCTGGGCGGCGCGCTGGCCGCGCAGGGGTCCTACCTGCGCGTGGCCGCCAGGCCGATTCTCATCGTGGCGTTGGTCGCGATTCCCCTGTTCATCCAGGTGGAGGCGCGTTATGCGCACGCGCCGCTCGCGCCGGGCGCCAGCACCATCGTCACGGCAAGGCTGAAGAACGGGCTCGATGTCCTCACCGTGCCGAGCGTCATGTCGTATTCAGGTAGTGACGACGCGCGGTCAGTGCGCGCGCCCGCAGCGCGTGAAGTCTCGTGGCGTGTCCATACGACAGCGGGGCGAAAGCCTGTCGAACTGACGGTATATGATCAGAAATACAGGTTTGAACTGTGCGCGCAGAATGATCAGCGCGCCATCGGCCACGAACGCCGCGCGCGTTCGATCACGGGCGGGCTCACCGAGATCGGTCTGCCTCGCATCGGAAATGACTCACCGCTCGCGGCCGTTTCGATTGCATATCCCAGGGCGAACTACGAGGTCTTCGGCGCGCGCATGTCGTGGCTCGCGGTGTTCTTGCTGGGAACCGTGGTGGGAGCTTCCATTCCCGCCCTGCTGCTGCGCGTCGCGCTGTAACGGGCAAAAAAAACGCGAGCAGCGCTCGCGTTCGTTGATTCCAAAAGAAGAGTGGTGCCGGAGGCCGGAATCGAACCGGCACGGGGTTGCCCCCAGGGGATTTTAAGTCCGCTGCGTCTACCAATTCCGCCACTCCGGCACCTGAAGCAATCTGCTTACAAGACAAAATGTTAACAATTGCAAGCCACGCGCCACCAGAACTCGACATCTCAATATTGTGAAGTAATTGTGAAGCATCATCGCGCTCATCCGGGAAGGCTCTCATCGCATCTCGTTATTGCCCAGCCTGCTGATGAGGTCCCCACTAACTCGCGGGTACAATCTTTCAATATCTGCCTCTGAAATCGGATGACTGTGCACCACCGACTTGTAGCCATTCATCTTGCCGTTTTGACGCCGGCCTCTCCGGGTACGCTGCACGTCCGCACGAATGTAATACGTTTCCCCACCGGGGCGAGCTGTCCCAACTAAGGATCGCGACTTTGCGAAGAGCCACAACCCGTCCAGACCCCTCACTAGACCAATACCCAGTCGGAAAAGCGCTCGATCAATCTCGACTATGTTCCTCGAATGATCTGGGTTGTAATAACTGTAACCGCGATTTCGATTTACATAAAGGTGCTTGTTCTGCGACCGCGTAACGGACTCGGGGCGATCCCAGCTTTGAACGATCACTTTCCACGGCGTGCCCTTCGCGGTCAAGCGCTCGCGCAAGAATGGGTTGGCAAAAATCAGTGATCGGTTGGTCCGCACACGCTTGACGACCTGGCCATCCTCCGTCCACATGCAGAGACGAAACTCACCGCCTGCAAGCGCGGTATGGAAGTACTGCACATCCCGTCGAAGAAACGAAGGGTTGTTGCCGATTTCTGCGGCGAAGTCGCGCGACCCATTCAATCCGTACGCGTCGACAACCCGAGTCCTCTTTCTACGAAGCCGGGCGACCACATCCCTGATTAGGGGATCGGCGGCTGGCAGTTCGGGATCCTCGTAAAGCCTTCCCACCGCACTTCTGACAACGTCCTCCAACGCCATGAGTCTCTCCACGTCTGCAATGCGACAGCGTCTCTAGATGTAAAATCTAAAGTTTGGACGCCGTGCAGCGACGCTTGGATTGGTGATTAGAATCTCTCCCACAGCGTCGGAGAAGCCAACAGTCACTGGCGCCGAATCCCCGATCTTGCACGCATTGTAGTTGAGTTTTGTGAGGCCAAAGATATCTCGGCACACCTGGCGAATATCGCCGTCGCCATGTTGGACATCAATTCGGAGCGGTCGTGGAGTCTCCCACCCGTCGTACGTGAGTAGCTCTGGTTTGAAACCTGACGCAAACAGGTAAGCGCTTCTATGGTTTACGTTGAAGGTCGTGCCCCTTAGCACCGCTCTCGTGCCCTTCCTATACAACCTCGTCCACCCATCAGTCCGAACTCGGACGCCCACGACCTGCACACCGGCAGGACACGCTTCACAATAGCCTTCATATTCCTCGTTCGAGATCATCGAGCGACTGTGGAGAAATACCTCCCGTAGAGTCTTCCCGCCCTGTTCGCGATACACTCTCAACACACCTTCAAGGAGTTCGCGTGCCGCTCGCCGGTCCAACTGAAACTGCTTCTTATCGGGTGAGTACCATGGCCCAAACTCGCCACGAAAGATGACGCCATCACCCGTGTCCAGGAACATCTGCGCAGCGCAGCATGCAGTACGGCGATCAGTTGCAATCTCGGATCGACGAAATGCTAGTCCAATATAGCAGACGCCTTCGCGCGCATCCGCAAGACGCCAAGGCTTGCCGCCCGCCTTATAGTAAAAGGTCGTTAAGAGATTCCACGCGCAATCGGATGGAGGCGACAAGCCTCTTTGCTCGGTGGAGCTACCGACACCGACTGTGGATTCGCGAACGAGTTGCACGGGAATCGGAAATTCCATCGCTCGCGCCTTGAGCTGCCTGCGAAAATCCACCGAAAGTTCATACTGCGCGGGATCGTAGTCTCCAAAGAGGCTCGGTTGGATTCGACGAACCTCCTGTTCTTGCTTTGTCGGAGGGCGCCCAGAACCCTGGAGAACATGTGACTCTGGACGACACGCGTCCCACACCTCATCAGGCACCACACAGACGATGACAGCCAAGCGTTCATCGCGCTCCATTGCGATTCGGATTTGCTCAAGATAGATGTTACAAACGTCGTATGCTCGTTTGTGTGCGTCGCGGTCCTGAATGACCTGCATGATTTTGTTGTGATCAAGGCGTCCGATCCATGTTGGACTCGTCGGCCAATCGACGCAAAAAGCCGCCTCAACTCCAGGAAACGGTGGTGCAAATACTGGCGGTGGTGGTGGTGGTACTGC
>CAZULB010000075.1:0-16500 GCA_964621155.1 uncultured bacterium | reverse complement strand
GGCACGTCCTGCATGCCGTTCTTTACACCCGTCTTGACCTTGCCGATGGCGTCAACCACGTCCATGCCCTTGACAACCTTGCCGAAGACCGCGTAGCCGAAGCCCTGGTCGGTGTTGTCCTTGTGGTTCAGGAACGCGTTGTCCTTCGTGTTGATGAAGAACTGCGAGGTAGCGCTGTTGACCACACTCGTGCGCGCCATCGCGATGGTGTACTTGTCATTGGTCAGGCCGTTGCCGGCCTCGTTCTCGATCGGCGCCTTGCCCTGCTTTTGCGCCATATCCGCCGTGAAGCCGCCACCCTGGATCATGAAATTGTCGATGACACGATGGAAGATGAGACCGTCGAAGAAGTGGCTGTCGACGTAATCGAGAAAGTTCTTCGATGTGATCGGGGCCTTGGCCTCGTTCAGCTCGATTTCGATAGTGCCTTTGGAAGTTTCCAGAACGACCACGGGATTCCCCTTCTTGTTTTGGGCGCCTGCCAGGCCGGCAGTCAGCGTCAAGAGCGCTGCCGCGGCCGCAATTCCCACCAGATACCGTTTCATGTTTGAACGCCTCCGAGGATGCTGAATAACACGTCGGCGGGCCGTTTCTGAGCCCGCCGTTCGCGAGAATCTAGGGGATTAAACCCCGGGCGTCAAGGCGCCGTTCCGCTTCCGGGGCCTAATGGCGGTGCGCGAACCAGCCCCGGCAGGCGCTAGTGACGGCGGTACCAGAGGTTGAGAACGAGGGTCAGGACGAGGCTGAGAATGAGCCCTGTCATGAGTGGAGCGTAGAGGGTGAAATTGCCCTTACGCACCACGATGTCGCCCGGCAGCTTACCGATGAAGGGCACTTTGCCGGCCAGCAGGACGAGGCCGCCGATCGCCACCACGACAAGGCCGAAGATCACCAGCGCGCGTCCAAGCTCCTGAGTCATGCGTCTGATGATAGGTTTCCAGTCGCTGCAATTGCAAGCGCACGGCTCCTTCCACTATCATCTTAACGTCATGGGAAATCAGCGCAATCGAACCCTGATCGGGACCTGGCTGGTGGTCTGGGGTCTGATCCTTCTGATGGTGAGCAACCATGTGCTCATCGGATGGAACAACCTCTGGCCCTGCGTCCTGATCGTGACCGGCGTCGTGATGCTGCGTGTGTTTCAGACACGGCTCAATTTCGGTGTTGTGTTCGCGGCCGCATGGGCGATCTTGCTGGGAGCCTTCCTCACGGCGTTTTCGTCGGGGCTGGTGGGTTGGGGAGTGCTGCGGACGTGGTGGCCGGCGATTCCTTTCATCATAGGAACCTCGTTCATTATTGCCTCGGCGGCGGTACCGCGTAACAACGCGGGTAGCGTGATCGGCGCCCTGGTCATCTTCATGAGCGCCGCCAGCTTTCTCTACGAAAGAGGGACCATCAGCGAGCGTGTGGCGTCCCCGTTTCTCCGCTTCTGGCCCTTCGTGTTCGTCCTCTCCGGTTTCATTCTCATGCGACGCGACGCCACGGCGCGCGCCCAGAGCCGCACGCACATTCCCGCACACATCAATCCGTACGATGCGGGAGCGCTCTCCACGGACGTCGAGAAGGAAATCCTCCGCCGGGTGCGCGCGGCCAAAGGATCGCACGCGGCAGCGAGCGCGCTGGTGCACGAACTCAAGGCGCGCTTCGAGCGCTTCTCCTGGGTGGGGATTTATCGCCTGCAGGACGGTGCACTCGTACTCGATGACGCGGAGTTTCTGGGTAGTGCGCCCGAGCACAAACACATTCTTCTTACGGAAGGTGTGTGCGGCGCCGCTGCGCGCGAGCGTGAAACACAAGTCGTGCCCGATGTGTGTAACGACGAACGCTATCTCTCGTGCAGCCCGACGGTGAAGTCGGAGATCGTGGTTCCCATTTTCGCCGACGGGGAAGTGATCGGTGTGCTCGACATCGACAGCGACGAGCTCGACGCCTTCTCGGACGACGACCGCCGCTTCCTGGAAGGCCTCGTCAGCAAGACGTCCCGCCTCATTCGCCTCCCGCACGTATCCGCGGCCTAACGGCGGCGTGCGTGTCTAGCTCGGCGATTTCTTCAGCAGCTCTTTGAACTTGGGATTGTTGCGCAGCGGATCCCAGGTGGGATCCAGCTTGAGCATCTGGACTGTGAGCGGATCGTCGTAGTTCATTGCCAGCAGGCGTTCGATCAGATCGATGGCGTCTTCCAGGTGTCCGCTGTGAGTGTACACAACCGCGAGCGCGGCCATCTCGCTCGGCCCGGCGTAGGCGTCTTTCGAAATCACGTCCACGGCAAGTTTCCCTTCCCGGATAGCGTCCTCCGACCTGCCTGCAAACGCGTACACACCGGCAAGGTAACCGCGTGACGTGTAGTCGCTCGGGGCGTCGTGCAGAACGGCTTCCAGCTGTTTCGCAGCATCTGCAAGCGCGGGTCCCGCGGTCCTGGGATCGCGCATCCACTCGATGGTTCCCGTCCACGCGGCCACCCCGGCGCGGAGCGCACCCGGCGGGAGGTTGGCGCTGCGCAGCACCTTGAGAGCCTCGGGGTAGTCGCGCTTCAACATGTATATCCACACCCGGGCGGGGGTCAGCGCGGGAGCATTGGGGTCGGCTGCGCGCGCGATGATGCGTTGCGCCTCGTCGGTGTCGCCGTGGTAGCGCAGCGCCGTCAGCGTCATCTCCGAGAGCGTTCCGGCGTCCGGTTTGATGGCATACGATCTCTCGAAGGCCTCGAGGGCGCGTTCCGGCATGCGCATTCCGTCGTACGTGTCGGCCAGGTCCCAGATATACTGGGCATTCTTGGGATCGAGCTCCACCGCGCGTTCCATCTGCCGCGCGCATTCCTCGAGCTCGCCCTTGCGGCGATGGATCAGTGACTCGGCGTAGATCGCTTCGGCGTCATTGGGGCGGGCGGCCTCGACGGCCTTGAACTCCGCCAGGGCGCGGTCGTAGTCGCGATATCCGTGGTAGTAGTAAAAGCCGCGCGTCAGCCGCGTGAAGGGATGGTTGGGGTCGATGGCCTCCATGTGATCGAGGGCGTCTTTCGCCTTCGCTAGCCGCGCCTCGGTGCGATCCACATTGGCGTGATACGAGAGCAGGTGCGTCCGGGCGAGGCTCATCCACGCCGCCAGAAAATTCGGGTCGAGTGTCACCGCTTCGTTCAGGATGCGGACGATCTCCTCGTCGCAAAAATTGAAGTCGCCGCAAACCAGGTTCTTGGAGCGCAGGTAAAGCTGGTAGGCCTCTACGTTGGTCGTGGGGCGCTCTTCGAGGCTGGCCCGCTCCGCGCCGTTCAAGGTCACGCCGAGGGCATCGACCACGTGTGTCGCGATGTCCGTCTGCACGTCGAAGATGTCGCTCACCTCGCGGTCGTAAGTCTCCGTCCACACCGGCGTATCATCCGCCACCCGCACGAGCTGCGGTGTGATGCGCACGCGCCCCTTGCCGTCGGCGGTCCTCGCCCAGCGCACGCTGCCGTCGAGCACGTAGTCGACACCGAGGTCGGCGCCGATCTGCTTCGTGGTCTTGCCCGCTCGCTCATAGTTCTCTGCGCTGGTGCGCGAGATGACACCGAGGCCGTTCACGGCGGCGAGCCGGCTGCTGATCTCTTCGGTAACGCCGGTGGCGAAGTACGCGTCGTCCGCCGGCCCCAGATTCTGGAAGGGGAACACGACCGCCATCTGGCGTTTCGCGGTCGCGGCGCTACCCGGCGTGGCGGGCTTGTCCGGCAACTTCGGAATGTCGCGATTGCCGCCGCGCAGCGCGAACCAGCCCGCCACGAGTACTACGCCGAGCACGACACCTGCGATTGCCATCCAACGCGGCGACTGGCGTGTGGCAGATCCACGACCGCTCTCCGATGCCTCGATGTCCGCGCGTGAAATGCCGCCGGTCGCGATTTCGCCCGAGTCGACTTCCTTGCGCAAACCCTCCAACTCGTTGCGCACGTCCTTCGCGGTCTGGAAGCGGCGCTCGGGATCCTTCTCGAGACAGTGTGAAATGATCCGGCCGAGCTCGCGCGGGTTCGCTGTCTTCAGGTCCGAAACCGATTTGGGCTGATCCTTGAGAATCGAGCTGATGGTCGAGATGGGCGTGTCGCCCTCGAAGGGGCGCTTGCCCGTCGCCATTTCGTAGAGAACGATGCCGAGCGAGAAGATATCGGAACGCTGGTCGATGTTCTTGCCTTCGGCCTGCTCGGGCGACATGTAGGCCGGTGTGCCCAGGATCCGTCCCGCCGCGGTGTCGTGTGTGCGCACCACCGTTTCCATGCTTTCGAGGCCGCTCCCCATCGACAATACTTTGGCGAGCCCGAAGTCGAGCACCTTCACGCGCCCGTCGCGGTCGACCATGATGTTGCCCGGTTTCAGATCGCGGTGGGTGATGCCGCGGTCATGCGCGAACCCGATGGCGTCGGACAATGGAATGGCGTGGTCGAAGAATCGGTCGAGGCGCATGCCGTCGACAGGGATGAGCTCGGAGAGCGAGCGACCCTCGACGAGCTCCATGGTCAGGAAGGTGGCGCCGTCGGACTCTTCCACCGAGTACACGGTGACGATGTTGGGATGTTTGAGCGCGGCGATGGAGCGCGCCTCGCGCAGGAAGCGCGCATGGCGCTCGGGGTCGCGCGCCGCATCGTCGGGGAGAATCTTGAGCGCGACATCGCGCCCCAGCTTCGAGTCGTGGGCGCGATACACCTCACCCATGCCACCCTGGCCGAGCTTCTCGGTGATTTCGTAGTGTGCGAGGCGGCGTCCGATCACGTCGGGCTATGCTTCCAGCTTGCCGAGTTGTTCGCGCGCAAGTTTCAAGCGCTGCGGACGATCTTCCGCAAAGCGGCGGATACCTTCCATGATCCACTTCGGCGAGAGGTGTGCCTCTTCCACCACTTCATCGACGCTGCCGCCGGTGCGCCACCGGTTGTCCCAGTCGGCGCAGAGCCAGTAATCCCCGGTAAGGCCGACATCGACCCAATCGAGCATGAGTCGCCGCGCGCGGTTGGTGATCGCCATCGCGTCGGCCCGCTCGTGGGCGGGATACACCGACTCGCGATAGGCCGCGTCCTGCAGCGCAAAGAGCTGCGGGCTGATGGCCGCAATGATTTTCACGTTGAGACCGGCCTCATCGAGCTGGGGAAGAATCTTCACGACGTTATTGGTGGTCGACGTCCCCTGCACCACGACGACACCGTGCCTTGGCTGCCCCTTCTTGTACGGGCGGATGATGTACGCACCGCGCGCCGCGTCGAAGTGTGACGCCATGCCGAGCTTTTCGCGGTCGGGAATTTCAACCGAGGGGCGCGTAAGGTGCAACGCCACAATGTGCGCGCTGGTCTTCAACGCCGCCGCCAGGACCACCGGCACCTCGTTGTACTCCCACGGGTGCACGTCGATCACGTGGCCGTCGGGGAAGAAGGTGGTGACGCCGGGCTCGTAGATGCCGAAGTGCGTGCGCGAATCCTCGGCGGTCTCAGGACCGCTGTGACCAACCACCCACAACACTTTGCCCACCTTGATCTGTGAATCCTGCGCCAGCTGCGAGAACAAACGCATCGGGCCATACTTGAGATACACGAACGAGCCGTACGTCGAGCACGCGGCATAGAAGCCGTTGAAGTCCTCATACGGTGTGCGTGAGAAATTGACGGACGCGATGCCGGTGGTAATGCCGGAGTTGGTGAACTCCGTGATGCCCTGCGGAAGCAGCACTCCGTTCAAATTGGTGTCGCGGTTGAACCAACCCAGGCCTTTGGTGTCGCCCCATTCTTTGGCGAAGCCCGCGATGTTCGTCGATTCGGCAAGGTCGGCGCTGAGCGCCATGAACAACGGCCGGCCATAATTCTGCTGGCACCAGGCATTGACCCACGCGCCCCATTTCGCGAGCGCGGCGCGGTTGGGCTGCTTGTCGCCCGGCTTGGCCCACATCTCGGCCGGGTAGCCGCGATAGTCGGTGAGTTTCGCATCGACCGCGGGATTCTTCGCAACGTCCAGCTTGAACGATGAAATTTCCTGCGGTACCGACTCGCCAACCTCGATCAGGCGGTCGGTGACGTATTCGACCAGCGCGTGATCGTCGCGAATCACTTCGGCAACGATCTTGAGATTGGCGCGCGCCTGCTCCGACACCGCTACCGGATCCTTGGGGGCGGGTTCGCCGTATCCGGCAAAGAACACGCCGTACTTGTCCATGAAAGGCTTTTTCGTGGCCCAGAACAGCTCGCTGTTCATGGCGTGGGGCGAGCCGTGCGACTTGTTGTCGAACTTTCCGTACTCGCGGCCCTTGCGCGTCTTCATGAACATCATGCTCGGGCGCCCGCCGCCGTCCGTCATCACCATGTCGAGCATCGCGCGCGTTACGGAATCCCAGTTGGAGCCGTCGGTCGCCTCTGTCACGCGCCAGCCGTGTGCTTCGAACCAGTCACGCGGCGAGCCATAGACGAAATGGCTGTAGGCGGGATCGTCGATGCCGAAGTCGTTCCAGTCGATCACGTAATGGAAGTTGGTGAGGCCGAGACCGTAGGCCGAGTTCATGGTCTCGTGCGCGGCGCCCGGGGTGAGTCCGCCTTCGCCTTCAAAGGCGAACACACGCACGCCATCGGCGCCCGCGCGCTTGAGCGCAAAGGCCTGTCCGGCCGCCGCCGGTGAGCCGTGGCCCGACGGGCCCGTGTTGGCTTTGAAAAAGAGGGTCTTGCCTTCCATTTCGGCGTGGCCGGGAAGGCCCTTGTGGCGGCGGAGCTTGGGCAGATCTTCCCACCACACCATGCGGTCCTCGGGGATGAAGTAGCGCTTGTCCTTCGTGCGCTCGTACTTGAGGCGAAAGGGCTCGGCGAGGACGGGGAACGTGCCATAAATGAGCGGGACCGTGTGGCCCGCCACCAGCGCAAAGCGGTCGCCGAAGCGTTTCTCGGGGTGTCGAATATCCCACCGCATCGCGCCGCTCATGAGCAGCGACACGAAAGCGTGCACTTTGGAACGCGAGCCGCCCGGGTGGCCGCTCTGTCTGTAGTTCAGCATCAGATCGATGTACTGATCTGCGCAGTCCTTGATCTTTTCCCAATGATGGAAATTTCCGGCCTGCGCGCTGTATGCGCGTTCCAGGTCGAGTTTCTGTTCGACAGCCATGCGGATTTCCTTGTCGGAAGTGTGAAAACCAAACGCCCTTGCATGGCAAGACTACTCCGTTGCGGGAAGGCTGTCAAAGGCCGCGGGAGACCGCCGGGAGAGGTATTTTGAGCCTGCTGCGAACAAGAGCGGAAGGACGATGAGTGTGAGTGCCGTCGACGTTACCACGCCGCCGATCACGACTGTCGCCAGCGGTCGTTGCACCTCCGCACCCGGTCCCGTCGAGAGTGCCATCGGGAGAAAGCCGACGGCGTCGACGATGGCGGTGGCCAGGACGGGACGCAGGCGCAGCCGCCCGGCTTCGCGCGCGGCATCCAGAAGCGGCATCCCCTGATCGTGCAGACGCCGCAGCGTGCTCACCAGCACCTGCCCGTTGAGTACCGCGAGACCACTCAGCGCGATGAAGCCGACTGTCGCGCTCACGCTGAAGGGAAGGCCGCGCATCCAGAGCGCGAGGACGCCGCCCACAACCGCGAAGGGAATGCCGGTGAACACCACCAGCGTATCCCCGAAACGACGCAGGCTCATGAACAGCACGAGGAGCACCAGGAAAATAGTGAGCGGCACCAGTATCGCGAAGCGCCGGTTGGCGCGCTCGAGGTGCTCGAACTGCCCGCCGTACTCGATGGTATATCCCGGCGGCATCTTTACCTCGGCCGAGATGCGGCTCTTGAGATCGGCGACAAACGACGCCATGTCACGATCGCGCACGTTGCACTGCACGACCGTGCGACGGCGCCCCCACTCACGCGTGATCGTGGACGGGCCCTCGGTCATTTCAATGGTGGCAAGCTCGCTCAGCGGAAGCGCCGCGCCCAGGCCGGTGGCGACCGGCGTGGCGGCGAGCAACTCCGGCCGGCGCCGCGTTGCTTCCGGCAGCCGCACGACGACGGGAAAGCGCAGATTGCCTTCCTGGATCTCGCCGGTCTCGATACCGGCGACGGCCTCCACGGTTTCAAGCACCTGGCTGCGCGGCATGCCGTGACGCGCGATGGCGTCGTCGTCGACGCGCACGCGCAAAACGGGCTGTCCCGTGAGCTGCTCTCCGGCGATGTCGGCAGCGCCCGGCGTACTGGTCAAGACGAGCTGGATCGCGTTCGAAATCCGCGCGAGCTCGTCGAAGTCGTCGCCGTAGACCTTGATACCCAGGTCGGAGCGCACGCCCGCGACCATTTCGTTCACACGCATTTCGATGGGCTGTGACATGGCATAGGTCTGCCCCGGCAGGTCGTCGAGAACCGCGCTGATCGCGGCCGCCAGCTCGTCCTGATTCTTCGCTTTCTTCCATTGCTTGCGCGGCTTGAGCGTGAAGAAAATGTCCGTAAGCTCGGTGCCCATCGGGTCCGTGGCCACCTCGGCGGTTCCAGTCCGGCTCCACGTGTGTTCGATCTCATCCGGGAACGAATTCAGAAGCAACTGTTCGATGCGGGTGTTGTACGCCACCGACTCGTCGATGGAAATGCCGGCCAGCCGCACCACGTTGACCACGATCGATCCCTCGCTCAAACGCGGCACGAATACGGAGCCGCGATGGAGTGCCACCACGGCGGCCCCGATCAGGAGCGCCATCACGGCCGCCAGCGTCGCGCGGCGGTGGCGAAGGACACGATCGAGAACGCGCGTGTAGCCCCGCGACGCCGCGCGCATGAGCATGCTTTCGCGTTCGGAGGGAATCGCGGGAAGGAACCAGTGCGAGAGCGCGGGAGTGAGCAGAAACGCCACCACCAGCGACCAGCCCAGGGCAAAGATCAGGGTGAGCGCCATGGGCCGGAACAACTTGCCTTCGATGCCCTCGAGCATGAGGACGGGGAACAGCACCAACGTGATGATGATGACGCCGAAGAACACGGGGCGCATGACCTCTCGGCTCGACTCGAACACCACTTCTGCGCGCTCGGCCGGCCGCAGTGCGCCACCCGTTGCGCGGCAGTGTTCCGCGAGCCGGCGCGCGTTGTTCTCGGCCATCACCACCGCACCGTCCACGATGATGCCGAAGTCGAGCGCGCCCAGACTCAAGAGACTCGCCGCGATCGCGAATTCGCGCATTGACAGGGCGGTGAGAATCATCACCAGCGGAATGGTAGCCGCCACGATGAGGCCGGCGCGAATGCTGCCCAGCAGGAGAAAGAGGACCACAACGACGAAGAGGGCACCGTAGAGCAGGTTGTGCTTTACGGTGGAGATCACGTGGTCGACCAGGTCGCTGCGGTTGTACACGACTTCGACCTGGATGTCGGGTGGCAATGCGGGACGGATTTCGTCGAGACGCCTCTCCAGGCGCGTGGTAACGTCGTGGCTGCTCTCACCCATGAGCATGAAAGCAAGCCCGAGCAGCGCTTCGCCGTTTCCGTCCGCCGCCACCGCGCCGCGGCGGATTTCGTGGCCGATTCGAACGGTGCCCACGTTGCCGATCTTGACCGGCACGCCGTCATGGCTCGCAATGACGACGTTTTCGATGTCGCGCACGGTCTCGAGTCGTCCGACACCATGGACGAGGACGTCTTCGCCGGAAACCTTGAGTGTGCCGCCGCCTACATTACGGTTGTTTTCCTCGAGCGCGTGGACGACATCTTCCAGGGTGAGGTGGTACGCGAGCAGCGAGCGCGGCTCGACGTTGACCTCATATTGTTTCTCATAACCGCCCCAGGAATTGACCTCGGCCACACCCGGCACGCGGCGCAGCTCGGGCTTGACGATGGAATCGTGGAGAGAGCGAATCTCTTCCAGCGTGCGCGTGGAGTCGGTCGAAGTGACGAGATAATGAAATACCTCTCCCAGCCCGGTGGCGATCGGCCCCAGCGCCGGCCGTTCGATGCCGTCGGGGAGCTCGACCGAGCCCACCTGCTCGAACACGAGCTGGCGCGCATCGTAGATGGAAGTACCGTCCGCGAACGTGGCCACCACCTGGGAGAAGCCGAACTTGGAGATCGAGCGGACGTTCTCAAGCCCGGGCAGACCGCCGATGGCGGTCTCGATGGGAAACGTGATCTGACGTTCCACTTCTTCGGGGTTGAGCGCGCTCGCGACTGTGTTGACCTGGACCTGCACCGGCGTCGTGTCCGGAAAAGCATCGACGGGCAATTCGATGAGCGCGTAGGCGCCGGCGATCACACCGACACCCGCCAGCACGGCGATGAGCGCGCGGTTCTTGAAGGCAAATTGCAGGATGTGTCCCAGCATGGCGCGCTAGTCGACGCAGCCGGCGCCGAGGCGCGATTTCTGGAACTCGGACTTGACCAGATAGCTCTGTTTCGTGACCACCGCTTCTCCGGGGCTCAATCCCGCCAGCAGCACCACGCGGTCCGCGGATGCGTTGCGCGCTTCGACGCAACGCAGCTCGTAGAGATCGTCAGACAGCTGCACAAAGACGAAGGAGTGACCATCGATCCTGTACACCGAATCGCGATCGATGGTGAGCGACGAGCGGTGGTCGGTGGTGGCGATGCGGGCGGTGACAAACATGCCTGCGCGCAAGGCGTGATCGCGGTTGGGAATCTCGGCGCGAACGCGGGCCATGCGCGTGGCCTCGTCGAGGTTGCTCGATATCCACGTGACCCGGCCCGCAAAGTTGCGTTGCATCGATTCCACGCGCACGTCGACAGGACTTCCGACCTGCAAATGCGCTGCATCGGCTTCGGTGACCGCAAGCGTGAGCCACATGACGTCGAGGTCCGCCACCTGGAAGAGCACGTCACCGCTCTTCACCACGTCTCCCAGCGTGGCGTTTCTCTCCACAACGGTACCCGCGAAGGGAGCGCGTAACGCGAGGCCCGATTCGTCGGCGTCGTCGCGCAAGAACGCAGCCACGTCTGCCTCGGTCAGGCCGAGGTCGCGCAGGCTCTGGCGCGCGGAGCGCGTGGCCGCTCGCGCGGACTGGTGCCGCGCGCGCGCGTCGGCGAGCTCCTGCGCCGAGACCGCGTTCTGCTCGAACAGCTTCTGCTCGCGCTCGACATTCTGTGACGCGACCAGCTCCTCGGCCTGGGCGCGCGCGAGCTCGCCGCGCAGTTCTGCCACGTGCGGCGATGCGATCAAAACCAGCGCCTTGCCCGCACCAACCGTGGCGCCCACATCACTCTGCACGGACTTGATCACACCGTCGACCGGACTCGTGACGCGCGCCATCCGGTCCATGTTGTATCCCAGCTCTCCGATGGCAGTGATGCCGTCCGCGCCGGAGGACGTGCCCAGCGTCGTCGACTCGATGCCGGCCAGCGACGCGGACGTTGTGGATGCGAACCGTATCTGCAGGCCTTCTCCGGGCGCGAGCGTTGCGGCCAGCTCGGGATGGCAGATGCCACACTGGTGTTCGTCGACGCCGTGTTCCTGGCAGAACACCACGGCGGAGGTGCTGTCGGCGGGGGCTGATGCGCGCAGCTCCGGGTGGCACAGGAAGCACTCATCCTCGTAAAGCCCGTGCTCGGTGCAGTAGAGACGCGTCTTGTCGCGCAGCTCGGGATGACATTCCCAGCACCGGTCCTCGTAATGCGCGTGCTCCTCGCACCACAACCGGCCCGGCTCGCGCAGCGACGCGTCGCAAATGAAGCACAGATCCGTGGGAGCTCCGTGCGCGGCGCAGAGAGACGTTGCCGAGGAGTCCGTGGCGGTCGCGGACGTGTGTGTGTCTGTCGTCGTTCTCTTTTCAGTGCAGCTCGCAATCACGAACGCGAGCGCGAGGATCCACAGAATTCGAAACATGGTCTGCCTCCAGAATGACCGGATGTGTGCGCGGGTGACGCCGCGAAGCGGCGCGCGCATGCCACTGCGATGGAAACGCGCGGTCAGGCGCGCGCGGTCAGACTAGAAGCGGGAGGTTGCGCGTGAGGAGAAGCGAAGGTGCGTGCGCTTCGACGCGGGATACGATGTCGCCGGTCGAAGCGGGAAGGAGATTGCAGATACGAACCGGTGCGGCGAGGGTGAACAACACCGGCATCGGGCTTGTGCTCGTCAGCGAGAAAACCGTGGTCCGGCAGCAATCCGCGGATACGGCGTGCGAGCTCACATCTTCGGGGCAGCACGGATCCGAGGCGCACTCGATTTCGAATGTGCACACGGTCATCGTGGTGGCACCCGAATCGTCGCATGAAAGGCGCACGACCGACGCGGTGGGAGATGCCAGGCCGACCACCAGGATCATCCAGATATTGAGGGCGTTTCGCAGCATGGTGATTCCGACAGTATACACCGACGGGGGCGTAGTGTCCCGTCGCGGTGACGGGTACGGGCTATGCACCTGCCGTTCCAAATGTCATTTCGACTCCTTATACGAGCCGCCGCGGCCGCGGGGCTTCTCTGTGTCCTGACAGCCATTTGCACCGTGCCCGCCTCCGCCGCAGGCTGGGCCGTGGGTGGCAGCGGATTGGTCATTCGCTCGGAAGATGGCGGCCAGACCTTTACCCCCTCCTCGCCGGCCACCACTACGCTCAACGGGGTGTATTTCCTCGATGAGCTCGAGGGCTGGGCGGTGGGGAACAGCGGCATCGCGATCCACACCACCGACGGTGGCGGCCACTGGACGCAGACGACGCCGGGCGCGCTGGCCCTGAACAGCGTGTACTTCGCGGATGCGAATCACGGCTGGATGGTGGGGGACGCGGGAAAAATTCTGCACACCAGCAACGACGGCGCAAGCTGGACCACGTCCACACCGACGGCAGCAGCGCTGTACGGCGTGTTCGCGTTCGACAGCCAGCTGGCCTGGGCCGTGGGCAAGGGTGTGGTGTTGCGCACAACCAACGGGGGTGCAACCTGGACCAGTGCATCGCCCACGACGCAGACACTGCGCGGCGTGTTCTTCGTGAATGACATGCTTGGCTACGCGGTGGGGACCAATGGTGTCGTGCTCAAGAGCACAAACGGTGGCTACACGTGGACGGTGAAGACGGCCACATCGAGCGATCTCTACTCGGTCTTCTTCGTCAACGCGACGACAGGTTGGGCGGTTGGTGAAGGGGGAGCGATTCTGTCCACCACGGACGGCGGCGCGAACTGGAACACGCAGCGCGCCGGCTCGGTGATCCTGCGGTCGGTCTTTTTTGTCGACGATCAGAACGGATGGGCGGTGGGACAGAGCGGCACGGTCGTGGAGACTTCGGACGGCGGCGCCGAATGGAGTGTTTCGCATCCCGCGGCGGTATCACTCAACGGTGTTTTCATCCGGAGCATTCCCGACTTTGTCACGGTCAAGGTATCGACGAATCCTGCCGGGCGCGGCTTCAGCGTCGACGGCGTCGATTACACGAGCGCACAAACCTTCCACTGGGACCCATCGTCGGCGCACACCATCGCGACCACATCGCCCCAGAGCGGCGCCGCCGGAGTGCGCTACGTGTGGGCGAACTGGAGCAGCGGCGGAGCCATCAGCCAGGACGTCGCGCCCGCGGCGAGCACGAACTACGTCGCAAACTTCACAACGCAGTATCAGTTCACCATGCAGACGGTTTCCAACGGAACCGCCACGCCGCCGTCGGGATGGTTTGACGCCGGGGCCAGCGTATCGATCACTGCGACACCGGATGCAGGTTTTGGCTTCAATGGATGGGCCGGCACGGGGTCGGGCGCGTACAGCGGCTGGGCCAATCCGGCCAGCGTGAAAATGAACGCGCCGATCACGGAGACGCCGGCGTTCGGCAGCAACGTCAGTGTCGTCGTGACGAGCTCGCCGTCGGGACGATCGTTCGTGGTCGACGGAACCACGTACACGGCGCAGCAAACTTTTTCGTGGGCGGCGGGTTCATCGCACACACTCGACGCACCGTCCCCGCAGGGGACCAGTGGCGAGTACACCTTCTCGCGTTGGAGTGACAACGGCGCCGCGACGCACACGATTGCACCGGTCTCGAACACCTCGTGCACGGCGTTTTTCACCGGCGGCGCTTCGACACCCGCATTTCCAACCGTTCTCAGTGTGTTGCAAAATGCGCCCAATCCCGCGACGAGCACAACGGACATTCGCTACGGCTTGCCGTCCCCATCCAATGTGACGATTGAACTCTTCGATGTTGCGGGAAAGCGTGTGTTCGTCGATCGCGTCCATGACGTGGCAAGCGGCTGGCAGACCTACCGCCTCGATATCGCGGGTGGAAAGCCGTCGCTCCCGACGGGGATCTACTTCGTACGCGTCAGCGCCGCGGGCGTGGCGCGTGCGAGCCGCCTGGTTGTTCTCCGTTAGCCCTTCTAGAACTGAAAAGCCAACCCGGCGCCGTGGATGTCGTGGCCGGATTCGAGATAGAGATGCCAACCGTTGCCATCGGATGGATCGACGGCCGGGGCGCGTGTCTCGTGCGCTGAGATGACCTGGCGCGCACAGCCGTATCCAATCAGCCCCCCCGCCACCACATCGCTGAACCAGTGCGCCCCCACCACCATGCGCGAATAGCCCATGGCGGCTGCGGTGCCGTAGGCCAGGAGCGGAACGATCCGGTGGGCGGGATACTGGTGCGCGACAACGGTTGCCATCGCCCACGCGCCGCTGGTGTGACCCGAAGGGAATGAACGCAGCCCGTTGGCGACGGGCTCGTCGGTGAACAGGTTGCCGGGGCCCGTCCAGTCCGCGAGCTCTTCGGTGGTTTCGCGCGGACGCTCTCGGCGCGTGAGTTCCTTCAGCGCCCCCGTCCACACCGACGATGTGATGAGCGATTCCACCAGCATCGTGCTTGTCTCGCGCTCGCGTGCCGGACCCAGCATGCCGATGACGCCGATGCCGGCAGCGATCGGGATCATGGTCGAGGGCCGGGCGCGGTCCGACAACCACTGCGCCGGCGCTTCCAGTCCGTTCCGGCGCGCAAACTCCGGCGATGCGACCGCTTCCCGCAGATCACCGTCGATCGACATGATTCCCACGAACGCAGCCACGCCGGCCGTGAAACCAAGCGGATGCTCGCGCGCAAAATGGAACGGATAAGCGGCCTGGGTTGCGAAGTCGCTGCCGACATTGCGGGAAAAGCGAAAGACCCCATCCACCAGTCCGGTTGCATGCATGCTGGCCGGTGGCGATGCGGTGTCCTGAGCAGCGACTTTACAGGGAAGGCTGATCGAGACCAGTAGAACGAATGTGATCCAGGGGGTGTTCTGGCGCAACATTCACATACAAGTATGTGGGTTGGCCGCTGCCTGCGCCACGGAAATATGGCGGCACTGCGGCGTCGTGGTGAGCCTAGGCCGTGTCGCGCAGGAAGCTCTGGAAATTGCGTGTCTGCTCGGCCGCATACCCCCGCAGCTCGGTCACGATACCGCTCAGCATCTCGCGCGAAATCGAGGGTGAGAACCGGGCCAGCGTTTCATTGGCGCGCTCCAGATGCCTGTCGATGGTGCCCGCGGTTTCGCGCAGGGCGCCGTACTCCATACACAACTCGACAATGTAGCGCTCGGTTGCGGGCGTGAAATCAGCGCTCTCGATGATGCGAATCAGGCGCTCGCGATGCCCGTCCTTGAGCGCTTCCAGCACGCGGATCATGGGCAGCGCCATGTAACCGTTGCGCAGATCGCAATCGTACGAACGCTGCGGGCTGTCGAGCATGTCGTCCAGGTCGTCGATCATCTGGAACGCCATGCCCAGATTCCAGCCGAAGTGTCCCAGCGCGTCGGCGTACTCGCCGCCGCTCGCCAGCGCACCGGCTTTGCACGAGAGCGCAAACAGCGACGCGCTCTTCTCGGAGATGATTTCGTAATACTGCGCTTCGGAGAGCGCATAGTTGTACTTGTGCGACGTCTCCAGGCTCTCGCCGCGCACGAGCACGCGCAGGGTGCGGATGAATTCCGGCATTGCGCTCGCCACGCCACTGCGGTGGACGAGCTCCAGCGCTTCTGCAAGCGCAAAGTCGCCCGTCAGTACCGAGGCGTAGTTGCCGTACTTGAGACGCGCCGAAAGCTTGGTGCGGCGCGTGTCGACCTGATCAATGACGTCGTCGTGGAAGAGCGTCGCGAGATGAACCAGTTCCACCGCGCCGGCGAGCCGGATCAGCGAGTCTTCGATGGGCTCGAGCGGTTGTGCGGCGGGTGCTTTGGCCGCGAGCACGAGCAGAATGGGGCGCAGGCGCTTGCCGCCGTTGTTGAAGCTTTCCAGCGCGATATTGGCCTCGCTGTGGACGTTGTCCTTGATGCGCTCGGTCACTGCCGCGTTGCAACGTTCGACAATGTCGAGCATGACACCGTGCTTCTTGAGGGCGTGCATCATCGCAATGGTTCCTTAGGAAAGGGTGTCCTTGACGCGGATCACGTTGGCAAGCTGCTTCGTGTCCGCTTCACCGCCCGCGAACGCATGGAAGATGGCGTTCACGAACTCCAGGTGGCGTTTGAGCTCTTCCATGCGCTTCACGATTGTTTCGTCGCCGGCCTGGTTCGCGGACGCCATGGTGTGCTCCACGATCTCCATGGCGGGGTCCAGTTCCTTGCGCTTCTTGGCCAGCGCAAG
>CAZULB010000074.1:0-16779 GCA_964621155.1 uncultured bacterium | reverse complement strand
ACCGTGGAGCCGCGGTTGTCGATCTCGCCCACCTTGCGCGCCGGCGCGCGGTTGTTCTCGAGATAGTCGCCGATGGCCGCGTCGAGCGTGCGTGCCAGGATGGCAGCGTTGCGATTGTCGGTCTGCTTTGCAACGAGCTCGAGCGACGGCACCAGTGCGCAGTACTCACCCAACGAGTCCCAGCGCAGGTAGTTTTCCTTCAGGAACTGCTCGACGTGCTTGGGCGCCGAGCCGCCGGCGCCGGTTTCGAACAGTCCGCCGCCATCGAGCAGCGGCACGATGGAGAGCATGCGCGCGCTGGTTCCCAGCTCGAGGATGGGAAACAGATCAGTCAGATAGTCGCGTAGAACATTGCCCGTCACCGAAATGGTGTCCTCGCCGCGACGCACGCGCTCGAGCGAGAACTTCATGGCGTCGACGGGTTTCAAGATCCGGATGTCGAGGCCGCGCGTGTCGTGTTCGGGCAAGTAGCTCTCCACCTTGCGAATGATCTGCGCATCATGCGCGCGTTGTGCGTCGAGCCAGAACACCGCGGGAGAGCCGCTGTCGCGCGCACGTGTCACCGCCAGCTTTACCCAGTCGCGAATGGCGGTGTCGCGCGTCTGGCACATGCGAAAGATGTCGCCCTCGGCAACGCTCTGCTGCATGAGGACTTCGCCCTTCACATCCACCACACGAATGGTGCCCGCAGCGGGCGCGGTGAATGTCTTGTCGTGCGACCCGTATTCTTCCGCCTTCATCGCCATCAAGCCCACGTTGGATACACCCCCCATGGTGGCGGGGTTGAACTGCCCGTGCGCGCGGCAGTCGTCGATCATGGCCTGGTACATGGTGGCGTAGGAGCGGTCCGGAATCATGGCGATGCAATCCTGGAGCTTGTCCTCGCGGTTCCACATTTTGCCGCCGTCGCGCACGACCACGGGCATGGATGCATCCACGATGATGTCGTTGGGCACGTGCAGGTTGGTCTTGCCCTTGCGCGAATCCACCATGGCCAGCGCGGGCCCCTTTTCGTAGCAGGCCTTGATGTCGGCCTCGATCTCGGCCTTCTTGTCGTCGCCGAGGCGGCTCAACTTCTCGAGCACGTCGGCGAGCCCGTTGTTCACATTGGCGCCGATCTCACGCAATGTCGCCGCGTGCTTCTCCAGTGCGTCCGCGAAGTAGACCGACACGCAATGGCCGAACATGATGGGGTCCGAGACCTTCATCATGGTGCATTTGAGGTGCAGCGATAGCAGCACGTCGTCATTCTTCGCCTCCGCGATCTGCGCGGCGTAGAACGCGCGTAGCGCAGCCACGTTCATCACGGCGGTGTCGATCACTTCCCCCGCCTGCAGGCGTACCCCCGGCTTGAGCACACGCGCACCGCGCGCATCGACGAACTCGATCTGCACTTCCGCGGCGGCATCCAACGTGATCGACTTTTCGCTGGCGTAGAAATCCTTCTCGTTCATGTGGGCCACGCGCGTCTTCGATCCCGACGCCGGCCACTCCTTCATCATGCCGTGCGGGTGTTGTCGGGCGTGCGCCTTCACCGCGGCCGAGGGCCGGCGGTCGGAATTGCCTTCGCGCAGCACGGGGTTGACGGCCGAGCCCAGCACGACGGCGTAACGCATCTGGAGTTCGCGCTCGGCCTGGTTTTGCGGCTCTTCCGGATAATTGGGAACCTTGTAACCCTGCGACTGCAGCTCCGCAATGGCATCCTTGAGCTGCGGAATCGACGCCGAAATATTGGGAAGCTTGATGATGTTGGCCGCGGGCGTCTTCGCCAGCTGGCCCAGGCGCGCGAGCTCGTCGGGGATTCTCTGCTCCGGGCTCAGGCGTTCGGGGAAATTGGCAATGATGCGGCCCGCGAGCGAAATGTCGGCCACTTCGATTTCGACACCGGTGCCTTCGAAGAAGGCCTTGATGATGGGAAGCAGCGCGTAACTCGCGAGCGTCGGGGCCTCGTCGGTCTTGGTCCAGGTGACTTTCGCGGAGCGGGATCCGGGCATGATCAGTCCTCTATGTGATGCGGCGCGGCCAATTGACGACGGGGAAAGTATAAGTGAAACGGGCGGCCCGTCCCAAGACGAACCGCCCGTTCAAGAAAAGCCCGGTAGTGTGAGAATGCCGTCAGTCTCCGGGTTTCCGGGCGTTGTCGGGTCGCGCCGTGCCGGCCATGACCGCAACCACCAGCGTCCAGGTGGGAAACACTTCGAGAACGGGGACCGCTTCCACCGCCAGTGCAATCAAAAGCGGCCAGCTGAAACCCAGCACGCGCAGGAGCACGAGCACCGTGATTGCGTCGACGACCCACTGAATGGGAGGGATGAGGCCGAGGCCGAAACCGATCGCGTCCGATATTGCGGCCACCAGCAGCGCAATCCGCCAGCGCGGAGACTTCCACGCCACCGCGAAGCCGCGCACCATGTTCTTCATGTGTTTTTCGGACCGTACGCCGGTCCGCGCCGGCGTAACTTGTCGACGCGCTGGCGCAGCTTCTTTTCCAGCGTGGGCGGGAGTTGATTGGCGTCCACCATCTTGCGCAGCGCCTCTGCATCCTGTGCGAGTTCGGCATGTCCGGCCGCCGTGCGCATCGAAGGCTGGTACGGATCACGCCCCAGCAGGTGGTGCAGAATGGAACGCGCGGCTTCCTTGTCGGGGATGAGGCCGCGCGCGTTCACGTCGGGATCGAGGTGCGAGTACGGCGGCAGCGGCGAGCCCACGCACGAAGGACAACCGTCGGTGCACGCGCACGTGTCGAGCAACTCGAGACACGCGCCCAGGATCTCGTCGATCAACTCGTACGCCTTGAGCGCAAAGCCCAGCCCGCCCGGGAAGCGGTCGTGCACGAAGATGCCGGGCGCGTTGGCCGCCGAAGAATCCACCGAGGCGCCGATGTCCATGATGTCGCACATTGCATAGAGAGGAATGACTTCGCGGATGATGTTGGAGATCCCGAGCAGGCCCTCGCGCGGCACCCTCCCCGCCGCTTTCGCCAGCGCGTACGCCGACGTGTGCGGAAGCAACCACATCCCGGTGGTTTCCAGGGTCTGGGTGGGAAGCTCGAGTGCGCCAAAGCCGAGCGAGTCGCGGCTCCCGAACTTGATCTTCTTGAACATGTAGGTCACGGACGTGACCGACACATCGCCCCAGTAGGCTTCGGCGGTGGCATCGGTGCGCTCGGGCGGCATGACGCTCTTGTGCAGTTCTTCGCTCTCCACCTTGATCTTGGTCTCGGTGATGGACTGCGTGTAATAGTCGGTGTCTTCCTTCTGCACCCACGCGATCTTCTTGTGCGTGTCGAGTTCGTTCACGAAGTAGGTCTCGCCGCCATGGATGTAGATGGCCTGGGGATGGAGCTGCATGAAGGCACCGGGCTCGTCGATGGTGCCGATGACGCGCGAATTCTTGACCAGCGCGCTCAAGCCCTCGGCCTGCATGGCGGCCGAGGTGCCGATGATGATGGTGTAGATGTCGTCACCGATGTTACGCAGACTCACGTCGGCGCTCGGGTAGTTGGGGCCGCTCCAGAAGAACTGGCCTCCCTGCTGGCGCACCTGGCGGTCTTCCTCGAGCAGGCGCAGCACCGGGCCGCAGGCCTCGCCGAACTGCGCGAAGTCGTTGCTCGCAATCGGCAGCTCGAAGGCCGCCGCGCGCACGTGCGAGAGCACGATGTGGGCGTTGTGCGGATCCACCACCGCGTTCTCGGGCGAACGACCGAAGAAGTAATCCGGATGCCGCGCCATGTACTGGTCGATGGGTGAGTCGTACGGGAGGAGTACAACCAACGACGGATCGCTGCCGCGCCCCGCACGTCCTGCCTGCTGCCACGTGCTCGCAATCGATCCCGGATAGCCGATGATGAGAGCCGCCTCCATGCTGCCGATGTCGATGCCCAGCTCGAGCGCATTGGTGCTCACCACCGCCTTGAGCTCACCCGCGAACAGGGCACGCTCGATGGAACGCCGTTCCTCGGGGAGATAGCCGCCGCGGTAGCTCTTGATGAGCCTGGCGCGCGAAGGTGAGAGCGTGTGAACGAACTCCTGCGCGTACCTGGCCACGATCTCGCTCACCACGCGCGCGCGCACGAACGCGATGGACTGGTGGTCGTGCGCCACCAGCTCGGAGAGAATGCGCGCCGCTTCCACATTGGCGCTCTTGCGTTCCACGCGGTCGTCACCGAAAAAGGGCGGATTCCAGATCACGAAGGCCTTGGGGCCGCGCGGGGAACCGTCGTTGTCGACCACGTGCATGGTGCGTCCGGTTAGACGCTCCGCGAGCTCCTGCGGATTGCGAATGGTGGCCGAGCAGCAGATGAACGTGGGTCTGGCGCCGTAGTGTTCGCAGATGCGATTCAAGCGGCCGAGCACGTGCGCCACGTTGGATCCGAAAGTGCCGCGATAGGTGTGCACTTCGTCGACCACGACATATTTCAATTTGGCCAGGAAACGCGCCCACGTGCCGTGATTGGGCAGGATGCCCGAATGCAGCATGTCGGGATTGGTGAGCAGAATGTTGGCGTCGTTCTTGAGCTTGCGGCGCGCGTTGGGCGGCGTGTCGCCGTCGTAGGTGCCGCACACCACGGGCAACGCGGGATCGGCTTCCAGGTAGCGCGTCAGCGTGCGCAGCTGATCCTGTGCCAGGGCCTTGGTCGGGTAGAGATACAACGCGCACGACGACTCATCGGCGAGAATCGACTCCAGCACGGGTACGTTGTAGCACAGCGTCTTGCCGCTCGCGGTGCCGGTGACGACGACCACGTTTTCGCCGGCACGCGCGTGCGCGATGGCATCGGCCTGGTGCGTGTAGAGATTGGCGATGCCATCTTTATTGATGACGTTCGCGACGCGCGCCTCAATGGCGGGGGTGAGCGCAGCAAAGCGCGCCGGCCGCTCGGGCAGCTCTTCGACGCGCACCATCTGGTCGTCGTACCACTCGGAGGTCTCGAGGTGCTTCAGAAATTTGCGGACGTCCATCGTCATCCCATCCCAACGGACACGGAAGTGCAAGGCAGGGTTCGGCGCCGGAATCCTAACACCGGCCGGGCGCAGAAAAAATTACTTTGTGGCGCTAGTGCGCGACGTTGGCGGAGGCCGAAGGGAAATCAGGAGGCAAAGAGTCGGAAGCGGGGTCTGCCGCCACCGGATCGCCGAAATGATTCAGGATCACCGCCATGGTGAAGAGGTCCATGCGGTTGTGATAGGCGACGTTGCGCATAATGCGCGCGTCCTTGGTGCGGACGAATTCGTGGTACGCGCGCGGGATGAACCGGCTGGGGATGTCGCCCTCGCGGCCCGTGCCGCGCAGGTGCTTCTCCACCGTGACCAGACGGCAGTTGGGCAGGGTCTCGCGAAACACACGGCGCGAGGCGTGCAGTAGATCGACGGACCCCACCGGCGGGAGCTCGGGAATGCGGTGCACCGCCATGCGCGTGCGGATGAACGGGATGTCGAAGGTGGCGCCGTTGTAGGTGACGATGGTGTCGAAACGGCTCATCGTCTCGTACACGTGGAGGAGCACGCCCTTTTCCTCCGTGTAATCGCGCGCGAACACCTGCTCAACGTGGAAGCCGTTTCCGTTGGCGTACATCAGACCGACGAGAAAGAGATAGGTGTTGGCGGAGAGTCCGGCCGTCTCGATGTCCAGAAATAGGACGCGCTCGGGCGTTACGGGCGCGTCGTGCACGGCCTGGATGGCGTCGGACGCTGTGCGACGCGGCGCCAGCACGGTGCGCGTCGTCACTTCGGGCCAGGCCGAGAGGCGGGCGAAGCGCGTCGATTCCACCGGGGAGGCGGCGTCGACTTCCGTGCCCGCGAATTGCACCAGGTAGTAATTGGAGTCTTCGATCAGGCGTGATTCGCCGGGCACCGCACTGTCGATCGGCTGCGGATCACCGGTCAGCACCGACGATAACATTGCCTGGAATTCGCCTTCGAAGCGCGAATGGTACGCGGGTGTTTCGTCACGGGTGAAGCGCCTGCGCCACCACCACGGACTGCGGCGCATGCGCGTCACCACCGGCATGTCGGCACCCCGCGCCACCGCGCCCGAGCGCAGCGCGGCATCGATGGCCGGATTGGGGTGGCGGGAAACTTTGCTGGCGGCGGCTCCAGCCGCCGGAGTTTGGGATGGGTCGCCGGGCCCCGCCTCCGAAATTTCAGAGGGTGATTGGGCCGGGGAGGCCTCCCCGCCGTTTGCCAGCGCCTCTTCGTCCGGACCGGCGAGGCCCGCCAACATGCGAGCGCGAGCTTTGATCTGGGCAAGCTGGCGTCTTAACAGATTTTCCATTCAACCCGTCCCGCGCTGATCGTCGCACTACCCCCGATTGTGCCCCTCGGCCCCGCGCGTATATAATGACTAATCTACCTGTTCCAACGGAAGGAAATCTTGTGGCTTCGCATCTTCGTTTCGTCAGCCGGCTCGTTTTTTCCGCATTGGTTACCGTGTTCCCCGTCGCCGCGGCCGAGGCTGCCGTGGTGACCATCCCCTACAAGAGCCCGGTCCAGATTCAGGACCTGGAAGCACATGGGGTACGGGTGATTGCTTTCACCCGTGTGGGCGTCGACGTCGAGGCCGACGACAAAGCCATGAGCTACCTCATGTCGAAACCGTGGGCGGCCGGGAATGTGGTGCCGCAGCTGGCACCGCCGCCGGGCGGCCAGGCCCTTGACGCCAACCTCGGCCAGTATCACACCTACGATGAGAACGAGGCGGCGCTGGGTGCCCTGGTTGCATCGTTTCCGACGCTGGCCGACACGATTCGCATTGGCAAGGCGTACGCGCCCACCAATCGCAACATCACCGCCATCAAGATTTCCGACAACGTGATGACCGACGAGAACGAGCCCGAAGTACTCTACATGGGCAATCACCACGCGCGCGAGCTCATGAGCGTCGAGATTCCGCTCAAGTTCGCCGAATATCTGCTGAATCAGTACGGCATCGACGCCACGGTGACGAACTACGTCAACACGCGCGAGATCTTCATCATTCCGGTCGTGAATCCGGATGGCCTTGCCTATGTGCAGGCCAACCACAGCACGTCCTCCAACAGCTGGTGGCGCAAGAACCGCCGCAACAACGGCACCAACTTCGGCGTCGACCTGAACCGCAACTATTCGTACAAGTGGGGCTTCGACAACGTGGGCTCGTCGGGGACGACTTCGAGCGACGTCTACCGCGGGCCGAGCGCCTTCTCCGAGCCCGAGACGCAGGCCATCAAGAACTTCTGTGCCAACCGCCACTTCACGTGCTTTCTCTCCTATCACAGCTACGGCGAGCTTCTGCTCTACCCGTGGGGATATTTCGCGGGATTCACGGCCGACCAGCAAGTTTTCGCGGCACTCGGCGCCGAGCTCGCGGCGGGAACCAACTACGCGGTGGGCAATCCCGCGCTCGGGACCATCTACATCACCAACGGTGATTCCGACGACTGGGCCTACGGCGAGATCGCGCAGAAAAACCGCATCTTCGGGTTCACACCCGAGGTCAATAACAGCGGCCAGGGTGGCTTCGGGCCGGCTGAATCGTTCATCCAGCCCACCTTCGACCTGTTGCTCAACATGAACCTCACGCTGCTGAAGTACGCGGACAATCCCTACCGCGTGCTGGGACCGTACACGCCGCAGGAACAGCCGGTCGTGGCGGCGTACGCGAACCAGGCAACGGTAAGCCGGATATCGTGGACACCGAACGTGCCGGCCGATCCCAATCCGGTGGCTTCTTACGACGTCGAGGCCTGCTTCAACCCGGGCACTTCGCTCGACACATGCACGCCGTCGCTGACGGGCTGGATCTCGAACGGATTCTCATATACAGCGAGCGGATTCAGCGGCGGCGGTTACAGCGCCGGCAACGGCAACTCCATCACACACACGCTGATGATGGAGCGGCCCATCCACGTGGACGCGACAACGGACACGTTGAAATTCAAGATCAACTACGGCGTCGAGGCGAGTTACGACTACGGCTACGTTGATGTGAGCACCGACGGCGGCACGGTGTGGACGCCCGTGGCCGGCAACATCACCACCAATGCCAACCCCAAGGGCAACAACCGTGGCAATGGCATCAACGGCACCAGCGGCGGTTGGGTGGATGCGCTGTTCCCGCTTCTCTCGTACGCGGGACAGGATATCCAGCTTCGCTTCACATACACGACCGACGGTTCGGTCAATGGGACCGGTATTTTCTTCGACAACATCAATCCGCTGGTGACGTGCCAGAACATCAGCACCATTGCGTCCGCCGTGGTCGACACCACGTACGACCACACGGTTCCCAACACCGGTCTGTGGCGCTATCGCGTGCGCGCGAAGGATGCGGAGGGCCAGTACAGTGCCTGGAGCAACCAGCAGGATCGCTACGTGTCGACGCTGACTGCCGTAGATACGCCGCGCCGTTACACCACCGACCTGGGCGCCAACTATCCCAACCCGTTCAATCCGTCGACGAAAATTCCGTTCGTGGTGGGCGGTGTCATGGGAGGACGGGGCGAAAAAGTAACGCTCTACATCTACGACGTGCGCGGCGCGCGCGTAGCCACCCTCGTGAACGAGGCCCGCACGCCGGGAACGTATGTTGCCCGTTGGAGCGGCCGCGACGACCACGGTGCCCCGGTCGCCTCGGGCGTCTACTTCGCGCGGCTCTCGGTGGCCGGTTCGTCCACCGTCGTGCGCAAGCTCGTCCTCCTCAAGTAACCATTCTCCGTTTGTAGCGTCGCGCCGCCACATTTCGGTTGTTTGCAGCCGAGATGTGGCGGCTTGCGGCTGCCGCTTGCGGGCGTTTCGGCGCGTTGCGGCGCGCCGTTCCGCTGCGTTTCGCGCCACTCCGCGCGCGCGGGGAACGAAGATTGCAACTTCCTAACCCGGCCGGCAAAAAAAGCCTTGCGCCGGTCGCGCGGGCTGGCCGAGAATGGCCGCGCCCCGGTAGAAACAAACCCGAGTAAGCTCAAATAAAACACGGATTTATCGACCATGCAGAGATACGCCACCATAGTCATCGTCGCTGCCCTGGCAGTCTTTGCATACGTGGGCCGGGATTCGGTAATCATCCCCCTCGTGGACCGACTTCAGTCGGATGACAGCGAGATCGCAGGCTGCATCCGCCTCGCCGAGGGCGAGGAAACCGTCGGCCTCAACCAGCCCGTGATGCTCGTCGACGGCCGCGGCAGTCATGAGCCGGTTCACGGCACCATCGAAAAGAATTCCACGCTTTATGATGAGCTGCGCGAAGCGGGCGTTTCGGCCTTCGACATCGACACCATGACGCGCGAGACGCGCGCGAGCTTCGACTGGCGGAAAATTCGCGCCGGGCAGACGTTCGACGTGTTCATGACCGCCGCCGGCGATCTCGACAGCATGCTCCTCTATACCAGCCCCCAGGATTACGTGCGCGTGCGTCTCAATGACAGCGGCGACCACTTCATCGCGGAGGTGAAGCAGGTGCCGTACACGATGACTTATCGTGTGACGCACGGCACGATCGAGAACTCGATCTTCGCATCGCTCGAGGACCAGGGCGCGGAGACATCGCTCGCCACATCGCTCGACGACATCTTTGGCTGGACCGTCGACTTTGCGCAGGACCTGCGCCGCGGCGACCAGTATGTGATGCTCTATGAAGTGCGCACGTACGAATCTGGTCACACCGTGGTAGGCGACGTGCTCGCCGCGCGCGTCGTGAACCAGGGTCGCGAGTTCAATGCGGTGCGTTTCACGCCCGCGGACGGAACGGTGGGCTTCTACAACGTGGATGGCTCGTCGATGCAGAAGGCGATGCGTCGCGCACCGCTCAAGTTCACGCACGTCACGTCGGCGTTCTCACGTCGGCGCTTCCATCCGGTGCAGAAGGTGTACAAGCCGCACTTCGGAACCGATTACGGTGCTCCGGTGGGCACGCCGATTTATGCCACGGGTGACGGCCTGGTGGTGGCAGCGCACTGGCAGACGGGTAACGGCAACTACGTGAAGATCCGTCACAGCAAGAGTTACGAAACGTATTATCTGCACATGGCGGGGTTCGCGAAGGGCGTTCGTAGCGGCACACGCGTCAAGGAAGGCCAGTGCATCGGCTTCGTCGGCCAGACCGGCTACGCCACCGGCCCGCACGTGTGCTACCGCATCATGAAAAATGGCAACTGGGTGAACCCGAAGCAGCTCGATCTGCCGGCGCGCGATCCCATCAAGGCCAGCGACATTGTTCGCTTCAACACCGTGCGCGACGCTTACATGTCGAGCATCGCCGCCGCGTTGATGGACGGCGCCGACAATCGCACGGTGGCGGTGGGTACGCCGCGCCGCCCGACCGCGCAACTCAAGGCTTCCGTTTTCTAGCACACGCTCCCGTTCGCGCCTTCTTCCCAATCCCCGGGGCTTCTTCTCCCCGGGGATTTTTTTGTGCGTGCGGGGCTCAGGGCTTCTTCTTGAGCGTCGAGATCTTGAGCGGGGCGTAGACGGGACACCAGCCCACGGCGCTCATGGTGAGGAACGCGGCCGCAACCACGGCGGCGATGATGGCGAGCACGCCGCTGATCTTGTGCATGACGACGAGCGCCACCAGGACAAGCGCCACCACGGTACGAATGGTTCGATCGACGGCACCCATGTTTTTTTTCATCCGATACTCCTTCCGGGGGTTCAAGCAATCATGATTTTCAGAACAGATGGTCTAGTCCACCACGATATGAACATCGCGGCGTGAAACCACTTCGCCGATGATCGCGGCGCGGGGATGGCTCTTCTTGAGTTGCGCCAGGAGCGGTGCGGCGTGCACGGGCGCAACCGCCACCAGCAGTCCGCCCGACGTCTGCGGATCGTGCAACAACGCCACGGTCGTGGCATCGACGGCGGGCGCAATCGCGACGTGCGGCGCGAGGAACTTCTGCGTGTTCTTGCCCCCACCGGTCAGGAATCCCCGTTCGGCGCACTCGCGGGCACCGTCCAGAAACGGTATCGCGGCGGAATGGAAAACGATGGTGGCGTCGCTGCCTTCGGCCATTTCGTTGCCGTGGCCCATGAGACCGAAACCGGTGACATCGGTGCCTGCGTGCGGGTCGTGCTGCATGACCAACTCCGACGCTTCGCGATTGAGCAGTGTCATGGAATCGACCAACGTCAGCGCGCGCTCGGGAGACAACTCGCCGCGCTTGAGTGCGGTGGCGAGCACGCCCGTCCCCAGGGGCTTGGTGAGGAGCAGCACATCTCCCACGTGCGCGCCGGCGTTGCGCATGATGCGGCGCGGGTCGATCAGGCCGACCACGGCCATGCCGTACTTGAGCTCGGGGTCGTTCACCGTGTGCCCGCCCACCACCGATACACCGGCCGCGCGGGCCACCTCGACGCCACCGCGCATGATCGCGCCCAGCACTGCGGGTGCCACGTTGCCCTCGGGAAATCCGGCGATGTTCAGCGCCACGATCGGCCGGCCGCCCATGGCGTAGACGTCCGAGATGGCATTGGTGGCGGCCACGCGCCCGAAATCGTAGGGATCGTCGACGATCGGTGTGAAGAAATCCACGGTCAGTACGAGGGCCAGCTCGTCGGTGAGACGATAGACGGCGGCATCATCACTACCGCTGTGCCCCACCAGAACGTTGGGGTCGGTGGGCAGGGGCAGTCCGGCCAGAATCTCGCGCAGGCCGGCCGCGCTGAATTTGGCGGCGCAGCCCGCCTTCGCCGCCATCTCGGTGAGTCGAATCGGATTCTCGCTGTTGCTCATGCCCTTGTCCTCCCGGTGTGCGGGAGAAGGTACATCGAATGAGCGAGCAATGGGAAGTGGGCGGACACCGGCGCTCGCGCCGTGCGGGTCAACGCCCGGAAGTCATCCAGTGCGTGACAACTTTGAGAGGCGGGTCAATCTGATCGCGTCCGCGCACAGCGCCGAGGAAGCGCGAGTGGTCTGCAGCCGCGGCCCATATCATGCGCGGTCCCAGCCGGAACAGGCGCTGCGGCGTTTCGGTATGAAAGCCGTTCTGCGTGTCAACGCGTGCGGCCATGATGTCGCCGTCGAGGTTGACGTACACGATTTCGCGCCCGTCACTGCTCCAGTGCGGTTTCATGCCTCCGTCGATCGAAACCTGCCACTGGCCGCCTGGACCCGGATTGGGTCCGACGTAGACTTCGTCACGCCCGGAGTCCTGAGAGGCGTAAACGATCCAGCGCGCGTCCGGCGAGAAGCAGGCCGAGGATGACAGAAACGATCCCGAGACCGCCCGCCACCGCTGCGCCTGTTTGGTTGTCACATCGAGAACCCAGAGGTGCGTGGATGTGGCCAGCAACATGAGACGTCCATCCGTTGACCAGTCGAGAAGGTTCCAGTCGTCGGCCGGCGGACTCACTTTTTCGGGTGCGCGGCTGTGGTCCGCCGTCGCGGTAAACACATGGTACGGTCCGTCAACATCGGATGCGTAGGCCACCTGACTGCCGTCGGTGGAGAGCATCGGATCCTGCTCGTCGGATGCGTCATTGTTGAAGCGGCTTAGCAGACGGCGCTGGAAGTCGAGTAACCAGAGGTCTCCGTCGCCGTTCGGGTTGCCGATCGATGCCAGCGCGGCGCGGCCATTGCGCGCCACGTTGATCTGGCGGAAAGCGGCCGAGCTACCGACCGTGTCGATTGCCGCGCCCCCGCGATCAAACCATACCAGCCTCGTCTGCACGGCGGCGCCGGTCTCGCGGCACAGCAGGGTTCCATTGGCAGAGAGCGAAAACAGCGCAAGCCCTGTGGATGGATCCCAGTCGACGTGTTGGTTGGTGGGAGCCACGTTTCCGAGTTTGCCGCTGGCCGCGTCGAAGGGGGCGCGCACCAGTGCTCCGTCACGCGCGAAGACGAGCTCGCCGGCGACATACGCCGTACTCGAACCGGCAGACGTGATCTTCTTGATCTCGCGCGAATCCAGGCTTCCCATATAGAGCCCGCCCACCGATTCGCGCACCGTGCCGTTGTTCGTCCAGATCAGAAAGACGAAGTGGTTGCCGTCGGGCATGAACAGCGGCCAACGGTGCGAGATATCCGGCAGCGTCGAGTCGGGGAACGTAACCTGAACCGGTGTGCCGCCGTTGTCGGAAAGCGAGTAGAGACCGGAGTTGGCGGTGGGTGCGTACAGGATGGTTCCCTTACCATTCCACGACGCACCGCGCGGATTGGGTGCTCCGTCGGCAAGCGCTACCGGAGAACCGCCCTCGACGGCGACCTTGCGCAGCTTGCCCTCCGAGAAAAAGCCCACCGTCCGGCCGTCGGCTGACCAAAACGGCATGCGGCCATCAATCGAGCCGGGAACCGGGTGCACATCGGTTTCACCGATAAAACGACGGACAAGCGTGCGTTGCCCCTTCGCGTCCACCACGCCGAAGACGATCTGGGTTCCGTCCGGTGAAATCGCCGGCGGCGCGAGGCGCGTTCCGTCTTCTTCGATCGTGAAGCGGAAGCGGCTTCCCGGCGGAGCCGGAATCGTAAAGGCGACGCGTTCCGGGGCCGCGGTGGTGCGACCGCGCTGCGCGGCGACGTACCCGATGGCAGCGCCGAGGATGCCCACGATCGTTGCCACAACAACCCACCGTGTATTGCTCTTGCGCGCGGGTACTGCCGCCGTCGCAGCCGGCGCATCGGCCTCGCCGCGCGCGATCCGATTCAATTCACGACGCACATCGCCCGCGCTCTGGCGCCGTTCTTCCGGATCCTTGGTGATGCACTCGCGGATGAGCCGATCGAGCGGCTCCGGGCTGGCCGGCACAAGTTCGCGCAGCGGACGCGGGTCGGTGTGCATGATGGTCGCGATGAGCGAGGCCTGGCTCTTGCCGTCGAAGGCGCGCGCGCCCGTCGCCATCTCGTAGAGCACGCAGCCAAGCGCCCAGATGTCGCTGCGCGTGTCCGTCTCCTTGCCTTCGAGCTGTTCCGGGGCCATGTACTGAAACGTGCCGATAATGGTGCCTTCGGCGGTGAGCGGTTGCGCGACCGTGGGCGAGTGCGTGAGCGACGCCATCGTCACACCGCTTCCGCTGCCGGCCAGGCCAACGCCGCGCGCAAGGCCGAAGTCCATGAGCTTGGCGCCGCTCTTGGTGAGCATGACATTGCCGGGTTTGAGGTCGCGGTGGATGACTCCGGCGCGGTGCGCGCGGTCGAGCGCGTCGGCGATCTGCGCGCCAAGTTTGAGCACTTCGCCTGCGGGCAGTGCGCCGCGGGTGAGTCGCTGTGCCAGCGTCTCGCCCTCGACGAGCTCCATGACCAGGTAGTCGGTGTCGCCTTCGCGGCCGACATCGTGAAGGACGCAGATACTGGGATGATTCAGCGACGAGACCGTTTTCGCCTCGCGCTCGAAGCGGGCACGCACCTCGCTGTTGGAAGAGAGATGTTGCGGTAGAACCTTGACGGCAACGTCACGACCGAGGCGGGTGTCGCGCGCGCGGTACACTTCGCCCATGCCGCCCGCGCCCAGCGGCGCGAGGATTTCGTAGGGACCGAGCCGGGTTCCGGGCGTGAGGCCCATCTATCTCACTTTGAGCGCGGTGATGCCCGCGACGTTTTCCGCCACCGCAATACTCGAAACGGAATTTCGGACCGACAACATGACGCGCGAGCCATCCCGGTTGACATCGAACGACTCGGTGGGGGTCAGGGGGTCGAAACCGGCCAGCTTACGGGGCTCACCGGCACCCTTGTCCGTGATGTCTCTCACCCAGACACCGAAATAGCCCTCGTCGTCCCGGTCGAGATAGGCGAGACGCCGATCCCCCGCCCAACGCGAACGTCCCAGTGGCACTGTCACGCTTATCCCCAGCGTCATGTGCGCGATATCCTTGCCATCGCTCACGCGAAAGACACCCAGGTCGCGGCCGGTGCGCTGGCCGATTCCGGACGGCGCTGAGAAGAGCTCGCCGTTGGGCGACAGATCGGGCAGGTTCACACCCTTCACGAGCAGCGTTACCTCCGACCCGTCCACACGCATCTTGCACACGCCGGCGAGCTCGGGTCGACCCGACAGGTACAGCACCCATTGTCCATCGGGCGTCATGCCGGGATTTTCGGCGTCGACTCCGTCTTTGGATATCTGGCGCGCGCCGGTTCCGTCCACGGCCGCTTCCCAGATCTCGAACACTCCGCCGCGATCCGAGCTCCACAGAATGTTGCTCCCATCGGGCGTGTAGGCCGGATCCCAGTCGTTGCCCGGATGATCGGTGACTCGTGAAAGCGCACCGGATTCAACGTCCATCTCCCACAGGTCCAGATTGCCACTGCGGTTGCTGGAAAAGAGCACGCGTTTGCCGTCGGGAGAAAACCTGGGTTGGCGGTCGATGCTGGCACCGCGCGTAAGCCAGCGCTCGCGCGCGTCCGCAGTCCCGGCATGATCGACGAGTACCAGATTCTGCGATGACTGCGTGATACCCAACAGCAATTGTCCGTCCCCGAGTACGGCAATATTCAACACGCTGCTGGGAAGACTCAGGAGTTCGCGCACCTTGCCCGTGCCCATCGACTGTTCGACAATGCGCGACGCCTGGCCGGTGGCGCTGGTGGCGCGCGCCTCCACGATCGCATATGCGATGCGGTCGCCCGAGCCGAGCCACACCGGATTGCTGGTAAGCGACAGCCCTGCTACCGGCGACACCGTCTGCACCGAATCGCCGTTCGTGGGAATCACAACATAATGGATCGCGGCATTTGCCAGCGGGATCGTCGCCACCAGCATGCGGTCGCCCTGCGGCGACCAGGAGAGCCAGCGCAGCGAGTTTTCGTCGGCGTAAACCAGACGCGCGCCGGAGCCGTCGGCATCGGCAAGCCACACTTCTCCCTGTCTCTGATTGTCCGACAAGCGGAGGAATCCGATGTGCTTTCCATCCGGCGACCACGCACCCTCCACCGAATCTTCGACCAGTCGCCGCGGCTGGCCGCCCACGATCGAGACACGCCACAGCGAGCTGCCGTCGGAATCGCTGTGCACGTAGAGCACCTGGGAACCGTCGGGAGAGAATTGCGGCTGGCTGTCTTCACCGTCGGTGAGTGCCACTTCGTCACTACTCGCGAGCTGCTTGATCCAGATGCGCGACTTTCCGGTGCGCGCCGATGCAAACGCGACCGTCTTTCCGTCCGGGGATGCGACCGGCTGCTGATCCGCGCCGGAATTGATGAGTGTCGACACACGCGCCGGCTCGGTGTGCTCTGCGGGCGTGAACCATTTCGCGGCACCCACGCCGAGGGCGGCGCCGGCCAGCAGCCCCGCGGCAAATATTCCCAACGCCCGCCCGCGTGCCCCGCGGCCTTCGCTCGCAACGGCGGGGCTCGCCGCGCTGGCGCCGATGCCGGCGGGATCCAGTGCGAGACGGACGTCGTGCGCGCTCTGGTAGCGCTCGTCGGGGTCCTTGGCCAGGCATAGCGACACGACGCGGTCGAGCACGGGCGGGCTCATGGGCACGAGCTCGCTCATGGCGCGCGGCTGGTCGCGCATGATGGAAGAAATCAGGCTGGCCTGCGTCGAACCTTCGAACGCGCGTTGGCCCGTCATCATTTCGTAGAGCACGCAGCCGAGCGCCCAGATGTCGCCGCGCGCGTCGGTTTCCTTGCCCTCGAGCTGCTCGGGCGCCATGTACTGGAACGTGCCGACGATGGTGCCCTCGGCGGTGAGTGGCTGCGCCACCGTCGGTGAATGCGTGAGCGCCGTGGCGCTGCTCCCGCTCGCGCCGGCCATCCCGGTCGCGCGCGCGAGGCCGAAATCCATGAGCTTCACGCGGGATTTCGCCAGCATGATGGTGCCGGGCTTCAGATCGCGATGCACCACGCCGGCGCGGTGGGCGCGTTCGAGCG
>CAZULB010000073.1:0-16906 GCA_964621155.1 uncultured bacterium | reverse complement strand
GCGCCGATAACAAGAAATTGTACGAGGGACCGAAGTTGTCGGAAGCGCGCGGCAAGCTGGAAGACGCGATCAGCGCCTGGACGGCGGGGAAATAGTAACTAGTGAATGGGGCAGAGATCGTGTTTGAGGATGGGGGCATCCTCCGCTATGCCCTTCATGGTGTCTGCCGATGTACCCGATCTTGGCCCCGAAGGATCATCAACCACGATGCGATCGGTGTGCCTATCGAGGAAAGTAACAAATGAAATCCGAGCGTGGAAGCGTTCGCGAAGGTTCTGCGCCTTCGACACCTCTGCCGTGCCGGTGCTGTCGGCGTACGAATATCCTCCAAAAAACAAGGCGCCTTCTTCTCCATTGTACTTTTCGCGATCGCCGTTGAGATTCCGAACGATCCACATCCAGATCACCGGACCACGCCGCCCGGAAACATGGATCGGAAAGATATAGTGTACCAGGCTGGCATAAAGG
Source organism: uncultured bacterium (assembly GCA_964621155.1). GTDB lineage: Bacteria > Krumholzibacteriota > Krumholzibacteriia > WVZY01 > JAKEHA01 > JAKEHA01. The sequence goes on along the minus strand of CAZULB010000073.1, from coordinate 16,438 downwards.
CGAGGGTCGTCGACTGACGACTCGCAGTAGTCGTCAATGCTACCCTCGCCCAAAGCAATATACAGATACGGATCGCCCAGCCGAAGCCCCTCCAATTCGATGCCTTCCAGTCGATAGAACTCCGGCTCGCGCCTGGCAGAGGGGAGAAACCGGTTCATCATTTCATGCTGTGCGAGCTCTCGCGCCTGCGTTGCCTCAGTCTCAGTCAAAGGATAGGGTGGTGGTATCGAGCGGGTATCGGCGCCCTGCATGACGCCAAGCACTACAACCAACGCTTGTATCAGGATCGCTGACATGACTGACTAAGCCGCACCAATCACGCGCTTGTAGATGTCTCTCACCGACTGCTTGGCTCCCAGCAGGTCATTCTTTGCATCCGTTGCGTCGTGGCCGGTGAACGCGAGAGCGCCGCACAGCTGATTGGCAATCCGTTGGGCTTTTGCATCGCTTCCCGGGTGTGTCATCTCCTGTAATTCGATGAAATGCTCCACGAGGGTGAACAGAGTCAACGCTTTCTCCAATGTTGCGCCGTCGTTCTTTGTCAGGAAGCCCGACTGCACCAACGCGCGCACGCGCTCCACTGAGCTCATGGTGAAATAGTCGAGGCGATCGCTGCACGTCGCCGCCATGCCGACCGCGGTGAGATACTCGATGTCGTAGCGACCGCCCGCGGAGCGCTTGGTGTCCCACTCGGTGAAATGTTTGGGAGCGAGTGCTTCGACGCGCTTGCGCATGGAAGCAAGTTGCGTCACCTCATTGGGCGCGAACTCGCGCACCGCAAAGGAACGCAGGCGCTTCTGGAACTGCCGGCGAATGTCGTCGCCACCCCACCAGTACGCGCACTTGGCAAACGCGACGCGTTCCCACAACGACGCGCGTTTGGTGAAATAGTCATCATAGAAAGCGAGATCCTGAACCAACGGAGAGCTGGCACCTTCGGCGCGCAGCCGAAAATCCAGTTTCAGAATGCGCCCGTCCATGAACCATTGATTGATCACCTGCACGCGCGTCATCAGGTCAGGGAGGTCGATGCCGTCGGCGACCACAATGAGGTCGAGATCGCTCTGGATGCGCGGTTCGCCGGCCGCGTACGAACCGAAGGCAAAGACCGCGACGCGATCCTTCTCGGGCACCATTTCGTCGAAGGCAGCCGAGAGGTGCGCGCGCGCGGCCTGTGCCCGTGCCTTCTCACCGGTCGCACCATGCGGACCATGCTCAAAGTTGTTGCGCAGACACTCGGCGAACGTGAACAGCCGCAACCGTTCGAACCACATGCGCTCGCGGTTCTGCCGTTCGACGGCCGCGCTGGCCAGCCCGCGCCGCACCGTCACATCGGCCGCCGAAAAGCGCTCCCATTCCGGGATATTGGCGAGCATGTTCTCCACCGACGTGCCGTCGTCTTCGATGAGCGAATCCAGCACGCCGATCTGCGCGCACAGTTCGCGCGTCAGCATCGACGAGATCCCCGCAATGCCCATGACCAGCCGGCGAATGGCGGGCGAGTCCACGAGCATGCGGTAGAACGATGCTTCGCTCTTCTCAGCCGTGGCGATCGACGCGACGTGAGCCAGTGTCTGCTCGGGATTGCCCGTGTGCGCGGCGTCTTCGAGCAAGAGCGGCAGTAAATCCTCGAACGCCGCGCGCGCACGCCGGTCGAGCAGGCGCGGGAACGAGCCGTATGCCATCGCGTGCAGGGTTCGGATCGCGCGCGACACGTCTTGGATTCCGTACTGGCGCACGATCGCCATGGCGCGCTCGCTGTCTTCCGGCAGCATGAGCAACACCGAGTGCGGGTGCACCGGCTCGCCCGAGAAAAAGCTGTCGGCGAGTGCGCGCACGTGGTTGAGGTGCCTGGACAGCGTGTCGATGAAGGTATCCGCGGTGAACGACCCCAGCGGGCCCTGCGACACGCGCCGCGCCAGTAGCGCAATCTCCTCATCGCTGTCGGGCAGCGTGTGCGTCTGCAACTGGTGCATCATCTGCAGACGGTGTTCGACGAGCCGAAAGAAGCGATACGCGGCGGCGAGATTGTCTGCATCCCACTCTTTGATAAGATTGTGCTGTTTGAGACGCGCGAGAGCGATCAACGTGGTCGGTGTGCGCACGTCGGGATGCGTTCTCCCGTGCATGATCTGCTGCGCCTGCGCGATGAACTCGATGTCGCGAATGCCGCCGGCCATGAGTTTGATGTTGTAGCCGCGCTGCGTGGCGCTGGCGTGGTCCTTGATCTGCTCGCGCATCGCACCCACGGTGTCGAGCGGCGAGTAGGGAAGCGCGGGATTGAAGATCAACTTGCCCAGGTCCTCGAGCAGACGTGCGCCCAACTCGATATCGCCCGCGATGGGGCGCGCCTTCAACAGGGCCTGGAACTCCCACGGGCGGCCGCGATGTTCGTAGTAGAGCCGCAGCGCCGTGTCCGAGTTCACCAGCGGACCCGCCTTGCCGTCGGGACGCAGGCGCAGATCGACGCGATACAGATAGCCTTCCTCGGTGAGCGCCGACATGGCTTCGGTGAAGCGGCGCGCCACGCGTGCGTACTGATGCATGGTTTCGTCATCAGTATCGCTGCTGGCGAAAATGAGGTCGATATCACTGCTGTAGTTGAGCTCGCCTCCGCCCAGCTTGCCCATCGCGATTATGGACAACGCGCGCGGCATGGCTTCGTCGGCCAGATCATCGAACACCACATCGAGCACGACGCGGGCACACGCATCTGCCAGAGCCGACAGCCGCCGCGTCACCTCTTCCACCGCGATCTCACTTACGAGATCGAGCACGCCGATCTTGAGCAGCGCCTGGCGGTGCGCGCGGCGGATCGCGTTGAACTTCGCCTCCACGCTGCGAAAGCGATCGGCCTCGTTGGCCAGCCACGCCTCGTAGCTTTCCCCGGTGTCGGGGGCGTCCCACGTCGCCTGCTCCATGAGCCAGTAAATGAGGCCTGGCTGTCGAATCAGGATGTCGGAAAGGTGCTGACTCGCTCCAAACACGATGGTCACCAGGCTCAGCACGGGGGGCGCGGAGAGCATGGTGCGCAGAAACACCGACGGGCTGCCGGCGATTTCGAGGTAACGCTCGATGTTGCGCAGCGACGCGTCGGGCGACGGCGCCAGCAAGCATGATTCGATGATTGTGATGACTTCGGCGTCGCCCAGATCGGTGCTTAGCATGCGCACGCACGCGCGCTGAAAGCTGCCGGCGGTGGCGGTGGAGCCGTCGAATCCACAGGCGGCGAGGCGTGTTTCGAGCGGGGTGCGTTCGCGCGGCGCGGCGTCGGAAGCATCGACGAGCGAGCGCATCATGTCTTCGTGGATGTCCTCCACGATGGTGCGCAGCATCTGTCGGCGTGTTTCACTCATAAAGAACGCGAGGCGGGAACGCCAAAACATTAGCACTTGCACGCATCATCCCACCACCGTAAACTCCATCGTGCTCGGCAGTTGACGCGCATAACCGCGCGCGTGACGTGCCGTCTGCACGCATGAAAAAGATCGAAGCATTCATCAAGCCATTCAAGCTCGACGACGTGAAGTCCGCGCTGATGGAAATTGGCATCAAGGGACTGACCGTCTCCGAGGTGAAGGGCTTTGGCCGCCAGAAGGGCCACACCGAGCTCTACCGTGGCAGCGAGTACCGCGTCGATTTCCTTCCCAAGAGCAAACTCGAAATCGTGGTGGCCGACGACGAAGTCGACAAGGTGGTCGAGACCATCGTCAAAGTCGCGAAGACGGGCTCGATCGGGGACGGGAAAATCTTCATTCTGCCGGTCGAGGATGCCATCCGCATCCGTACCGGTGAAAGCGGCGACGACGTCCTCTAGCCGCGTGCCCGTCCGGCGTCGACCCTGCACCTTCCTCTGCCATGATCATTCTGGGCATCGAGACTTCGTGCGACGACACGTCGCTCGCGCTCTATGATCGCGAACGCGGCCTTCTCGCCAACCTCACCGCCAGCCAGTTGATGCACGAAGCGTACGGCGGCGTGGTGCCGGAAATTGCGTCGCGCCAGCACATGCGCGCGCTGCTTCCTGTCTACGACGCGCTCCTCGCGAAGGCCGGTGTCACCGGGGCCGACATCTCGGGCATTGGTGTCAGCAACGGACCGGGACTCGTGGGCTCTCTGCTCGTGGGCGTCGGATTTGCGAAATCGCTGGCCATCGGTCTGGGAAAGCCGATTGTCGGAGTGCACCACATCGAAGCTCACGTGATTTCCAACGAGCTCGCGGGCGAGGCGCTGCATTGCCCCGCCATCGTGCTCATCGTTTCCGGCGGACACACGGCGCTCTATCGCGTCGAGCGTGTGGGCCGCTACGAACTGATCGGTCAGACCCGTGACGATGCCGCCGGGGAAGCGTTCGACAAGATCGCCAAGTTGCTCGGCCTCGGATTCCCGGGTGGGCCGCTGGTGCAGCGCGCAGCCGAGAAGGGTAATCCCGCTGCCATTGCGTTTCCGCGCGCCATGCTCGACCGTGGCGGCTTCGATTTCAGCTTCTCCGGCCTCAAGACTGCCGTGCGCCAGTACGTCGACGCCCATACGGATCTCACCGAGCAACAGGTTGCTGACATTGCCGCCTCGGCGCAGGCCGCCATTGTAGACGTGCTCGTGGAGCGCACCCTGACGTGTGCGCGTGCGCACGGCGTGGCGCACGTGTACATGGCCGGGGGCGTCGCCGCCAACGGCCCGCTGCGCGCAGCCATGCAAGCCGCGTGCGAAAAGGCGGGCATTTCCTATCACGCACCCCTTCTGCAATACTGCACCGACAATGGCGCCATGGTTGCGCGCACGGCGGAACATCTGCTCGCCGCCGGTCGTAATGATGGACTGGCGTTGGACGTGTTTACACGCGGTCCCATCAAGTCCTGGTCGTGATAAGCGACCGACAAGGTCGCGATCCAAACCGGGAGGAACTCCCAACATGAATCTTTCCATTCAACACGTGGGCAAGACGTACAAACGCGGCGTTCGCGGACTCGATGACTTCTCACTGGAACTTGGCCCGGGAGTGCTGGGTCTCCTCGGTCCCAACGGCGCCGGCAAGTCGACCTTGATGCGCATCCTCGCCACGATCACAAAGCCCACTGATGGCCGCGTCACCTGGAATGGCACCGACATCGTCAAGTCTCCCGATGGATTGCGCGTCGAGCTCGGCTACCTTCCGCAGGATTTCGGCATCTATCCCAATCTCTCCGCGCAGGAGTTTCTCGAATACATCGCGGCCGCCAAAGGAATCGATCGCGCGGCGGCGCGACGCCGGATCGACGAGCTTTTGGTGCTGGTCAATCTCGCCGACGCGCGCAAGCGGGTGCTGGGTGGTTTTTCCGGCGGCATGCGCCAGCGCGTCGGAATTGCGCAGGCGCTGCTCAATGATCCCAAGCTCCTGATCGTGGATGAACCGACCGCCGGGCTCGACCCCGAAGAGCGCGTTCGCTTCCGCAACCTTCTCTCGGATCTGTCCGGGGAGCGCATTGTGATTCTGTCCACTCACATCGTTTCGGACGTCGAGGCCACGGCAACACACATCGCGCTCATCAACCGTGGAAAGCTCATCGTGTCCGCAGTGCCTGAAATCCTCATGAAAAAGGTGGAGGGTCGCGTGTGGGAATGGATCGTTGCGAGCAGTGAGCTAAATCTCGTGAAGCAGCGCCACCGCGTGAGCGCCACCATCCGTCGCAGCGACGGGGTGCGCGTGCGCGCGTTGAGCGACACACGGCCGGCGCCCGCCGCGCAATTGGTCGTGCCCAATCTCGAGGATGCCTACCTGATGTTCGTCGCGCCGGCGGCGGAAGCAGCGGGCACGAAAGCCGCGTGAAGATCGCGCATCGCCTCTACCACCTCGCCCGCGCTGATTTCTACGAACGCGTGCGACGCCACGGTTTCTTCGTGGCGCTCCTGTTCTGCGTCTACGGCGGCTACGCCTTTCTTCCCCCCAACGGCAGCAGGTATTTGACGATGTCGATGGACAGCCATCGCGGTGTCTACAACTCGGCGTGGATCGGCAGCGCGGTGGCAATGCTGGCCGGCGCCTTTGTGTCGTTGATCGGCTTCTACATTGTGAAGAATGCTGTCGAGCGCGACCGGCGCACGGGTGTGGGGCAGATTCTGGCCACGACGCCGATTTCGAAGCTGCAATACACGCTCGGGAAAACGTTGAGCAATTTCGCGGTACTGGCGGCGATGACGGCGGTGGTGGCGCTGGCGTGCGTGGTGATGCAGTTCGTCCGCGGCGAGGATTCCGCGCTCAATCTATGGCAACTGCTCGCACCGTTCGTGCTGTTGACGCTTCCCGTTCTGCTCGTGGTGAGTGCCATCGCCGTGCTCTTCGAGACTATGCCCATTCTGCGCGGGGGGCTGGGCAATATCGCTTTCATTTTCATATGGGGTGGACTGCTGGGCGCGAACTTCGGGCACAGCCAGACCAAGATTTACAACGACCCGCTCGGCACCGGCATCGTGATTCCCGACATGCTGCGTGCTTGCGCTGCGCAGATTCCGGGATTCGACCCGGTCAAGGCGGGCGTTTCGATGGGCGTCAACATCCAGAACGAGGCCGTGAAGCTGACGACCTTCACCTGGAACGGCGTTGACTGGAACATGCAGCACGTCATGTGGCGCCTGGAGTGGGTTTCCCTGGCGCTGGCGCTTGCCGCCGTGGCTGCAATTCCGTTCGATAGATTTGATACCGCCAGGATGGTGATGGGGTCGAAGGCCAGTGGGATGCGCAGAGGACGTCGAGCGGCGCGCACACTCGCAGGGGAGCAATCCGCAGCAGGGCTTGGTTCCACGACGGGCGCCGACGCTCCACGCGAGGACGCAGAGGAGCGAGTCGTGCGCGTCGCGAGACAGGAAACCGGAGCGGGCCGAACCACCGACGTAGCGTTGACGCCGCTCGATCAGAAGGCGCATCGCGCGCGCCTCGTCGCCATGGTGGTCGCTGAGTGGAAACTCATCGTGCGCGGACTGCGCTGGTGGTACGCGGGGCCGCTCGGCCTCACCATTGCCGCATGCACCGCGCCGCTGCCGGCGGTGCGCGCCATCGTCCTTCCGCTGGCGTGGTTCTGGCCCGTGCTCCTGTGGTCGAAGCTCGGGACGCGCGAGGCGCAGCACAACACCGAGCCCGTGTTCTTCTCGGCACCGCACCCGCTTTCGCGCCAGCTTGCCGCCACGTGGATCGCGGGGTACCTGCTCAGCGTGATGGCGGGCGGCGCCGTCGCCATTCGTCTGATGATTGCCGGGGACACGCACGGGCTTTTGGCGTGGGGTGTCGGCGCGCTGTTCGCGCCCGCGCTTGCGCTGGCGCTGGGAGTGTGGACGCGCAGCGGCAAAGCCTTCGAAGCCATCTACACCGGTCTGTGCTACGCGGTGATCCAGCAGGCCGCGCCACTCGACTTCATGGGTGCCGTGGCCACCGCGCCGCGCCATAACCCGCTCATTTTTGCCGTGCTGACGGTCGTGCTGATCGCGCTCGCGCTGTTCGGTCGGCAACGACGACTCCAGAACTAGAAAGCAACTTCCGCGCTCTCCGCGCTCCTTCTCCTTTCCGTTTCTTCCTCATGCTTCCCCGTAATTCCGCGACGAACGGGGAACATTCTTCATGCTTCCACGGCGCGGATTGTGCAAGCGCAACGTGTCCGATCGATTCCGCGCGCAGCGTGTGACAAGCGTGTCCTTGGCATGCTCCTTGCCCGTTTGTGCGTCGTTAACTCTATTCGCGCGTTTAGGTTTACGAAATGTACGCACCCGAAAACTCGAGCTACCGCATCCTGATCGCGGATGACGAACCGCACATTCGTCAGATCCTGCGCTTCACTCTGGAGCGCGCGGGCTATCAGGTATTCACCGCGTCGGACGGGGAAGAAGCGCTTGCGCGCGCCACGGAAATCAAGCCGAGCCTCGTTCTGCTCGATGTGATGATGCCGAAGGTGGATGGGTACGAAGTATGTCGCAAAATGCGACAGGACTTCGCGCTCAACCAGGTGCCCGTGATCATGCTCTCCGCGCGCGGCGATCAGCGCGACCGCGTCGCCGGTCTCGAAAACGGTGCCAACGACTACCTGGTCAAGCCGTACTCCAACGAGGAATTGCTCCTGCGTGTGAAGAACGTGCTGGAGTGGAACATCCGGCAAAAAGAAGCCAATCCGCTGACAGGGTTGCCGGGCAATACGGCCATCGAGCGCGAGATGATCGTGCGCATCAGCCAGAAGAAGCCGTACGCGTTCCTCTACATCGACATCGACAACTTCAAAGGCTTCAACGACTACTACGGCTATCCCAAAGGCGACGAGATCATCGTGTATCTGGCCGAGATCATTCGCCGCACCGTCGAGCGGCTGGGTGGCAAGGATGATTTCGTCGGCCACATTGGCGGCGACGATTTTGTGATGGTGGTGTCACCCGCGCGTGCCGAGATCATGGCGCAGTACGTGGTGGACGAGTTCGACAAGGGCGGCGTCACGCTGCTCAATCCCGAAGACGTCAAGCGCGGCTACCTCGAGGTGCGTGATCGCCAGGGCGAGCTCAAGAGAATTCCGGTGATGGCCGTGACCATCGCACTCGTGAAGAGCACCGACAATCAGATCGAACACTTCGCCGAAGTGACCGACATTGCGTCCAGTCTCAAGGAATACGGAAAACGAATTGAAGGCAGCGTGGTCGTGAAGGAACGACGACAGGACGCCGTCGATCCTGCCCGCAACAAACGCGAGGCTGGTTAGTCATGGACATTCGCACCGCCGAAGACAGAACCGCGACGCTGGAAGCACTCCTTAACGAGGCGCGTATCGAAGCCAACGAACTGCGCACGCGCCTGGAGCGGTATCGCCAGATCATGGCCTCAACGCGTCTGGTGATGGGTCACGAGTTGAAGAAACCGGCCATCGCCATCAGCGGCTATCTGGAACTGGCGTCCGAGGACGTCCAGAATGCGGGCCTGCCCGACGCCGTGCGCCTGATTGAAAAGGCGCGCGCCGAGTGCGACCTGTTGAACGAGCTCAACGAGTTTTACCTCGAGCTGCTCAAGGTTGATAACGCGAGCGGCGCGCCGCGTGCCGAGCGGGTCAGCCTCGAAGAAGTGTTGCGCGAGGTGCTCGATCACGTCACGCCCGCGCTGGACGCGTCCAATCGTGTGCGTCTCAATATCGTGGATGCGCTACCGCCGGTTCCGGTCAACCGCAACGTGCTCAAACTGATTCTGCTCAACGTGATCGAAAACGGCCTGAAGTATTCGCCCGAAGGCTCGACCGTGCGCGTCGAGGCCGAGGTATCGCGCGACCTGCGCGGCGGCTCGGACGGTGAGCTCCTGAAACTACGCATCGCGGACGCCGGGAACGGCATTCCCGCCGAAGACGTGAAGCGCGTATTCCGTCCGTTTGTGCGCCTCGACGCGAATCGTGCGCCCGGATCGGGACTGGGTCTGACGCTTGTGCGCAACCTGGTCGACATGTGTGACGGTGATGTGTCGGTTCGTAGTGAGGCCGGTCGCGGCACTACTGTGTACGTGACTCTGCCGCTGGTTCCGGGGGGAGACCCGGGGGCGATTCTGCCATGACGCGTGTGCGTGAACGCGAAAACGCGTCCCGACTGCTGGAGACGAGCCCGTTGAGTATTCTCTACCTGAGATTCATCGAGCTGTTCGCCTTCTTCATGATGGTGTTCGCTGCGCGTTTCCTCGGTGATTTCTCGTATCGCACCAACCTGATGGTGGGGCTGTTCCTGGCCGCCGGCGTGTTGCAGTACAACGGTGAATGGTTGTGGAACGCGCTGGGTGACAAGCTCGACTGGACCCGCCAGCGCCGCAACGCCGCTCTGCTCTGGTACTCGAGCTACGTCGATCTGGCCGCGGTGGTCGCGCTCATCCATCTGACCGGTACCATCGAGAGCCCGTTCCTGTTCATGCTCACAATTCCTCTCTTCTTCGTGTGCAACACGTTCTCGTGGAAGAAGACGGTCGCCTATTTTGTCTCGACCTCGCTGGCGGCCATCGGTGTGCTGGGCTATCTCGAACTCACCGGAGCGATTCCGCACTACACGGTCTACCGCGTCGCCCCGGGCGTTTACACCAACGCGCACTACCTGGCCGGCTCGTTGCTCGTGATGGGCGCTTTCGTGAGCCTGGTGATATTCCTCTCCAATGCGTTCCAGGACCGCATGAACAGCTCGATGGAGCGTCTGCGCAAGAAACGCCAGGAATCCGAGACCCGCGCCGACGAGCTTTCGCGCCTGTATGACATTTCGATCGGCATCAACGCGGCCATGTCGCTCGAGACCCTGCTGCGCATCGTCGCCAAGGAAGCAACGCTCCTGCTCGAGCGTCCGTGGGCAAGCATTGTGCTCTTCAATCAGAAGCAGGAGATCACCCACTCCGTCTTCGTGGGGCTCAATCAGGACCGCGCCATGCGGCTCGACAAACGCATGCGCCGCGGCGGACTCTCGGAATGGATCTGGACCCACAACTCGCCCATTTCGGTGGAAGACACGACGCGCGACAAGCGCGCCAATTGCAGCGATTTCGTGAATCACTTCGGTATCCGCTCCATGGTCGGTTTCCCTCTCTCCACGGGCAACCAGGTGCTGGGCGTTATCTATGCCGGCGACTTCGTGCCCAAGACCGTGAGCGAGACGCACATGCGCTTGCTCACCGTGTTGAGCCAGCAGCTTTCGGTGGCCATCGAAAAGAGCCGCCTCTACGACTCCCTGGAACGCAAGATCAAGGAGCTCGAGCGCACGCTGGAAGCGTCGCAGAAGACGAACGTGCTCAAGTCCGATTTCGTGAATCACGTCTCGCACGAGCTGCGCACGCCGCTCACGTCGATCAAGGCCTATGTCGAGACGCTGGTGACCAACGCCAACGATCCCGCATTTGTACAGCGCAGCGAGTTCCTGGAGATCGTGAACAAGGAAACGAACCGGCTCATCCGCATTGTGAACGACATCCTCGACGTTACCAAGATCGAGTTCGGCCAGCGCGCGATGTCACGCACGGCGCTCGACCTGAACGCCATCGTGCACGACGTGGTCTCGGTACTGGGGCCCGCGCTGCGCGAGCGCGAAATGCGCGTGGTGGTCGACGTCGCACAGGATCTGCCGCGCGTGGAAGGCGACCCGGATCTCATCAAGCAGGTCTTCATCAATCTGCTCACCAACGCCATCAAGTACTCGTCGCGCGGCACCGTGATCACGGTCAAGGCACACGAGGAAGCGGTGAACGTCGTGGTGTCGGTGGCGGACCAGGGCGTGGGCATTCCCAAGGACGAAGTGGGTAGCGTATTCGACAAGTACTTCCGCGCGCGCTCGCAGCGCGATTCGAAGCTCGAGGGCCTCGGCCTGGGCCTCGCCATCGTGAAAAACATCGTGGAGCAGCACGGCGGCACCATTCGCGTGGAAAGCGAAGAGGGCAGGGGCACCACGTTCCACTTCACGCTGCCGCGAGAGCACTGCTTCAACGACCTGGTGGGTTACATCGGCGAGCTGGTGGATGCGCGCGAACAGCTGCACGAAATGCTGGAGCTGATTGTGCGCATGATCGCCGAACTTCTCTCGGCCAAGCGCGTATCGCTCATGCTGCTCGACAAGGACCGCGCCGAGCTCTTCATCAAGATATCGTTCGGCATCGAGGAGTGGGTGGTGGAGAACACGCGCGTGAAAATCGGCGAAGGCATTGCGGGCAAGGTGGCTGCCACGGGCGAGCCGCTGCTCATCTCCAATATAGAGGAGAACGAGATCTACACCGCGCCCAACGCGCCCCAGTACGAAACCACGTCGCTGCTTTCGGTGCCGCTGCGCGTGCATGACGTCGTGGTGGGCGTGATGAACGTCAACAACAAGACCAGCGGACAGCCCTTCGACCGCGACGATCTGAACCTTTTGATCTCGTTCGGCGAACGCATTTCGCGCGCACTCGAGCGCGTGCGTGTGGTCGACGATTCGAACCTCTTCCTGCAGGACACTATCGAGGCGTTCAAGCGCATTCTCGACAACCAGACCAAGACGCGCATCATCGAGCAGGCCATCGACCACGCGGTGAAGATTGCGCGCAAGATGAACCTGCCCGAGAAGGAAGTCAGTGTCGTGCAGTACGTGGCCAGCGTGCACGACATCGGCATGACCGAGATCAGCGACGAGATTCTGGACAAGGCGCTCAATCTCACCAACGAGGAGATGCGCGCCATCCAGCGCCATCCCGAGCGCGGTGCCGAGCTGATTCGTCCGCTCGAGTTCGTGGAAGCAGTTAGCAACATCATTCTGTACCACCACGAACGCTGGGACGGGCGAGGTTATCCCATGGGGCTCAAGGGTGAGGAAATTCCCATCGGCGGCCGCATTCTGGCCGTGATCGATGCGTTCCAGTCGATGACGATCGGGCGCCCGTACAAGCACCGCATGGCCGTCGATCGCGCCGTGCAGGAGCTCTTCGATTGCGCGGGCACGCAGTTTGACCGCGACGTGGTGGAGGCATTTGCTTCCGTGCTGGTTGAAGATGGCCAGCTCACGAGCCGCGACAAGGATCGCTATCGTCGCCAGGTCACCAGCGCTCCGGTGGGAGCGTCGCAGGAATGAACTTGATGCACGCAGGCATTCTGGCCCAGGTCGGCGCCGAAGGCGCGCCCGCGACGTATCTCACGTTGTGCGGCGTGCTGGTTGTGCTTGTGTTTCTGACACTCTGGCGTGAAGCGATGACGGCCGGTCCGACGCACTTCTTCGAACGTACCGTGGCCGCGCTGGCGTTCGTGACGAGCCGCATCACGGTGGTTGTATTCACGAATGCGATCATTGCCGGCGAGACGGGGCCGCCGTTTCTGTACCTGTTGCTCAATCTCGCGTGCCTGTACCTGGCCGCGCAGTGCCTGCCTATCGGCATCGACGAGACCGGCGCACCGCGCTTGCTTGGGCGTGACGAAGCCGACTCCGCCGGCTCCTGGCGCTCGGTCCAGTTTCAGACCCTGCTGTTTGGACTGACGGGCGGACTCGTCTACGCGCTGGCGCCGCAGGCCAGCGGCACCGCGTTCACGTGGAACGGATTTTTGGCGTCACTCATCATCGGCGCCACAGTGCGCGTGTGCGTCGCCCTGTTCTCGGCGACGGGAATGGCCGTGCGCGAAGTGAGACCGACGCTCTACGTGCTGGCTGGAGCGCTGTGCGCGTCCTGGCTGTGCGTGGTTGCTGCCGGGACGTTTGGGGGAGGCTCACCCTATCTGCTCAAGCTCGCGCAGGCGATGGATATCGTTGCCCTGGTGTCGGGCCTGATGTCACTGCAGACCAACTACCTCGTGCTCGGCACGACCATGCGCGCGGCTGCGGCCGACCGCAAGCGTGAAGCGGATCAGGCGCAGGCCGAGCTCTCGCAACTCAACCGTGTCGCTTCGGACATCTATGAAGACTCCACCTCCATGATTCGGCGCCAGCAGGATCAGTCAAAGGGGCTGGTGCGCCGCGCGGAGGATCTCGAGCGCATGCTTGCCATCGGCATCCGCATTCAGCAGCACAAGAACGTGAAAGAGCTGCTGCAAATGGTCGCCGAGCTGGTGCGCGAAAACCTCGGATTCGACACCGTAATCATCCGGCTGTTGAACGAGCGCACGCAGACATTCGAACCCAAGGCCTACGTGGGCCTCAACGCCGAAGCGCAGGATGCGGTGATGAATCATCGCACGTCCATCGCCGACTACGAACTCATGGTGGAGCCGCGCTTCCGGGTGGGGCGCAGCTACTTCATGCGCGCCGCACAGCCCGTGAGCGGCGCCGAGCAGGCGGCGGAAGGCGTGGCGTCCGTGGTGGAGAATCACTGGCGCGACGTCGAGCGACTGATCGTGCCTCTTGTCGACGACGATGCGGGTGAGCGCACCATCGGCTATATCTCGGTGGAAGAGCCGCAGGATCCGGCGCGTTCGGTGGTGGAAGTCATCGAGACGCTGGAAACCATCGCCACCCTGGCGACCATCGCCATCCGTAATCTCAACCGCTATCGTGAAGTGGGAGAGAAGAACGACAAACTCAAGCAGTACACTGAAAAGCTCTCGGGCTTGAACAAGATGAAGTCGAATTTCGTTGCGACCATTTCGCACGAGTTCAGAACGCCCCTCACGTCGATCAAAGCCTACTGCGAGACGTTGCTAAAGAACGCCGAGTCAATCGACCGCAACATCATGAAGGAATTCCTCATCGTCATTGAAGAGGAGAGCAACCGGTTGATGGCCCTGATCGAGGATATTCTCGACTTCTCGCAGATGGAATCGGGCGCCGTCCGTTTCGAGCGCACTTCGTGCAACATGAGCGAGATCGTGACGGTGGCGGCCAACGAGCTGGAGAAAAACTTCGAAAGCAAGCGCATCACGCTGCACACGCGGGTCCCGCACGATGAGGTCAAGGTGCGCGCCGAACGCGACCTGATGAAGCAACTGGTCATCAACCTGCTCCACAACGCGTCCAAGTTCACGCCTGAAGGCGGGCACGTGTGGGTCACCATCGAAGAAGAAGTGGTGAGCTGCCGGATCGTGGTCGAAGACAACGGCATCGGCATTCCCGAAGACCAACTCGAACAGATCTTCGACCACTTCCATCAGGCGGACGGATCGGCGACGCGCCGTCACGGCGGTACGGGCATCGGTCTTGCCATCTGCAAGAACATCGTGGAATGGCACGACGGGCGTATTTGGGTGGAGAACGTTCCGGGCAAGGGCGCGCGGTTCGTGGTCGTGATTCCAAAAAAGCAGGCCGTGGTGCGCAGCGAAGTGCTCACCGACTACGTGTCTACACGCCGCTTCGAGGTGGAACGCTACATGGAACTCGTGGTCGAGCTCATCGCCGAGCTGCTCAACGTGAAGCGCGCATCCCTGATGATGGTCGACCCGGAGGCGGGCGAACTTCGCATCGACAGCGCCATCGGTCTGGACGAGGACATCGTCGAACACGCGCGCGTGCGGCTGGGCGAGGCCATCTCCGGAGCCGTGGCGCAGGAGAACAGCGCCTGCCTGGTGCGGGACGTGCAGGAAGACCGACGTGTGCGCACGACCGGCCGCCGTTACGAATCGAAGTCGTTCCTCTCGGTGCCCATCCGTCGCGACAACCGCGTGGTCGGCGTGATCAACGTCACCGATCCAGTTGGACGCCCGACACTGAACGAAGAAGATCACGCGTTGCTCGAGCTCTTTGCCGATCGCGTCGTGATGGCGCTCGACGCCCTCTCCCGCTTCAAGGAGCGCTCGCGCGAGTTCGAAGACGTGCGCTCGACGTTCAAGTCGATCCTGGATGCCAAGCGCTACATCAACACGCACAACGCCGACGCGCTCTCGCTCGTCATTCATGACGTCGGGCGCAGTCTCGGCATGACACCCGAAGAGAGCGCGACGCTGCGCTACACCTTCCATGTTTATGACCTGGGATTGGCGAAAGTGGGAGAGAACATAATCAATCAGCCACGCGAGCTGACCCACGAGGATCGTTTCAATGTAGAACAACATACGATCATCGGCACCGACATGCTGAAGCCGATCGAGTTCATTCCGCGCGTACGCGATGCGGTTCTCTACCACCACGAGAACTACGACGGCTCCGGGTATCCGGGCAAGCTGTCCGGCGAGGAGATTCCACTGGATGCGCGCATTCTGCGCGTCGCGGACACGTTCCGCGCGCTGGTGTCGCATCGTCCCTATCAGAAGCAGTACACCCTCGGCGAGGCGGTCCAGGTGCTGAGGCACCGTGCGGGATCGCTTTTCGATCCGAGGGTGGTGGAAGCGTTTGTGGCCGGTGTCGAGACACACGCGGAGCGCTTCCACGCCGAGCGCGAATCGGTCGAGACGCAGGAAGATTTGAACGCCACGCTCAAGGCGTAGCACGACGGGATTGCAAGGAGGAAGGCAATGGCTCTGGGCAAGATTCTGGTTGTCGACGACGAAGTATACATTCTGCACATTCTTGACTTCAGCCTCGGCGCTGAAGGCTTCGAGGTGATCACGGCCAACAACGGTGAGCTCGCCTTCGAAAAGGCGAAGCAGGAAAAACCGAACCTGGTTGTGCTCGATGTGATGATGCCGGTGCTCGACGGGTACGAGACCTGTCGCCGCCTGAAGCGCGATCCGGAGACGAAGAATATTCCGGTTGTGCTGCTCACGGCCAAGGGTCGCGATCTCGACAAGCGTCTCGGTTATGAAGTGGGCGCGGTCGACTACATCGTGAAGCCGTTCAGCCCCAGCCGCCTGATCGAGCGCATCCAAGAAATCCTCGGCGTGCGCAAGTAGGACACTCCCTCCTTGCTGTTCCGGGCCCGCGGGTGTTGCACCACCCGCGGGCTCGTCCGTTTGCCGGCCGATAGAGCCGGTCGCCGCCCCGAAAACGAAGCATGTGCAACGCCGCGTGATATACTGCGGCGTCATGACGCCCGAATCCGCCATTGCTCTCGCTCCGCGCTTTGCGCGCGTCGTGCTCCCGCTTCCCATCGAGCAGGCGTTCA
>CAZULB010000072.1:14247-16923 GCA_964621155.1 uncultured bacterium | reverse complement strand
GGGTGCGCCATGCCGAGCTTCATTACTTCGTCTATCGCCTCTTTGGTGGCCACACCTTCCATCAGGGTGTAGACCGCTTCGTTGATCATGGGCATGAGGATGCGGTTCGACACGAAGCCGGGGAAATCGTTCACTTCCACCGCCGTCTTCCCCATCGCCCTGCACAGGTCCATGATTTCGCGCGTGGTGTTGTCGTCGGTTTCGAGACCGCGGATGACTTCGACAAGCTTCATCACCGGCACCGGGTTCATGAAGTGCATGCCGATGAAGCGCTGTGGCTTCGCGATGGCGGCGCCCAGGGTGGTGATGGAGATGGAAGACGTGTTGGTGGCGAGAATGGCATTCTCGCCCGCGCTCTTCGCGACTTCCTTCAGCACCGAAGTCTTGAGCTCGAGGTTTTCGTTGATGGCCTCGATGACGAGCTCGCTGCCGCTCGTCCCGTCCAGGCCGACGTCGGTGCGGACACGCCCCACGATTTCCTTTTTCTGCTCTTCCGTGATGGTCTCTTTCTTCACCATGCGATCGAGGCTGGAATGGATGGTGGCGAGACCCTTGCGCGCAAACTCCTCTTTGACGTCGATGAGCTTGACGGCGAGGCCGGCCTGGGCGCACACCTGCGCGATGCCGGCGCCCATGGTGCCGGCGCCGATCACGGAAACGCGGGAAATCGAAGCCATGAGGTTTCCTTCTATGAAAGAGATGGTTGCGGCTCCACGCCGGACCGGGCCAGGCGCTGCTGCCAGCGGAACACGCCGCTTCGCGGCGTGTTAGTTCGGGATCGAAACGCTGAGTGCGACGGCGTTACCGCCGCCCAGGCACAGCGACGCCAGCCCGCGCTGCTTGCCGCGCTTGCGCAGCGCATGGATCAACGTGACGAGCACCCGCGCGCCCGACGCACCGATCGGGTGTCCGAGCGCTACCGCGCCGCCGTTCACGTTGAGGCGCGCCGGGTCGAGCTTGAGCTCGTTGCCGAGCGCCACGCCCTGCGCCGAGAAGGCTTCGTTGAGCTCGATCAGATCGTAGTCGTCGATCTTGGTTTTCGACCTCGCGAGCAGGTTCTCGATGGCCTTGAGCGGCGCCATCATGACCCACTTGGGCTCCATCCCGCCCGTCGCATACGAATCGATCACGGCCAGCACTTCGTAGCCGCGTTCTTTGGCGCGCGACTCCGACATCACGAGCAGCACGGCCGCACCATCGTTGATGGTGCTGGCGTTACCGGCCGTGACCGAACCGGTCTTGTCGAAGGCGGGCTTCAACTTGGCAAGCTTTTCCACCGACGCATCCGCCCGCGGGCCTTCGTCGGCGGAGACAACCAGCGCATCGCCCTTTGACTGCGGAATGCTGACGGGGACGATCTCGTCGTTGAACGCGCCGCTCTGCTGCGCCGCGATGGCCTTGCGATGGCTCTCCACCGCGAACTGGTCCTGCTGCTCGCGCGACACCTTGTATGTGGTCGCGACAAGTTCCGCCGTGTTGCCCATGTGGAAGTCGTTGTAACAGTCCCACAGCCCGTCGTTGACCATGGCATCGACGAGGCGGCCGTGGCCCAGACGCTGGCCCGCGCGCGCATCGGGCAACAGGTACGGAGCGAGACTCATGTTCTCCATGCCGCCGGCGAGAATGGCGTGCGCGTCGCCCACGCGGATGGCCTGCGCCGCCAGCATGACCGACTTGAGGCCGGAGCCGCACACCTTGTTGATGGTGACCGCTCCCACGCTGGGGTGAATGCCGCCGAAAATGAGCGCCTGTCGCGCGGGCGCCTGCCCCACGCCGGCCTGCAGCACGTTGCCGAGAATGACCTCGTCCACGGTCTCCGGGTCGAGTTTGGTACGCGCGATGGTTTCCTTGATGACTCCCGCCGCCAGCTTCGGCGCGGGAATGGTGGAGAGCCCGCCCATGAAGCGGCCGATCGGGGTACGAAGCGCGGAGACGATGACTGCACGTTCCATGATGTCTTCTTCCTCTGTGATTAGTCGTCGGCCAGCACACTGCGCGCGATGATCACACGCTGAATCTCGCTGGTGCCTTCGCCGATCTCGCCCAGTTTGGCGTCGCGGTACATGCGCTCCACCTGGTATTCGCGGCAGTAGCCGTAACCGCCGTGCATCTGGATGGCCTGCGTCGTGACGCGCATCGACATTTCCGACGCAAAAAGCTTCGCCATCGATGCGTAGCGCGCAAACTCTTCGCCCGCGTCCTTGCGTCGCGCCGCGTCGTGCACGAGCAGACGCGCGGCGTGGATCTCGGTGGCCATGTCGGCGACCTTCATCTGGTTAATTTGAAAATCCACGATGCGCGTGTCAAATTGCTTGCGGTCCTTGCCAAACTTGATCGCCGCCTCCATGGCACCCTGCGCGAGGCCGAGCGAAAAGGCACCAATGGATATGCGCCCGCCTTCGAGCGTCTTCATGAAGGTCTTGAAGCCGCCGCCTTCGCTGCCGAGCAGGTTTTCCTTCGGGACTTCGCAGTTGTCGAACACGATCTCGAACGTCCCCGACGCGCGCAGGCCGAGCTTCTTCTCCTTGGAACCGATTACGAAGCCCGGAAAATCATTCTCAATAATGAATGCGCTGATGCCCTTGGGACCGGCCGTGGGGTCGGTGACGGCCGTCGCCACCAGGTAGCGCGCCCAGCCGCCGTCGGGCAGGGCAGCCGGCGGCGCTTCGAGCCGGC
>CAZULB010000072.1:2144-14237 GCA_964621155.1 uncultured bacterium | reverse complement strand
TGGTCACATAGATCTTGGTGCCGTTGAGGATGTACTTGTCGCCCTTCAGCACGGCGGTCGTCCTGGTATTGGAGGCGTCACTGCCTGCCTGCGGCTCGGTGAGACAGAAAGCGCCGATGGCCTCGCCCGTCGCCAGCTCGGGGAGATAACGCTTCTTCTGCTTCTCGGTACCCATCAACGTGATGGGACCGCACGCGAGCGAGTTGTGCGCCGCCACGCCGAGCGCCGTCGATCCGTCGACGCGCGCGAGCTCCTCGATGACGATGGCGTACGACACCATGTCGGTGCCGGTGCCGCCGTACTCGGCCGGGACGACGAGTCCCATGAAGCCCATCTCGCCCATCTTGGCGAACATCTCGACCGGAAACTCGGAGGTCTCATCCATCTTCATCGCGATGGGGGCGAGCTCCGTCTCCGCGAAACGGCGCGCGGTCTCTTTGATCATCTGCTGTTCGTCGGTGAGTGCGGTCGGGTTCATATTTCGATCAACGTCCTGGAAAAAGTCCTTCAATAAATGTGACGACGTCTCTGGTGCTGGTGCCGGGCCCGAATATTCCGGCGACGCCGGGCAGCCGCTTGAGCTCCACGGCGTCGTGGTCGGGAATGATGCCGCCCGCGATCAGCTTCACATCGGCGAGTCCCGATGTATTCATCAGTTCGCGAATACGCGGGATCAGTGTCATGTGGGCGCCCGAGAGCACGCTCACCGACACAAGATCGACATCTTCCTGCACGGCCGCTTCGATGATCATCTCCGGCGTCTGATGCAGGCCGGTGTAGACCACTTCCATGCCGGCGTCGCGCAGCGCGTTGGCAATCACCTTGGCACCGCGGTCGTGGCCGTCCAGGCCCGGTTTGGCAATGAGCACCTTGAGGGGTCGTTTCATCGGGAAGACCGGGATTCGATGTGCAGGGACTCGGCCAGCTCCCGAGCGGCACGCCAGGGTGGGAGCGCTCCCGCGGTTACGCGCTCAAAGATAGCATCAAAACGCTGGCCCAGCATAGGGTTTTGCCAGACTGCCGAACGGATGGATTCCTCGACAAATGCGAGCATGCGCGCCCGCAACGAGCGTTGGCGGCGATCCTGGCGGCGGTGCTCGGCGTCGAGGTAGCGCCCGTGCTCGGCCAGGGCCGCTACCAGTTTTTCCACCGAGGAACCGTCCCGCGCGCTCGTCAGCAGGACGGGCACGCGCCACGCATCCGGCTTCTCGCGAATCTTCATGATCGCATCCAGGTCGCCCGCGAGCGACTCGGCCCCGCCACGATCGGCCTTGTTCACGCACGCGATGTCCGCCACCTCGAGCAGGCCCGACTTGAGGCTCTGCACTTCGTCGCCCGCTTCGGGAGTGAGCACGACCACGACGGTGTCGGCGCTGAAACGGATGCGGGTCTCCACCTGGCTCGTCCCCATCGACTCGAGCAGGACGACGTCGCGTCCGAAGGCATCGAGCACGTCGGCGAGCTCGCTCGCAAGGGGGCTCAGCCCGTTCTCACTCCCGCGGCTGGCAAGCGAGCGCACGAACACACCCGAATCGCCGGCCGCGTTCGTCATGCGCAGCCTGTCACCGAGGACGGCGCCGCCGCTGAAGGGACTCGACGGATCCTCGGCGATCACGCCGACGGTCTTGCCCGCAGCACGAAACGCGCGCGTGAGCTCGTTGATGAGCGTGCTCTTGCCGGCACCGCCGGGTCCGGTGATCGCGATGCGCCGGGCGCGGCCCGTGCGCGGGAACATGGCGTCGAGGATGCGCTCGGCGTCCGGGCCGCCGCGCTCGACAACAGACATGAGTCGAGACGCGGCGCGATTGTCGCCGTTGGCAAACTGGGACAGGAGTTCTTCGAGTTGAGGCATCTGGGGCACGATCGGGTCGCGCGAAGTTGCCCCAAGCTATGGGATTCCCTGCCACACTGTCAACGATCCCGTTCCACCGGCAACGGTCCGGGACTCGTTGCGCGGCCGGGTCACGGCCGCAAACAAAACTAGCCCTTGTAGAACGACTTGATCAGGCCCCAGGTCGACGCATGCGTCGGCGTCGGGCAGTTCGGCACGGAGCCCGGTGACGGCTGGCATCCGCTCGGAGTCGGCGGCTGGCCGCCCTTGTACGGATTGAGTCCGTCGAAGATCACCCAACCTCCGGTCCCGTTGGGAAGACGCCCGCACGAGCGGTCATCGAGCACTTCCGCCGACGCATACGTGTACGAGTCCGCGACGTCCGGCGTGTTGCCCGTGACATCGTAGAGAAACACGGTGTCGCCGCCGTTGTTCAGACTGAGTCCGAGTTGCGAGACACCGTTGGCCGCCTGCCACGCCACCACGTCGGATCCGAAGTACACCTTCACCTGGCCCGGCGCCAGCGTTCCGCTCAACGCGAAACGATAGTTCTGTGCCGCCGAAGCGTCGGAGATGCGGTACTTCGAGAGATCAACCGGTGTGGTGCCGATGTTGGCGATCTCCACCCACTCGTCGAGTTTCGAATCAACCGTGCCGTCACCATTCCAGTCCTGGCCTGGATCGGCGAGAATCTCGTTCAAGTGGAGTTGAGCATGACTCGCGGAAGCGAGCCCCATCACGCAGAGAATTGCAGAAAAGCAAAAGGCAACGTACTTCATCCTCACATCCTCCTCCCATCGTCCCATTCCGTTGCCGGTGGAATGAATCGAACGCGAGGACGATAGCATGCGAGGACGACGCCTGCAAAAAGAAATCGCGCGACTGCGAGAGAAACACACCACGTCGCGCGATGTAAACGCTGTGACCAGGAAAGCAACGAATGTGTCAGGCGCCGCCCAGCTTGTTCAATTTCTCAACGCGCGGGATGTGACGGCCACCTTCGAACGGCGTGTCGAGCCAGATGCGAACGATGTTGAGCGCAACTGCTTCCGAAACCAGGCGCGCCCCCATGGAGAGCATGTTGGCGTCGTTGTGTGCGCGCGCAAAACGCGCAGAGTCTTCGCTCCAGCACAGCGTGCAGCGGATGCCCTTGACCTTGTTGGCCGCAATCGCTTCTCCGTTCCCCGATCCACCCAGCACGATTCCGCGCTCGCAGCTTCCGTTGGCCACGGCGCGCGCCGCCGGCACGATGAAGTCCGGATAATCCACCGACGCTTCGGAGCCGGTGCCGAAATCCACGACCTCGTGCCCGTGTTCTGCGAGCCAGCTCGCGATCATGACCTTGTACACATAACCGGCGTGGTCGGAGGCGATGGCAATTTTCATAGGATTACTTTCGAATGGTGATGATGTGAGCCTTCATGCCGGCGTCGATCGAGCCACGACCGAAGCGCGCCACGATTGCGGCCTTGACGGCTTCCGTCGCCTGGTCCACGCCGCCCGGCGCGCGCTCCTCGATCTCGTTGCGCAACGGGGAACCCTGGCAGAAGGCAACCGCCGCGTCATGCGCGGAGGCCGCGCGCGAGTTCAATGCCACGGTGGCGATTTCCGGCGTCGCGCCGAAGCCAGCGGCGGCAAGATCTCGCGCGACCGCTTCGGTGTCGTGGTATCCATGCGGAATACGCGCGAAGAACGCCGCTGGATTGTCCGGGAAATGTCGTGCCATGGCATCCATGACAACCACCGCGAGCTCGTTCTGTTCGATCTTGTCCCAGGTATTGAACGCAAACGTTCCGCCCGGACGGAGCACCCGCCGCGCTTCCCCGAATGCTTTCGGTTTGTCGGGAAAGAACATCACGCCGAACTGACAGACGACGCAATCGAAACTGTCGTCTTCGAACGGAAGTTCCATGGCGTCGGCCTGCTGCCAGTGGATCGTGCGCCGGGCGTGGGTCGCGACGGTTGCCCTGTCGAGCATGGCCTGGTTCAAATCCGTCGCCACCAACGACGCGGACGGCGGCAGCGCGGCATCCAGCAGGCGCGTCACCACACCGGTCCCCGCCGCGATCTCGAGCACACGGGCGGGCTGCATGGCAGCAACACGCCGGACCAGGTCGGTCGCATACGGCGCAAACAAGAGCGGAACGAAGTAGCTCTCGTAGACGTCGGGAATATAGCCGGTGAACTTTCTGTCTCCGTGGAGTGCAGTCATGGTGCAATCACCCTGCGCGGCGCGTCTCGAGCAATCCTTTGATCGCATCGGTCGCCATTTTGGGATTGGCCTTGCCGCGCGTGCGCTTCATGAGCTGGCCCACGAAGAACTGCAGCAGTTGCTCCTTGCCGGCGAGATAGCGCGCGACCTCGTCCGGGTTCTCGTCCAGCACGGCGCGCGCGTCGGCCTCAATGGCGGATGTGTCGCTGGTTTGTTCCAACCCGCTCTCGGCGACAATGGCCGCTGCTTTCCCACCCCGCTCCAACATCTGTTTGAAGACATCCTTGGCCGTGGTGGAATTGATCTTGCCGCTCGCCTGCAACCCGGCCAGCTCGGCCAGGTCTGCGGGTTTGATCTTGAAAGCCGCAATCGCGACCGCGCGCTCGTTCAACTCGCGCATCACTTCGCCCATCACCCAGTTGCTGGCCGCTTTCGGCTCCGCGCCGGCCGCCACCACGTCCTCATAATATTGAGCAATGTCGCGCGAGCCGGTGAGGAGCGAAGCGTCGTACGCGGGCAGCTTGTACTGCGCCACGAAGCGCTGCTCTTTCGCGGCCGGGAGCTCGGGCAACTCGCCGCGCACACGCGCCACGGTGGCCTCGCTCACCTGCAGCACACGCAGATCGGGCTCCGGGAAGTAACGATAATCATGCGCCTCTTCCTTGCTGCGCATGACGTGGGCACTGCCCTTCGCGGCATCCCACAGGAGCGTGTCCTGTGCCACCCGGCCACCGTCATCGAGAAGGCGCGACTGGCGTTCGAACTCGAACTCGATGGCCTGCTCGACCTGCTTGAACGAATTGAGGTTCTTGACCTCGGTCTTGGTGCCGAGCGTCGTGGTGCCGACGGGACGAATGGAAAGGTTCACGTCACAGCGCAGGCTTCCCTCTTCCATGTTGCCGTCGCAGATCTCGAGATAGCGCACGAGCGAGCGCAGCTTCTGCAGATACTCGCTCGCTTCTTTCGCGGTGCGAATATCGGGCTCGCTCACGATCTCCACCAGCGGGACGCCGCTGCGATTGAAGTCGACCAGGCTGTAATCGGCATTATCGACGTGCACCAGCTTGCCGGCGTCCTCTTCCACGTGAATGCGCTTGATGTGGATGCGTTTGGCGCCGCCGTCCACGTCGAGATGGCCATCGCTGCACAGGGGCGTGTCGAACTGCGAAATCTGATAGTCCTTCGGACAATCGGGATAGAAGTAGTTCTTGCGGGCGAAAATACTGCGGTTCGCGATGCGGCACTCCGTCGCCAGACCGAGCCGCACGGCAAATTCGATGGCGCGCGCGTTCACGACCGGCAGCGCCCCCGGCAGCCCCAGGCACACCGGGCACACGTGGGTGTTGGGCGCGCCCCCGAATGCGGCCGAACACCCGCAGAACATCTTGCTCTTCGTGGAAAGCTGCGCGTGGACCTCGAGGCCGATGACTGCTTCGTAGCGCGCGCTCATGCCGCGAGTCCTTTGAAACCGGAAACACGCTCGATACCGGCGGCGGCCCGCAGCAGCGTCGCTTCATCGAAGGCGCGTCCGATCAATTGCGCGCCGATGGGTAAACCTGCGGGCGATAGCCCGCATGGAACGGAGATGCCGGGCAGGCCGGCGAGGTTCACCGGGATGGTAAAAATATCGTTCAAATACATGAGAATAGGATCGTCGGTCTTCTCCCCCAATTTGAATGCAGGTGTGGGGGCAGTGGGCAGAAGCACGACATCACAGGCTTCGTAGGCGCTCTTGAAATCGCGAATGATGAGCGTGCGCACCTGTTGGGCGCGCCGATAGTACGCGTCGTAGTAGCCGGCGCTCAGCACGTATGTCCCGAGCAACACGCGCCGCTTCACCTCGCGCCCAAATCCCTCTTCGCGCGTCTGCATGTAAACATCGTCAAGAGTCCTGGCCCGAGCCGAGCGATGCCCGTAACGAATACCGTCGAAGCGCGCGAGGTTGGCGCTCGCTTCCGCATTGGCAATGATGTAGTACGCGGCGAGGCCGTGCTTTGCATGCGGAAGATCGACTTCCGTGATGGCGGCGCCTTCGCGCTTGAGCGCGTCAACCAGGGCATCGAACGACGCGCGTACCGACGCGTCGATGTGCTCGCCCAGAAACGAAAACGGCACGCCGATGCGCAGCCCCTTCACGCCGGCGCCCAGGCCTTTCGTGAAATCGGGCACCGGCTGCGACGCGCTGGTCGCATCGCGGGCATCCTTGCCGCAGATCACGTTCAGCACAATGGCCGTGTCCTCCACGCTGCGCGTGAAAGGACCGATCTGGTCGAGCGAGCTCGCGAAGGCTACCAGGCCGTAGCGCGACACGCGCCCGTACGTGGGTTTCATTCCCACCACGCCGCAGAACGCGGCCGGCTGGCGAATGGATCCACCGGTGTCGCTGCCCAGCGCCGTGGCCGCCATGCCCGCCGCCACGGCCGCGGCCGAACCGCCGCTCGAACCGCCCGGGGCGCGCGAGATATCCCACGGATTGCGCGTGGGGCCGAACGCGGAATTCTCCGTGGACGATCCCATCGCGAATTCATCCAGGTTGGTCTTGCCGATCACAATGGCGCCGGCGTCGCGCAGGCGCTCCACCACCGTGGCCGTGTACGGGGGGTGATACTTGCCGAGAATTTTCGAGCCGCAGGTCGTGTGCGTGCCCTCGATGCACATGTTGTCCTTGATCGCGACCGGAATGCCGTGCAGCGTGCGCCCCATGGTTTCGTCATTCTTCTTGCGGGCTTCGTTGCGCACGCGGTCGGCATCGACGGAAAGAAACGCGTTCACGTCCTTGTCGCGGGCGGCGATCCGCTCCAGAGCGGCGTCGCACACTTCGAGCGGCGAGAACTCGCCCCTGGCCATGCGGCGCTGGGTTTCGGCGATGGTCATGGTGGCCAGACTCATGATTCTTCGCCCCTTCCGATCACGCGCGGCACGCGGAAGAACTCCTTCGTCGCGTCGGGCGCCTGCGCCAGCACCACGCTGCGGTCCAACCCGGGTGTGACCCGATCGGCACGCATGTGCTCGCCCTCGGCCGGAGACTCGTGCGACATCCCGACCGTGGGCTCTACGCCGCTCACGTCCACCGCGTTCAAGCCTTCCACCATTGCAACGATGCGATCGAGCTGGGCCGTGATCGCCTCCACCTCGTCGGGCGAAAGGCGGATACGCGCCAGCCGCTCGAGGTGTGCAATTACATCACGATTTATTTTTGACATGCTGGTTCCTTCTACAAAGGACGCATCGGGGCGTAGTGCACAAGGAACTTGCGCTCGCCGCCGGCATCAAATATGACTGTTACACGCGTCTGATCGCCGCTGCCTTCCACGCGCCGCACGATACCCTTTCCGAAGCGGTCGTGCATGACACGCGTCCCGACCGCGTAGCCTGACTTCACGCCGGCGGTGAACGCGGGTTCATCCTGTGAATAGGAATCCTCCGGCGCCTCCGCCTGTGCATATTCATCCACGAAGGGCCGCCCTCCCGTCCAGCGCGAGCTCATGCTGCGCGAGGGAAACGTGGGTCGCGCGGGCTGGTAGACGGCTTCCACCGGCACGTCGAGCGTCTGCTCGGGAATCTCGTTCAAAAAGCGCGACGGCACGCCGCCTTCCAGGAGCCCCATGCGCCGCCGCATGCCCGCAAAAGTAAGGTAGAGCCGCTTACGCGCGCGCGTCATCCCGACATAGAAGAGGCGCCGCTCTTCTTCCACCGCCGACGGGCTGTCGATCGAATTGTAATGCGGAAACAGCCCCTCTTCGAGCCCGGTGATGATGACCGTATTGAACTCGAGGCCCTTGGCATTGTGGAGCGTCATGAGGGTCAGCTGGCCGGCCTCGAAGTCCATGGTGTCGACGTCCGCCACCAGGGCGACTTCCTCGAGAAACGCGCGCAGTGACTTGTCCTCGGCGCCTTCCGCAAAGGAGTGCGCCTTGGACAGCAGTTCTTCGACGTTCTCGATACGCGAATCGGCGTCGGGATAGTTCTCCTGCAGATACTTCTGGTAGTCGATGGCCTTGAGGATGGCATCCACCACATGCGGAGCGACTTCGGTCTCCGCCATTCTCTGCAGGCCGTTGAAAAGCTCGACGAACGCACGGCAGCGCGTCGCCGCGGCCGCACCCAGGCCGGCGCCCGACTGGCGCAACGCCTCCACCATGGAAGTCCCGTGCTCGACCGCCCACGTCTCCACCTGATCGATGGTCGATTTTCCGATGCCGCGACGCGGCACATTGATGATGCGCTTCACGCTCAGGTCGTCGGCCGGGTTCGCCAGCGCCTTGCAATACGCGAGCACGTCACGCACTTCCGCGCGTTCATAGAACTTCACCGACCCGATGAGCTGGTATGGAATCCGGCTGTACTCGACCAGCTTCTCTTCCAGCGCGCGCGACTGGGCATTGGTGCGGTACAGGACGGCGATGTCCTTGAGCGGCGTGCCCGCCTCGATCTCGCGCTTCACCACTTCGATCACCGACAGCGCCTCGGCCTCGTCGTCGGGGCTGGCGGAAATGTGCACCTTCTCGCCCTGTCCCGAATCGGTCCACAGCCGCTTGCCCTTGCGGCCGCGGTTGTGCTCGATGACCCCGTTGGCGGCGTCGAGAATCGTCTGCGTGGAGCGGTAATTCTGCTCGAGCCGGATCACCTGCGTGTGCGGATACAGGTGCTCGAACTCGAGGATGTGCTCCACACGCGCCCCGCGCCAGGAATAGATCGACTGGTCGTCGTCGCCCACCACGAACAGGTTGCGGTGCACCGATGAGAGTCCGTCGATCATCGCCATCTGGATGGCATTGGTGTCCTGGAATTCGTCGACGAGGATGTAATGGAAACGCCGCGCATAGGTTTCGCGCACCTCGTCGCTGAGCGCAAACAGCTCGACCACTTTCATGATGAGATCGTCGAAGTCGAGCGCGTTGTGCCGGCGCAGTTCCTTCTCGTATTCCGCATAGAGTGCCGCCACTCGCTCCTCTCCCGCGCCCACGGCCTTCTGCGCCGCCAGCGAGGGCGGGATCAGATCGTTCTTCATCCGGCTGATGATGTCGCGCAGGACGCGCGGCGACTTGATGAAGCGCGCGTCGTTCGGGTGCCGCTGCAGGATCGACTTGACCAGATTGGAGCTGTCGTCGGCATCGTGGATGGAAAAGTCACGCTTGATGCCCGCGGCTTCACCGTGCCGGCGCAGGATGCGCACCCCGGTGGCGTGGAACGTGCCCACCCACATCGACTCGGTGGCGCCCGGCGCCGCGCGCTCGAGGCGCTCCTTCATCTCGCGCGCGGCCTTGTTGGTGAAGGTGAAAGCAAGAATTTCCCACGGCGCCACACCGAGGTTTCCCACCAGGTGCGCGATGCGCTCGGTAAGAACGCGCGTCTTGCCACTCCCGGCTCCCGCGATGACGAGAATCGGGCCCTCGGTGGCGAGAATGGCCTCGCGCTGGCGTTCGTTGAGTGCTGTGGAGTTGGTCATGTGGCAAGAAAGACAACCGAAATTAGCACACTCCGCGAGGACGCGGGAGGACTTTTACCGACGCGGCGGCAGGCAGGAACGTCCCGGGCCGGTCGCTTTCGACCTGCCCGGAGGGATGAGCCTCGAAAACGGCTAAAACGTGGGACCGATGGCGAAGTGGAACTGCATGTCCTGGTCGAAGCGATACAGATCCGTCGGCCACGCGAACTGGAGGTTCATGAGGAAGAAGCCGACGTCCATGTAGACGCCGAAACCGAAGTCGGCCTTGGCATCATCAAGCTGGAGACGGCCGGTGCCATTCTTGAAGACTTTGGGCCAGCGATCCACCCAGGTGTTTCCGATATCGAAGAACACGTTCGCACCGATATTGCTGAATCCCCACCGCCCCGGCCAGCCGAAGATAAGGTAGTCAAGCAACGGGAAGCGATACTCGAAGCTCGCCATCCACATCTTGGTCCCGACGAACTGCTGCCAGTCGTAGCCGCGCAGCGTGTACGGACCGCCCAGGTAGAAGACACGCCTGTCCTCGCCCACGCTCGCAGCGCCAGTCAGGCGCAGTGCGATCGAGTTACGCCAGAAGATGGTGTTGTATCCACGCCAGTCGACGAATCCCGTGGTGCGCGAGATGTCCCGGTTGTCAAAGGCAACGCCGCGCGCGATCGATGCGCGCCAGCGCGAACCTTCCACCGGGCCGAACGAGCCGAAGAACGCCGAGTCGTGCACAAAGGCAAGCGTGGGCTCGATCAGGCGCACGTTGGACTGCTCGGACTGCTGGAAGTAGAGGCTCGATGAGCCCACGTGACGATAGAACGTGCGGTCGGAATAATACGCCTGCAGGTTCGTTTCCATGCGATAGAACTTGTTGAACGGCACGCTCATCAACGCGAACACGCCGTAGTTGCGCTCGCTGAAGTAGCGGTTGGCGCTGAAGGCGTCGCCCACCGATGTCACCCGATCGTTGAAGAAGCTCGAGAACTGGTACGCGCCAAATGAAAAATCGGCGCGGCGCTTGAGATACGAGTATGCCGCCAGGAAATCGGATTGGGCGATGTCCTGGTAAAGACTGAAGGCGAACATGAGGTGCTGGTCGCCCATCATGTCCGAGAGCGCGACGCTGTTCGCGATGCTGAAACCCATGCCCGACGTGAAGGCCACACCACCGCCGGCGCCGATGAAGTCGGGTGCGAGACGTGTGCGGTATTTGCGCACAGTGCCGCCACGGAACAAAGGCTCGCCGTCACTGCTGTCGGTGGCGTGGCTGCCCGCCTGGGCGACCTCGCCCGCTTTCGGCATGGCGCTGGCGTCGACGGGTGGGGGGGCCATGCGGTGGATCTTCGGCTCGTAGGTATCGATATCGAACTCGTCCACGGATGCGGCAACCGTGGAGTCCACGCCGGCCGGATGACGCATTGCCACCGTGGTGTCCGGCGCCGAAACCGCAGAGTCTTCCGATGCCGCCACGGCGTTTTCCGCGGGCGCGTAGGCCAGTACCGGTCGCGCGGGCTGCGGATAATTGCGCGCCAGCATCGTGTTCAGATCGTCGGAGACGTACACATCCCACCCGCCGCGCACGAAGCCTGAAAACGCGATGCGTCCCTTCTCTTCGTGCACGCTGGGAGTAAACAGACCGCCCAGCACATCCGTGAAACGGTGATACTGCCTCGTCTCGACGTTACCCGTGTGCAGGTTGTTGACGCCCGACTCATCCGACGCGTAGATGATGGTCTTGCCGTCCTGCATGATGTAGGGCTCGGTATCGTCTCCCGGCGACTCGACCAGCGGCGTCTGCTTCCCAGACACCATGTCGTACTCCCAGATGTCGTAACTCCGGCCGTGCACCACGTTGTGCGGCGAGAGAAAATCGATTTCGGCCAGTTTGCGCTTGTTCTCCCCGGTCGCGAAGTTGGCCGGCACCGGAATGGTCACTTCCGGGTAGTACACGAACGCAATGCGATTGCCGTCCGGGAAGAAGCTCGGTGTCAGCTGGTCGGCGGCATCGTGCGTGAGCCGTCGCGTCTTGCCATCTTTGAGATTGACCATCAGCAGGTCGGTCTGGCCGTGAAACGTCGCAGAAAGCACGATTTCTTCACGTTTGGGATTCCAGGCCGGACCGGTGAGTCCCTGCGATTCAATGTCGTAGCGACGCTCGTTGCCGTTCCTGATGTTGCGCACGAACAGCGCGTCATGCCCGCTCGATTTGGCCACGAACGCCACGCGCTCCCCGCTCGGATCAAAGCACATCGAACTCGTCAGCACGTGCAGCGACTCATAGCGGTTCGATTTGGAACCGCTCACCACTTTGCGAATGATGTGTCCGTCGAGCGCCGACATCACGTAAATCTCGATGAAACCGGAACGATCGGAGAAGAACACGATGTTCTCGCCGTCCGGCGAAAGAATCGGTTTGGTGTTGTAGTAACCGTGCTCCTGCACGTGATCGGTGAGGCGGCGGCCGACGTCGTCGATGTCTTCCTTGTCCGGATAGATGGGCCAGTAGTGCTTGCGCAGCGACTTCGACCACTCTTCGTAGAGCTCCTCCGCCGAGAGGCCGATGGTGCGGTGAAGCGCCGCTTCCGCGCTGCGCGAGCCGGCGAGAGCCTG
>CAZULB010000072.1:0-2134 GCA_964621155.1 uncultured bacterium | reverse complement strand
TCGCGCCCGTAGGTCTGCTCGATGTAGTTGAAGACCGATTGGCCTTCCTTATAGACATAGAAGCCGCCCACGGCGTAGAACGGCACCAGATAGTCCTCGATCACCGCATCGCGGATAAACATGTCGGAGTCCGCATCCCAGCCCACGGCCAGGTACTCGGCGAGCCCTTCCGCCACCCACAGCGGCATCGGGAACAGGTAGTTGCGCGTGAACACGTTGTCGAGCATCCGGTTGTACACGATGTGGAACGTGAACACGTGCGCCAGCTCGTGGATCGCGGTGTGCTCGAACTCCTTGAACGAGCTGGTGAACGGCAGCACGATGCGCCGCCGTGACGGCTCCGCAAACGCCTGAACCCCTTCGCTCAGCTGTCCCCCACCCACGTTCGTCTCCAGGAAATCGGCGTGGTTCGAGTACAGGATGATCGGAACCTTCCAGGGCAGGACCACTTTCAGGGTTACCGAATAACGGTCGTACGCGTCCTCGAGCACGAGGCCGGCCCGCGTCGCGAAGGCTTCGGCGCCGGTGTAATAGTGGATGTCAAAATGGGGCGTCGAGAGGACGTGCCAGTCGTAATTGTGGTACTGGATCTTGTTGCGCCCGAAAGTCTGCGCGTGGACTGCGGATACGAACGCCGCGGCCAGGAGGATGGACGTCACCGATACTGCCAGAAAACGTTTCATCGGAAATGCAATCGTGCCGTCCGGGTGGGGCACCGCGAGGCGAATCGCTCAATAATTATAGGGAGAGAAACCGCGTTATCACAAGCCACAAACGCGCCAAACCCGGCCCGGAACTAGAATTCAAAGCGATATTTGAGGTCGACGTTATACTCGTCCGTGCTGCGGTTGGCGGCCGCCCCGGTCTGTCGGCGGGAGTTGTAGATAAGCTGGGAACGTATGCGGAATCGTTTGCCCAGCCGGTACTCCACGTTGACCTCCTGCTGGCTCTGGGTGGAAAGGTCCCGCTGGTACTCCAGGTAGATGTCCTGCCAGAGATACTTCGATACCCCGACCGTGGTGACCTGCTCGGTGGCCTTACGTCCCGAGCCCGGGTCGCCGACGTTGTAGGTGCGTTGTCCCACGTTGACGTTCACACCCCCCGTCATCTGGGCCTGAATCACCCGTTCCAGCGTATTGGTGGCGACACCGGCACCGACCGTGTTGAGCGTGTTGCGCCCCAGCCCGCCGTTGTTGGGGTCAACACCGCCCAGCATGTTCCAGATTTCCGCCTCCGTGTAGCCGGGCACGGCATAGGAGAGACGAATCCGCGGTTCTTTCTGGTCGTACGGCCATGACAGGGCGAGGTTGATATCCTCCTCCTTGTCCCGGTAGGAATCGTAGTGCGGCGTGTAGGCGTTGATCTGCATCGACGGACGCAGTGTTTCCGATGCGGAAAAATCGAAGGTTCCGTCCGTTATCTCAAACTTGTTGCCAAAAATCTTGTACGAGCCACGCAGCACGTTCATGTCGCCGCGAAAGTAGAGTCCGCGCTCGTCGCGATAGATCACCACGTCGCCTTCGAGCTCGGCAAGCAGGTCGGGATTGCGAATCCACACGTTCTTGGCGGCGTCGAGGTCAACCGCTGCAATCCAGTTGGGCGCGTCGGTGGGACGGGTGAACTCCGGAGCGGTCGCCGCCGACTGCGCCTCTTCCGTGGCCTTCATGATGTCCATGGTGATGTTGGCTTCACGCACGTTGAGCCGGCCGGTGATGTTGGGAATCTTGCGGCCGTCGCGCCACGACTGCAGGCGCGCGGTCAGAGTGCCGTCGGCACGCACCTCGATGTCTTCGATCGAGCGCAGCCAGAAGTCGTGCATGGTGAGGTCGACGCGGTAATCCGATGGCTGGTAGTTGGAAACCCGCGCCCATCCCGTCGCCACCAGCGTGCCTTTCTCGCCCGACCGCGTCGAGAGTGACGTGAGGCGCACCACGTCATCGATGAAATCGACGCGCACCGCGATGTCCTTGAACTGTTCCTCGAGACCGATCACGCGCAGCTCGCCGCGCGTCATGGCCAGGCCGCCGGAAAGGCGGGGCGCGGCCGGTGTGCCCGCCCCTTCGATGTTGCCGCTGATGATGCCGCGCAGCAGCGACACGTCCCCGGGCCCCAGAATCCCGGACTCGGTAACCAC
>CAZULB010000071.1:0-17223 GCA_964621155.1 uncultured bacterium | reverse complement strand
TGGCAGGTTGCGATCGGCGGGCTCGCCGTATCGCACGCGTATGCGCTGGGCGGTGTCGGGAAAGCGCCGCACGTCGTAACGCCCCAACCGGGCGGTCCGTTTCCTCTCTCTTCGATTCCACATGCGCCGTTTCGAACCGGCGATGCCATCATCTTCGTGGTGCTGCTTGTGGCCGTTCTGATCTTCACCCTCACCATGCGACAGCGCAGCCGGGAATAACATGTCAGCCGTCCTCGGCATCCATCACATCACCGCCATGGCGGGAGCGCCGCAAGAGAACATCGATTTCTACACGCGTGCGCTCGGGCTGCGTCTGGTGAAGCGCACGGTCAATTTCGACGATCCGTACACTTACCACTTTTACTTCGGTGACGAGACCGGTCAGCCCGGAACGATTCTGACCTTCTTTCCGTGGGGGGCATCGTCGCTGCGCGGGCGACACGGCACCGCCCAGGTGGAAGGGACCGCGTTCTCGATTCCCGCCGGGTCGATCAACTACTGGGTCGAACGATTCGCGACACTCGATGTCGCGTTCGACGGGCCCGATACCCGTTTCGACGAGACCTACATTTCCTGCCGGGACCGCGACGGCGTCGTGCTCGAGCTGGTGGAAGCCGCCGCTGATGGACGACCCGGGTGGGCCAACGGCGAAATACCGGTCGAGCACGCGATCCGCGGTTTTCACCATGCAACTCTGTCTCTCGAAGGTTACGAACGGACCGCCGGGCTGCTGACTTCGGTTCTCGGATTCAGCCCGGCGCGCGAGGCGGGCAATCGCTTTCGATTCGTGTGCGGCGATGGCGCTCCGGGGAAAATCGTCGACCTCTTGTGCGAGCCCGACCGTGCGCGTGGCACGATGGGCGTGGGTGTGGTGCATCACATCGCATTTCGCATCGCCGGTGATCGCGAGCAGATCGCGCTACGCGATGCGCTGCGTGACGCCGGCTCTGACGTGACGCCCGTCATCGACAGGCAGTATTTTCACTCCATTTATTTTCGCGAGCCGGGCGGGGTATTGTTCGAGATTGCCACCGATCCGCCCGGATTTCAGACCGACGAAACCACGCCCGAGCTCGGCACACACCTGAAGCTACCGCCGTGGCTCGAAACGCAGCGCGCGCGCATTGAAGCGCGCGTGACTCCGTTTCGGGTGCCAGCATCGAACAATCCCGGGCTGAAATGAGTCGGCCTCACGACGATCAGCCTGTCCTTTGGGCCGGCGCCGCGCTCGAGAACGCCCGCGCGGGCGCCATTTTTGTGCACGGGCGCGGCGCGGATGCGCGCGACATTCTCGGTCTCGCGGCCGAGGTCGACCCCGGGGACATCGCGTTTGCGGCGCCGGATGCGGCCGGCCACACGTGGTACCCGTTCAGTTTTCTCGCGCCCATCGAACAGAACGAGCCCGGCATCTCATCGGGGCTGCGTGTACTGGGTGAGTTGGTGCGACGATTCGACGGGGCGGGCATCCCGCCGGAGAAAGTACTGCTGCTTGGTTTCTCGCAGGGTGCGTGCCTCGCGCTGGAGTATGCCGCTCGGCATGCCCGGCGCTACGGCGGCATAGCCGGCTTGAGCGGCGGGTTGATCGGGCCGCCGGGAACGCCGCGCGACTACGCCGGTGCACTCACCGGTACCCCTGTGTTCCTCGGCTGTAGCGATGTCGATCCGCACATTCCGAAAGACCGCGTCATCGAGACGGCGCAGGTGCTGGAGGGCATGGGTGCGACGGTGACGATGCGACTTTATGCGCGCATGGGGCATACGGTGAACATGGACGAATTGTCGGCGGTTGGTGACCTGCTCGCCGGTCTTTGACAAAGAAAAATGGCCGCCTTCGTGTGAAGACGGCCATTCTTGCTTCCCGGTCAGAACGTGATCTAGACGCTTTCGACGTTCGCCCGGATTACATCCCACAACGCGACGACCAGCGGACCAAGCAGGCGGAGCGTGGCCACCGTGGTGATGGATATGAACGCGGCCAACAGAGCGTACTCGACCAGATCCTGCCCCGAGTCGAGCTTCAGCAGACCCTTGATGTAAGACATAGGCCCTCCGGGGTGGATTCTGTTCGGACACGACTAGCTGGTGCGGCGCTGCTGGGTCTTGAGCTCGCGCTGCTTGCGGGCGTTGCGGCGCGCGAAATACGCGATGCCGAGAACGACGCCGAGAGCGAGCAGGATCATGTTGACAGACATATCTGCCTCCTGGTTTCGGGCCGCCAGTCGCGAATCGGCCCCGACGCTATCCTACTGCTGCGACTGCGACAGTGCGTGAAAGAGCTGAATCATACCCGGAGCGAGAAGTACCACGAACATCTCCGGGAAGATGCAGAACACCAACGGAAACAAAAGCTTGATCGGCGCCTTGCGCGCACGTTCTTCGGCGCGCTGGCGGCGCTTGGTGCGCAGCGAATCCGAGTGGATGCGCAGCGCCTGCGCCACGCTGGTGCCGAAGCGGTCGCTCTGAATCATCACGGCGACGAGCGAACGCACGTCATCGGAACCGGTGCGCAGGGAAAGGTTGCGCAGGGCCTGCGTGCGTGATACGCCGGCGCGCATTTCGTTGTTCACGATCATCAGATCTTCGCTGAGAGCCGGCGAACTGAAGCCGATCTCCTTGCCCACCTTCATGAGCGCTGCATTCAGACCCTGGCCCGCCTCGACGCAGATGACGAGCAGGTCGAGCGCGTCAGGCAGGCTCAGCGTAATCTCCATCTGCCGGCTGCTCTGGCGGGCGCGCACCAGCATCATCGGACCCATGTAGCCAAGCGCCGTAGCGGCGATGGCGACCAGCAGGAGCTGGTCGGCCGCCATGTGGCGCGAGAGACCGATGAGCAACGTGGCGAGTGACAACGTCACCGTGCTGAGCACGCGAATACCCGCGAACATGCGCCGGGCTTCCAGGTGGCGATAGCCGGCCTGCGCGAGCTCCCACTTGAGCGTTTCCGAATACACCTGCGTGGGGAGGAGCCAGCCCAGCGCTGCGAGCGGCTGCATCCACACCGGGATTGTGGAGTCGAAGATGCTGTCATCGTTCTTGGCCAGTTCGCCGGCAACCAGCGCTTCGTCCGCATTCACCATGCGGTGCAGGCGGTCGTTGATGGTGGCGTTCCGGAAGCGCAGGTTGTACACCGCCGCCGCCAACGCGAGAATCGCGGCCGCGGTGAGAACCGGAATCAGCAGTAATGTTGACATGGCTTGTCCTTTATACCTTGATGTCCACGATGCGACGCATGATCAGGAAGCCCGTGAGCTGAAGAAACAGCGCCATCGGAATCAGATACTTGCCGGCCGGATCGTGGGCCAGGCCCAGGAGGTAGTCCGGTGCGAGCACCATGATGGTGACGGCAAGGGCCAGCGGCAGCAGCATGAGAATGCCGCCCGACATGCGCGCCTGCGCCGTCATGGTGCGCACGTCGCGCAGAATGCGGAAACGGTCGCGAATAACGGCCGCGGTACCATCGAGCACTTCGGCGAGGTTACCGCCGGTCTCGCGCTGAAGAATGAGCGCGGTGGCGAAGAGGCGCGCCTCGGTGCTGTCCACGCGCTCCGACATCATCTGCACCGCGTGCTTCATGTCGAGACCCAGGCGGTTTTCTTCGAACAACACGCGAAATTCCTTGCCCACCGGATCCGGCGCCTCTTCAGCGACGACCTGCACGGCCGCGGTCAGGGCGAGCCCGGCGCGCAGAGCGCTGGTGAGCATGTCGAGCGCATCGGGGAACTGTTCTTCGAACATCAGCGTGCGCTTCTGCTTCTTGTAGCGCGCGACCCAGATGGGGATGCACGCGGCGAGTGCGGCGACGCCCAGGCCCACGAGCGGACGATGCAGCAGCATGTCGATGCCGAGCCACACGGCCGCGCCGATTGCGAGCATCATCATCACGAACGGTCCCGTCTTCATCTTGATGTCTGCCTGTACGAGCAGAACCTCGAGACGGCGGGCCCAGTTGGCGCCCTGCAGCATCCGGTTCACAAACGGTATGTTGCTCATCTCCACGTCGCGGAGAATGGTGCCGGTCAGATTCTCGTCCGTGCGGTCGCTAACCACGTCCTGAAGCCGGTCGCGGATCTTCTTGTTGGCCTGGGCGCGCGCCATCAGCACGAGTCCGGGCACGAGAATCAGTACCGAGAAGAAGATCAGCGCGCTGGGAACGAGCAGGCGCATCTCCTGGCCATTGATGCCGTGGAAGTCCATGCTAGATCACCTGGCCCTCGCGGAAGACCGCGGGCGTGATGTTGACACCCGCCAGCTTGAGCTGATCGGCGAACTTGGGACGAATGCCCGTCGCCTCGAAGTGCCCCATGATCTTGCCATCCTCGGCCAGGCCGGTCTTGCGGAACACGAAGATGTCCTGCATGGCGACCACGTCCTGCTCCATGCCCACGATTTCGCTGACCGCCATCACGCGGCGCGTGCCATCCGAGAGGCGGGTGGCGTGCACAACCACGTCGAGGGCGGCGCTGATCTGCTCGCGCATCACGCGATTGGGCAGGTTGACGCCGCTCATCAGCATGAGCGTCTCGAGACGATGCAGGGCATCGCGCGAGCTGTTGGCGTGAATGGTGGTGAGCGATCCGTCGTGACCGGTGTTCATGGCCTGCAGCATGTCCATCACTTCGGCGCCGCGCACCTCACCCACGACAATGCGGTCGGGGCGCATACGGAGCGCGTTTTTCACAAGTTCGCGCTGCGTGATCTCGCCCTTGCCTTCGATGTTGGCCGGGCGCGTTTCGAGACGCACCACGTGTGGCTGCAGGAGCTGGAGCTCGGCCGCGTCTTCAATGGTAACGACGCGTTCGGAGACGGGAATGAACGACGACATCGCGTTCAGGAGTGTGGTCTTGCCGGAGCCGGTACCGCCGCAGATAAGAGTGTTGAGGCGCGCCTTCACGATGCCCTGGAGGAGCTCCG
This sequence comes from uncultured bacterium, assembly GCA_964621155.1. Taxonomy (GTDB): domain Bacteria; phylum Krumholzibacteriota; class Krumholzibacteriia; order WVZY01; family JAKEHA01; genus JAKEHA01. The sequence continues at coordinate 12,312 of CAZULB010000071.1, read as the reverse complement.
CCATGCCCTGGCTCAGGCTTCCCAGCTCGAGCAGGTCGGGCATGTTGAGCGTGCGCACGCCGAAGCGGCGGATCGAGAGCACGGGGCCGTCGATCGAAAGCGGCGGAATGATGGCGTTGACGCGCGAGCCGTCGGCCAGGCGCGCGTCCACCATGGGTGACGATTCGTCGACGCGGCGGCCGATGCGCGACACGATGCGGTCGATGATGCGCATCACGTGCTCGTCGTTGTCAAACTTGGTCGGCGTGAGCTCGAGCTTGCCGAAGCGCTCGATGTAGACCTGCCGGTGCGTGTTGACCAGGATGTCGGCCACGTCGGGGTCGTGCAGGTACGGCTCGATGGGTCCGAGGCCGAAGGTCTCGTTCAGGACCTCTTCCTCGAGCGCGAGACGCTGCGCTTCGGAAAGCGGAATGCTTTCCTCGGTGAGCAGCGTCGAGATGATCTGCCGGATCTGGAAACGCAGGCGTTCGGGCTCGACCGACTCGAGGCTTGCAAGGTTGATGCGCTCCACCATGCGGCGGTGAATGCGAGCCTTGAGCCCCTGTGAGCGGTCGTGCAGCGCGGGCGCCGCGGCGGTTGCCACGTGGCCGTTGCCGTTGCCATTACCAGTGCTGCGCGTGCGATGCGGATCTTTCTCCGCAGGCTCGGCCGGGCGAACGTTGTCTTTGAATCGGTCTCTAAGTCCCATGACCCGTCTCCTTGGCTATGCCACCGTCTCGACCCGGTCTGTTTGTGCGATTTCAGAGTGAACACGATCCGCGAGGTCCAGGTAGCTCTTTGCCACCTTGGAGCGCGGGGCGTGCTGTACGGCGGGAACGCCGCGATCGATACCCATGCTCATGGGCTCGTAGTCGTTCGGGATGGACCAGAACACCTTGCGATCCACCATCGCCTCGACGTCGTCGAGCGAGAGCCGGCTCTTTTTCTGGAAGCGGTTCAGGATCACGTGGATCTTTTCGCGGTCGATCTTGAGCCGCGTGAGAATGCCGGCGAAGCAGACGGTGTTGCGTACCGTCGGCAGATCGAGCGATGAAAGCAGCATGATCGAATCCGACAACTCGAGCACTTCCACGGTGCGATCGTCGAGCTGGCGACCGATGTCGATGACGACATAGTCGAACATGGTGGAGAGGATGCCGGCCAGCTCGATCATGTGCTGGCGCGTGATCTCCTCCGCCGCTTCGGGGCTGGGCGCGATGGAAAGCATGTGCACACCCGGGACGCTGGCAACGAGCACCGAGCGCAGCTTCGATTCTTCAATCGAGCCCTCGACGAGCGCGTCGGTCAGGCTGTAGCGCGCCGGCGCATCGAGCATGACACCGAGGTCGCCGAAGGGAAGGCTCATGTCGACGAGTACCACGCGCGACTCGCTGCGCTGCGCGAGCGCGAGGCCCAGGTTGGCGGTAAACGATGTGGCGCCGATGCCGCCCTTGGATGACACCACCGAGATCACCTTGCCGCGTTTCTTGTTGGAAAGCGTGACGCCGGAGAGCTGGCGGATGTGATTGACGGCCTTTTCGAGCTCGGAGCCGTCGATCGGGCGCGGCACGAACTCGTGCGCACCCGCCCGGATGCAGCTCAGGACGAGCTGCGGCGATGCTTCCGTTGCGCTCACGATGATTCCGGTGCCGGGGAATTCGCTGCGGATACGGCGCACGAACTCCATGGCCGGTGTGGCCTGGAACGGCAGCTCGAGCAGAATGAGGTCGGGCTGCAGACTGCGCGTCAGGCGAAGCCCCGCAGCGCAATCTTCCGCTTCTCCCACCACACGCACACCCTTGCCGTTCGCCCACTGTTTCACGAAGGCGGATACTGCAGCGTCGCTGTCGATGACGACGAGTCTCAAATTACCGTTCGAAGCCATGATTTATCTCCCGGGGCCCTGCCCCTTATTCCACCAGTGCGAGACCTTTGATGAACGTGCCCGGATTCTGAACCGCGCACTTGGGGCCGTCGACGGTTGCCGTGATGAAACGGCCCGTGACGTCGCCGTTACCCTGCACACCTTCGAGGAAGAAAGCGCCGACTTTTGTCACGCGCACCCAGTTGCGACCCGAGGTCGGAGGCGATGTCGGATCGAAGAACGGAACCAGGATGATGCGCGGGCTGGTCCCGAACGCAGACCCTTCAATGCTGTTCGAACTCGAACTCCAGTACGCGCCGGGATCCTGGTCGATGAGCTCCTGCACACCCTGCTTGGTTGGACCCACCATGTTGCCGGGCTCAACCTGGAGACGGTCACCTACGCCGACGTAGTAAGGATTGCAGTTGGCGATATTCCAGCGGTACTGCGAGCCACCGGGCACCGGACCTCCACAATTGACGCAATCGAGCGGCGGCAGGTCGATCGGGAAGAACTGGCCCGGCGCAATCGCCTGCTGCGGATTGCCGACCTTGAGCACGATGGTCTGACCCACGTCGCCCGGTGCCTGATAGCCCGTGCCGATGGGATCGTACGGCTCGCCGTTGTCATAGCGCTTGTTGCCGTTGGCATCATTCCAGCGATCCGGAACCGCCCACGGCTTCACGCAGCGCGACTGGCAGACGTCGTAGACTTCCGCGGCCGCGACCGCGGTGACATCCGTGAGCCGGTTGCTGTTCGGGTCCACGATGCGCAGGAAGTATGCGACGAGAGCGTCGCCGGTGGCCTGCGTGCGGTGCGTCTGCACACGAATGCGGACCGCAGTGGGGAAGCTGACATCGGCCGCCGTAATGACCACCGGCCGCCGGATGTCGCGTACCGCCAGGTTTTCCGACGCAATTGCGATGGCACGATCCGTCGCGATGGTCTGGTTACCGTTGATGAGACCCGTCGCGCCGGCCAGCGCGGCGGCGTCTGCCGCCGCCTGCAACTGGTTCTTCGTGGTCATCATCATTGCCCCGTCGACGGTGAGCGCTGCGAAGGCCAACATCGCCGCCAGCGCCACCGCGGCGGCGATGATCACACTGCCGCGGTTGTTGCCGAGGGGAGTTCTCTTCAAGAGGCTCAACATGGGGCGCTTCATTCAGATCACTTTCCTTTGGAGTCCGTCTGCGAGCTTTTGTCTTCCACGCCGGGCAGATCGATCTTGGTGCCTTCGGGCAAGGCGCGCACGAGGTGCGGCGATACCACGATCAGAAGCTCGCTGTCCTCTTTCACATTCTGAGTATCCGTAAAGAGCTCGCCAAGCAGGGGAATCCACCCGAGAACCGGAATCCGCTTCTTGATCTTGGTCTCGTTGGTCTGGATGAGTCCGCCAATGACCAGGCTCTCACCGTCGGAAAGCTCAACGGTTGTCTCCGCCTTGCGCACGCGAATGGCCGGAATCCGGAATCCCGACAGCGTGATGGCGTTGTTGTAGTCAAGCTGGCTGACTTCAGGCGAGACCACCAGGTTGATGACACCGGTGTCGACGATGGTCGGAACGAAGTGCACCTTGGTGCCGAACTCTTTCCATTCGATCGTTACCGTGTAGCCGGTACCATTCGGGTTGACCGCCACGGGCACCGGGATTTCGCCACCGGAGAGGAAGTGCGCTTCTTCGCCGCTGGCCGCGATCAGTTTCGGCTCGGCCAGGATTCTGAGCGTGCCGTTCGTCTCCAGCGCCTTGATCGTAGCGGTGATCTGGTCCGTGCCCTTTACGTAGCTGAAAATGCCGTTGGTCTGTTCGCCGGTCAGGATGGGCACGGCCGAGGTGCCACCCGTGTACGTGGCGCCGTTGTGTTCGGTCCGGCCCAGGAAGTTGAAGCCGAGGTCGAGTGCCTTCTGGCGGTTGACTTCGGCGAGCTGCACACGCAACTCGATCTTCTCATCGCTGAACGGTCCACGCACGGTGACGTTGAACGTGCGCGAGTTGTTGGCGTCGTCCCACAGCACCAGGGTCGTGAGACCGATCTTCTTGCCGTTGACCAGTACTTCCTGGGGACCGGCGACCACCACGTCGGCGATGTCCGAGTTGGCGATGGAGACCGTCTTCACCTTGGTGTCGAGCTTGTAGGTGACCGACTGTCCCACGATCACGTTGATCTGGGGGTGGTTCGGCATCGCCGCAGATTTGGCGACGGTTGGAACCACGAGTGCGACTACAAGTGCGAGCCGCGAAATCGCTCGTATTGTTTTCGTCAACCGGGACATCTTGAACTCCATTTCGATTGAGATTTGCCGGTACTACCCGGACGGTTAATCCTTATCCTTCGCCGGTGTCGGCGATTCCTGTTTCTCGATCTTGCCGTTGCGAATGACCGTAAACGTCGGCTGCTCTTCCTTGACAGACACGGGCTCGGCGGCCGTGACCCTGACCGGCGCCTGGCGATACACAACCTTGGTGTCCGGCTTGTCGCTCTTCATACCCATGACCGTGCGCACGTCCTTGGAAGTCGCCTGTGTGATGCTGCGGTCGACGGGGTTGCGCAGCGAGAGGTGGACGCTGCCCTGGTCGACGGCGAGCGCGAGTTTCTCCGCGCCGTCCGGATTGACGAGAACGGTGACCGTCTGCACGGTGACGTTCTGATTGTTCTTGAGCTCGGTCTTCACGCCGGCGGCGAGGACTTCGAGATCCTGCAGAATGGTGTTGGTGACGGCATTCATGGTGCCGGCCGCATTGTCGATGGTGACCAGAATGTCGACGCGGTCTCCGGGGAGCACGAAGCCGGACACGCCCGTCACTTCGTTGACCTTGAGACTCATCGCGCGCATGTCGGCCGGCACGCGAACGGAGAGACCGCCGCCAATCGCGCTGAGCTTCGAGGCCAGGATCGGCTCGCCGGCCACGACGAACACCTTCGTCGTCTGGCTGAGCACGCTGTCTTCGCTGGCGTAACTGCCCGTGGGCACTGCGCCCTTCGGAAAGTCCACAACCTTCAGGTGCTCGGGCTTGAGCATCGTGCCGAAGGTGAGGTCGCCGCTGGCGACGACGACGGGCGTCGTGTCGACTGCGCCCGCTTCGGCGCCCGGCACTGTCTTGAGGTAGAGATACACACCGGCGGCAGCCATGCTTGCCATGACGAGCGCCAGTACGATGAAGATGAGTCCACGTTTATCCATGACCTATACCTACCGTTCGCGTTTTGTTTGTTACGACTCGTGTCGCATGACCGACGTTGTTCGTAATGGGAATGTGCCGCTGAAAGACCTGGGTCCGTACGAAACAAAGAAATTGCCGGGTATCACTTCGAATTCCGTCTCCACTGTGACGCTCACCTTGCGATTCACGTCATTGGGATCCGGTGGTACCACCGTGATCGAAGAAGGAACCACGCGCGCTGCATCGCAAACTTCGCGAACTCGCGCTTCGACCGCCGGAATGTCCGGAGCGGTGACCGCCGCCAGTCGCACGCCTTCGCGCGCGGCCGACGTAAGAATGTTCATGGTCATCCAGGCGCGGCCGAACTCGGTGATGCCGAAGCACACCAAGAGCATCAACGGGAAGACGAGCGCGAACTCGACTACAGCGTTGCCGCGATTTGACCGAATAACGGCAGCGATGCCCCTAACCATGCGTAACCTGCCAGCGTTGTGAGTGACCCGAGTGCGATGGCCACGCCGTACGGCATCGTTGTCACCGTGTGCGCAGCGTTCGTCGGCGCTTCCGGGACATTTTTGCCCTTCAGAAACGGAAGCCCGACGAGGAAAAGGCTGAAAAACTCCGCCAGTAGCTGACCACGTTGCATGAGGAGTGCCATTGCAAGCACGCCTCCGAGAATCGCCGAAGCCAGCATTGCGACGACAGCTGCGACCGGACCGAAAAACGCGCCGACCGCAGCCGCAAGCTTCAAATCGCCCATTCCGATTCCCTTGCCGAAGTGGACGATCAGGAGGATGACCGGGGCAACTATTGCCCCGAGCAGGGCCAGGCCAAGACCGGCCCAACCCTGGAATGCAAAACGAACGATGAGAGCGGCAATGAATGCCGAGAACGTAAGGGTGTTGGGGATACGCCTCGAGCGCACGTCGGTGACGATGGCTATTCCAACCACAACTGCGATCAGAATTGCTGACAACACTTCCATTGTGGTCGCGTGCATCGTGACCTCCGCGGACAGGAGGCGTACCCCCGTCCCTTTGGGTTGACTACGTCAGCGCGTTCTGAACGCGAACGTAGATGGCATTGACGAGAGGACCGATGGCGCGGAGCGCAGCGATGGCGACAATCGAGATGAAGGCAGCCAACAGAGCGTATTCGACCATGTCCTGTCCGTCTTCTTCACGGACAAAGCGATTCAGGTAGTTCATGATTTCCTTCCTTTCAGAAGGTAGGAGCGAGAGAAAGAACGCGCCGATTTAGAACACTTGTCCGGTGATTGTTTTCGCCGGACGCGGCGGTAAATGGCAATCGACGTGCCATCGGTTTTCCAGTTCGTGCCGGGACCGGCAGAAGTGGCGCAAATGACGTGCTGATAACCAACTAGTTGATTCAGACGCGAATGCCACTTCATCGCATGGGGACGCCGTGTCTGAGTCACAGCACCCGGAAGCAGGGTGCTGAAAAGTGCCCAATCTCCCTTTGGCCAAATGGCGCATGGCGTATTGTTTCTTGTTCTTCCTGCTTGCGGATGCTTGTCCCGGGGTGTGCCGCGTGATTTCCGATCGTGGTTCAACTTTTGGGTCAATCCTCCAAAAAGCAACTCGCGCGGTGTGCATCTGACACTCTTTCGTCCGCGGTCGCCACAATCGAACCGAGATAGTGCGTGCCGTCGTCATGAAGCGCGGCGAGATCAACCGGGTCGCCGGCGGGGCCATCGGGCCCGATCCGCATGACGACCGGACGGTGCGCGTGGTGCACGTCGGGATTCTGCCGGATAACCACGGCCAGTTCGCCGGTGGCGAGTTCGACCGCGCTGCCCACCGGGTAGAGTCCCATGGCGCGAATAAAGGCCCGGACCACCGCCGGGTCGAAAATTTTGCCGGCCATCTGGTGGAGAAAACGGAGTGCCTTGCCCGGCGCCAGCGGTTCGTTGCGGTAGCTGCGTGCAGTAGTCATGGCGTCGTAGACGTCGGCCACCGTAACGATGCGCGTGTGCCGGTGGAGATTCCACCCGCCGGGCTTTTCGGGGTACCCGGCGCCGGAGAACTGAACATGGTGCTGTAGCGTCACGAACAGGGGACTCGAAATCATGCGCAGCGCCCGTACCCTGGCGAGCTCGGTAACCCCGAGCATGGGGTGCCGGGTCATCGACTCCCATTCGCCGGGATCCAGGGTGTCGGTCTTGTTGAGCACGGCCAGGGGCACGTGCATTTTGCCGATGTCGTGCAGAAGGCCGGCGATTCCTATCTCCGCTATTTCGGACTTGGGCAGCCCGAGTCTGTCGGCGATGACCATGGACGAAACGCTTACGTTCACCGAGTGGGCAAATGTGTATTCGTCATAGTTTTTGATACTGGTAAGGCCGACGAGCACGGATTCGTCGACCTGGATGATGTCAGCCATGCGCTGCGTGAGACGGAGTGCCTTGGTTACCTGGATGGGGTGCTTCTGCTCCACCGCGCGCATTACTTCTCCCATGAACATGACCGCGCGCGACATGGCCTTGTTGCTCTCCTCCTGAATCGACTTCTGGTCTATGCGCGTGTCGCGCAACGCCTTTACGCGTTCGATCGTTTCGGTGAGTCGGATGCTGTTGACCCCGGCTTCGGAGAGGCCGCGAGCGAGCCCGCCGAACACGTCTTCTTCGACAGGATCAGCGAAAAATATCTGCGCAAAGCGGCCAAGCTCTTCGGCGCCCACGTCCGGTGTGATGTCGATCTCCTCGACATGGCGCTCCTTCATGGCGTCGATCAGGAACAGGACAGGTGCGATATGCTGGGAATCGACGACGACACGAACGTCGTTCACAACCAGGAGGTCCGTCACCACCGCGATGGTGAGCCGTCCCTCCCGGTGGCCATACTCGCGGATCACATGAAGGAGCCGTTCCAGCGCTGCCTGCGTGGCACGGTTGTTCATGGCGTGAATGCGTACGGTGCGGGTCACGCTGAAGATCGCGCTGGCCAGCTCCGGGCCCAGCCGGACGACATCGGACGAAACCGCGTCATGACGGGCATGCGGGCCGCCGGCAGCCCCGGGGATGGTTGTGCGGTGCTCGCTCACGATGGATCCCCGGTCGTGGCCGGCATCTCCGAGGAGGAATCGCTGAGGCCGGGATTGGTTCTCTGCCGGGTAGCGTGCGACGCTTTGGTTCGAACCAGCGTGTCGCCATCGGCGCTCAGGACGTCGAGAAGGCGCTGTGCATCGGGCCCGGGAACATAGCGCAGAGCCGTGATCGCCAGGAGCTTGTCGCGCCGCAGTCGGTTCCTCTGCGCGGTGAAGAGCTGCTTTCTTTCCACCATGGCGCGAAGTCGCGGCAGCACGGCAAACCCGCACAGACGCCCCAGCGCACGAAACATGAGCTCCAGTTCGTCGGCGGGCTGCGCCGATGCGGACTCTGCAAAGCACGACGCTTCGACTTCCGCCGCCACGACCGGGTGCGCCATGTTTCCGGCTGCGCTCCACGCGCGCTGACGGACGCCGGGGTTGTCGTCATGCAGCAACTTGCAGAGCAACCGTGCCGCTTCGTCACCCGGGACTTTCAAAAGCAGATCAATGGTGCAGCGCCGGACTTGCGGGTCGGCAGCCGCCAGCATGCGGTGAACCACCGGCGTGATGGCGGGACTGGCCGAGGATCCCAGCAGCTGCACGACGTCGCGTGCGAGGCGTAGATTCTCGGTGTCGATCGAGTCCGTCATCGTGCGCACATCGAACCCCGGCATTGAGAGCAGGAGTGTGCAGCCCTGCGCGTGGATGGCATCATCACTGTGACGGGAAAGCAGTTCCCATACGGCGCCGATGGAATTGGTTCCCGCCGCCTCGAAATAGCGCAGGAGGTCGAAAGGCGAGTTGGCTTCGCGCGAGCGGCGCGCCAGCGCCACCAGATACTCGGGATCCGCAAGCTCGGCCTGAATACGAGCGGGCAGCGGAGCGAAGGGCGCCTGAAGCGACTCGGTCCTCAGTCGGGCGGCGAGCTCGAGCGTGGCGGTCAGCGTCGCCACGCGTCCTTCGTCGCGGATGTAATGCACGATGCGTTCGATGGTGTCCATCACGTCCCGGATGACCGGTGGTGAACATGGGACGCGCGTGAAATCGAACATGACGCCCAGGAAGGCCAGGAGCTCGTCGCCGCCGTCGTTCGCGCGCGGCGCGCTCCAGCGCGACATCTCCTGTTCATCGATGTGCAGGGCGCCGCTCAGGATGTGCTGCATGGCCCGTTCGTTCTCGACACTGCCGGCCGGGCCCGCATGTGCGGCAAGCGCCAGATAGTAGTCGCCGATCGGCTCCAGCATCGCGTCGTGCTCACGCGTGATTCGTTGCTGCGCTTCCGATGACGGCAGGTCGAGGTGGTCGTTGGCGCGCAGAGGCTGCTCGCGTTGGGTGGGATTGACGCCGTCACCTTCGCCGTCGCTGGCGTCGCTCTGCTCGTCGAGGACGCGGTACGAGATGCTGGACAGCTCCTCGTGCCACAGCGCGGTGGCGATGTCGAACTGTGTGGAGGGGCTGTAGAGCGCGAGTTTCAGGATGCGTGCGAACGACTCGAGTTCCGCCCGGTCCACGCTGTGCAAGACCGACACTTCACCCACGCCATCCTTGTACAACAGAAACGCAATGCTCTCCGTGTTGGGACCGACATCGTAGACAACCTGTTCGCGCCAGATCAGTTGATACTGCGAAACGCTGAGCAGGAGCTCGGTCTCATCTTCGAAGTAGGAACGGAATGCCTGTTCGAACGCGCGGGCGAATTTGACAAGATTGGGGTTGTTGCTCTGGTAGATGGCCTGCGCGCCGATGAACTTGGCGAGCGACACAAAAATCCCCCGTACCTTGTCCAGGTTGCGGAGGTCCGTGCGGACGGGTGAAGGCCCGTCGTGCGGCGGGGCTGCCGGCGTTGTGCTCATGGGCGGCGGCACAGCACTGCAAGGCGTATGCCACGAGCCCGGTCTTGTTAGGCGTCAGATTAACGTCGGCAGGGAGGGCAGGAACATCCCTGCCGGGTTCGAGCGGAGCGATGATGCCGGCTCAGGTGGCTGCGCGCGCGGGGCGTGGAGCGCGGCGCGACTTTCTCCAGGCGGCCGGGGATTCACCCACGGCGCGGCGGAACGCCCGTGAGAAGGCCGCTTCGTTTTCATAGCCGACGTCCAGCGCCACCTCGATCACCTTGGAATCGGTGTCGCGCAGCAAACCGGCCGCAAGCTGCATGCGCCAGGCAGCCAGGTACTGCATGGGGGGCTGGCCGATGAAATGGACGAAGCGTTCGTGGAGCGCTGAACGTGAGAGACCGGTTTCCTCGCCGAGGCGCTCGATGGTCCACGCTTCCGCCGGGCGATCGTGCATGAGTGCCAGCGCGCGGCCGACCGACTGATCCCGCATTCCCGCCAGCCAGCCCGTCTGTTCCGCCGGCATGGTGTCGACGTAGCGGCGCAACACTTCGACAAAGAGCATTTCGCTCATTCGCTCGAGCACGGCTTCGCCGCCGGGGCGCTTGCGGCTGGACTCCTCGACGACCGAGCGGAGAAATGTGCCCACCCACGAGCTGTCCTGCGCCAGGCCGCGCATGTGAATGACGCGCGGCATCGCGGCGAGCAGCGGGTTGAAGGGACGCGCGTCGCACCCCAGAAAACCGCACACGATGACTGTCTTGTCGCGTCCACCGCCGTCGAGCAGCGCCGTCATCTCACCCTTGCCGTCCATGCTGAGTGCAAACGGCAACTGGGGCGGTCGTGGCGTGAAGAAAACTCCGGGGTCCACGTTCTTCGCGCGCAGTCCCGGAGCGCTCGACATGACATGGGCGTCGCCCTGCGGGAAGATGACGAGATCGCCTTCATCGAGATGTACGGGCGTTTCACCGGCAATAGCGGCCCAGCACGACCCGCTTGCCACCCCGTGAAACTCCATCATGTGATCCACACCGGGCAGAATGGCGGAAATGACTTCGCGCTGGTTCGGTGTTTCGGCGACCCAGGGGTGTGAGCCTTCGACATAGAAGAAGAGGGCCCCGCGCAGGCGCACGGCGCGCAACAGATCGGAAAGGGTATCGCCACTCATTATATATGGGGTCCTTCTGCTCCCGGTAAGTTCTTGCCCGCCGGTCCTTCCTCGGGCTCTTCGACTCCGGACGATCAGCACAATTTGACCGACACGCGGCAGGGCGTCAAGTCGCCGCGTTTGGGATATTGCGTCCATGGGAATGGGCCCATGCAAAAAATTCGTCTGGAGGACAATCATGCAGACAGTCGCGACCCCGACCCTCACCGACTATCAAGCCATCAAGACCCGCCAGCAGGCCATGTGGGCATCCGGCGATTTCGGACGCATCGGCATCACCCTGCAGATCGTGGGTGAATCCCTGGCCGAAGCCGTCGACGTGCGCGCCGGTGAGCGCGTTATCGACGTCGCCGCCGGCAACGGCAATGCGTCGCTCGCGGCGGCGCGCCGTCTGGCGCGCGTAACGTCGACCGACTATGTCGCCGAGCTCCTGTCACAGGGACGGCGCCGCGCGGAAGCCGAGGGGCTGGTCATGGAGACGTGGGTGGCCGACGCCGAAGAGCTTCCGTTCAAGTCCGGTGAGTTCGACGTAGCGCTCTCGACCTTCGGGGTAATGTTCGCGCCCAACCAGGAGCGCGCGGCCGGCGAGCTCCTGCGAGTCGTGCGTTCGGGCGGACGCATCGGGATGGCGAACTGGACGCCCGACGGTTTCATCGGGGAGCTGTTTCGTGTGGTGGGACGCTTTGTACCGCCGCCGGCGGGAGTCACATCACCCGCGGCGTGGGGAAGCGAAACGCGTCTCGTCGAGCTCTTCGGTCCGCTGGCGAGCGACATCAAGACACAGCGCAAACAATTTGTCTTCCGCGACTACTCCGCCCAGAGCTGGATCGACACCTTCCGCACGTACTACGGGCCGGTTCACAAGGCGTTCAACGCGCTGGATGCGGCCGGACACGAAGGCCTGAACAACGCGTTGCTCGATCTGCTTGCGCGCTACAACCGCGCCGGCGGCGACTCGCTGGTCGCGCCGGGCGACTATCTCGAAATCGTCATTCACCGCGCCTGAAAACACCGTACACGACCAAACGAAGGAGAACAAAAATGAATGCAGTTGCCACCAAGCTCGGTGAGCTCAAGATGGGCCTCGCCGGCGAACTGATTCTTCCCCCGGATCCCGGTTACGACGAAGCCCGCGCGGTCTGGAACGCCATGATCGACAGGCGCCCGGCCATGATCGTGCGCTGCGCCAGCACCGCGGACGTGGTGCACGCCGTGAACTACGCGCGGGACTACCACATGCTCGTGTCCGTGCGTGGCGGCG
>CAZULB010000070.1:0-17320 GCA_964621155.1 uncultured bacterium | reverse complement strand
CCCGAGGCCAGTGCGATCAGCGGAGATGCATACGCGACGATCCCCGCCGCGGCAAACACGCCCATCATGACGCTCGCCTTGAAGAAAGCGCGCGTCACCCGATCCACTTCATCACGACGCCCCTCGGCGCGGATACGCGTGATCTCGGGCTGGACCGTCAACACCGGCACGGCAATGAAGCGGCCCGCGAGACGGACGATGCGCGAGGCCACGTGGAAAAGCGACAGCACTTCCAGCGCCAGCACGTGCGAAAGCACCCAGCGGTCCACGTCGGTGAACGCCAGCGCGACAATCGAGAGTCCCACCGCGCCCATCCAGTAACGACCGTACGGCGTGGTGGTCGGTTGCGCTTCGCCGTGTTCGACGTCATGAAACAACCGTGCCGCGAACCACGGCACCGCGATGAGCGCGCTCACCGCCGAGGTGATGCCGACGATTTCGAACAACCGGCTCAGGTCGAGCTGGCCGCGTTCGATCCACATCCATAGCGCCTGCGCGGCCAGCGTGAGCGTTTCCAGCACGTTCTGCGAACCGAAGCGGCGCAGGCCGTTGAACCCCCCGTAGAGAACGAGCTTGAGCGCCACCGCAACGGTCGTGACGGCGAACCACGCCAGCAGCGAGCGGCTCATCGCCGACGCGGGCACGTCGCTCATGAACGCGGTGCGCATCGCAACCACCACGCCGAGCATGAGCACACACAGACCGAGAGTCGCGCCCACCGCAATCAGGCTGGCCCGCACGGCGACTCGACGTTCGCCGCGCGCGGCATGTTCGGGAAGAAAGCGCACGAGCGCCTGCGGGAATCCGTTGGCGGCCAGGATCGAAACCAGCAGCGAGAGCCCGCGCAGCGAGGCAAACAACCCGAAGGCCGCCAGCGGCAGCGACGAAGCCAGAATCTTCATCTGCAGGAACGTGAGCAGCGTGGAAACCGCCGTCGCCACTGCGAGGGAGACGGTGTTCCCGACGAATTGCGAGCGGCTGCGCCGTGCGGCCGTCATTGCGGGTCGGGCACGCGGCGCAACGCCGCAACCAGACGGGATGGGAACCGGCGGTGACGAATGGTACGGTACGGATGCGGCGCCCCGCCCATCGACTCCTTGAACCAGACCAGCGAGGGCTTGCCGAGACTGGCGCCGAGGTTGAACGTGCGGAAACCCTCGTTGGCGGCGTCTCCCATGCAGGTCGCAACCAGCAGCTTGCCCGCCTGAATCTCGCTGCCTTCAAGCGACGACATCCCGTGCCACGCGATGACGGCGTCCTTATAATAGAAGTTCAAGAGGCCGCCCAACACCTGCTCTCCGTGCCACGCGAGAAAAATCCGCGCCCGTTCCCCGCCACGCTCCACCAGACTCGTGAACAGTTTCGGCGGATACGGAGCCGCGCCTCTGCCCTCCAGGCGCCGCTGGCACACGGCGATGAAGCGCTCGACATCCTGCGCGCCCGCAGCCCGCCGCACTTCCACGCCGGCCTCGCGCGCATGGCGCAGGTCGGCGTTGCGGCGCTTGCGCCGGTGCCGCGAGTCCCTGCCCCACAACGCCTCGAGACCTTCGGAGATGTCCACCAGGTGCGTTTCATCCGTCTCGACATCGCCCCCCATCGTGCCGAAAGCGTTGTGGTAGTCCACCCATCCCAACTCGACGACGGCGCGTCGATCCAACTGTGCATGGTACTCGACGAGCAACGCCTCGAGGATTGCATTCTCGGCAATTCCCACCGGCCCGCCGTAGGTTCCGAACGGGAGCGACCACAGTGCGCGCATGGGACCGCGCCGCGCCACGAAGTATGGTAGATAGGCAACCGCCGCGCCGCCGTCCTCGGCCACGAGGCAGTGCAGCGAGAGTCGCGGGTAGGCATCCGCAAGCGACAGCAGCCACGCGCCTGTGTGATAAAACGTGGCGCGCGGCGACGCGTCCGCAAGGGCATCGAGCTCGGGCGGAAAGCTGTCGACGGTGACGATGCGCATGCGGTCAGCGGGTGCGGTAGTACTGCGCGATGCGCGTCACCGCGTCCGACACGTCGCGCACGTCGGCGTCCGTCATGTCCGGGAAAATGGGAAGCGAGATGCAGCGCGAGTAATAGTCGTCCGCGCGCGGGAAGGCGTCGCTTTCGCGCAGGTAGGTGCGGAAGAAGGGATGCCTGTGCACGGGGATGAAATGCACCGAGCTCCCGATACCTTCGGCGCGCAGCGCCTTGATGAACTCGTCGCGCCCGATGGACAGGCGATCGAGCCGCAGGCGAATCACGTACAGATGCCAGGTGTGCCAGTTGCCGGGAAGTTCGCGCGGCAGCTCGAGCGCGTCGCTCGACGCGAGAGCGGCGGTGAGCGCATCTGCCACACGCCGGCGCTCGTCGAGCAAGCGATCGATCTTGGCCAGCTGCGTCAGCCCCAGCGCCGCGTGCAGATCGCTGAGGTTGCACTTGAAGCCGGGCAGTTCCACTTCGTAGTACCACGAGCCGCGATCGCTGTAGCGGCTCCAACTGTCGCGCGACATGCCGTGGTAGCCGAGCAGGCGCATGTGCTTCGCGAGCGTTTCATCCTGCGTGGTGATGGCGCCCCCTTCGGCGGTGGTGAGATTCTTGGTGGCATAGAAACTGAAAGCGGTGGCGCGGCCAAACGTGCCCACGCGCCGCCCATCCACACGCGCCCCGAACGAGTGCGCCGCATCCTCCACCACATCGATTCCGTGCGCTCGCGCAATTTCCATGATCGCGCCGATGCGGCACGCCTGCCCGGCAAAGTGCACGGGCATGATGGCGCGCGTGCGCGGCGTGATGCGCCGGGCCACGTCGTCGGGATCCAGACAGAAGGTGTCATTCTCGATGTCGGCCAGGACGGGTGTGGCGCCATTGTGAATGATGGCGTGCACCGTCGACGCAAACGTGATCGGTGAAGTGATGACTTCATCGCCCGGCCCGACACCAAGCGCGCGCAGGATGACCAGCATGGCCTCGCTGCACGAGCTCACCGCGATAGTGTGCGCGGCTCCGAGATACTCACCGAGCTTCTGCTCCAATTCGATGGCGCGCGGTCCCGAGGTGAGCCAGCCCGAACGCATGGCCTCCGACACCGCCGCGATGTCGCCCTCGTCGACGGCCGCGCGGAAAAACGGCAGCGGTTGCGAACGCACGGGTACACCGCCTGCAATCGCGGGCAACCGGGGACGGGGGGCGCTGCTCATCGTGCTGGATTTCCTTTGCTGCGGGGTGCGCGCGCGAACTCGGCGTCGGGAATAATGCGCGCCAGCTCGTCACGAATGGCGTCGTCGTCTCCCGCCGCGGCCAGACGCGACAACGAGGCCACGACCGCGTCGACATCGACGTGAGCGGGCACACGCGACGCGGCGCGCAGGATCTGGGGATGTCGCGACGCCACCGCCTCTTCGCCGGCGGCGACGAGACTCTCGTGCATCTTCTCGCCCGGTCGCAGGCCGGTGTATTCGATCTTCACGTCGGTGCCGGCGCGCAGGCCGAAGAGCGCAATCAGGTCGCGCGCCAGCTCCGCGATGCGAATCGGCTCACCCATCTTGAGGATGAAGATTTCTCCCCCCTCGCCCATGAGCGACGCCTGCACCACGAGCATGCACGCCTCCTTGATGGACATGAAGAAGCGCGTGGCGTCTTCATGGCTCACGGTCACGGGCCCGCCGGCGTGAATCTGCGCCACGAACAGCGGAACCACGCTGCCGCGACTGGCCAGCACATTGCCGAAGCGCACGGTGATCAGACGCGGCCCGCCGGGCCGGTTGTGCGTCGCCAGCACGAATTCGGCCACGCGCTTGGTCGCTCCCATCATGCCCTGCGGATCCGCCGCCTTGTCGGTGGACAGCATGACCACGCGCGAGGTGCCGGCCGCGCGCGCGGCTTCGATAACGTTCACGGTGCCGCCGATGTTGTTTTTCACCGCTTCGGACGGGAATGCCTCCATATAATGGACATGCTTGTGGGCCGCGGTATGGTAGACGATCTCCGGCCGGTATTGCTGGAAGACGCGCACGAGCGCATCGCGGTCGCGCACGTCGATAATGGCAGGCACGATATCCAGCCCGGGATGGGCCACGCGCATCTCGCGCTCGATCTCGAAGATCTGGTTTTCACCGCGGCCGAGCAACACCAGCCGCTTCACCTTGAAGCGTGAAACCACGCGGCAGATCTCGCTGCCGATCGAGCCGCCCGCGCCGGTAACGAGCACGGTATGTCCGGCCAGAAATGCCGCTATCTCCGCCTCGTCGAACTCCACCGTTTCACGGCCCAGGAGGTCTTCCGGGCGCACGTCGCGAATCTGCTCGAGGTGCACCGGTCCCTTGATGATCTCCAGAAGTCCGGGTGCAATACGGTACGGCACCGTGGCGTCGCGGCACAACGTCACGATGCGGCGCACGAACCCGCGGCCGGCCGACGGTACCGCGATCAGGACTTCGTCCGCGCGTTCCCTGCGCACAATGTCCGGCAGCTCCGCCGTGACGCCGAGCACCGGGAACCCGTCCACGCTGGTGCCGGCGAGCGCGGGTGCGTCGTCGAGGAAACCGCACATTTCGTACTGGCCGCGCGCGCGATTGGCGACTTCACGCGCCAGCATACGCCCGGCTTCGCCGGCGCCGACGATGATGAGACGTTTCGACATTGGAATGTGCTTTAGCGAATCAACGCGATGGACCGCTGCACGGAGCCGCTCTCGCCCCGGATGCGCACGATGTACTTGCCGCTGCCGGCGTCGGCCCCGCCCCGCGTCCGCAGATCCCACGCGACGCCGCCGTCGGTGGTCACCTGCCGCGAATCCACGAGCTCGCCCTCCAGGTCGTAAACCTCGACGGTCACCGGGCCGGTGAGGTTGCCCACCTTGAGCGCGGAGTGCCCTTTGGTTGTGTACACCGGATTCGGGAACACATAGACACGGGACAGATCGGTCGCCGTTGCGGCCGGAGCAGAAAAATCATAAACCGACAGCCCGCCGAAGGTACCTATATAAAGGATGTCCTTTGTCGGGTGAATGGCGAGCGACCGTACATCGGAGTTGGCCAGCGGCGAGATCACTTCCAGGGAATAGCGCAGTCCCGAAAGCACGGCGAAGGACGCGGGTGTCAGAAAAGTCTGAATGTCGTTGTTGTCGTCACGCGCGATGCGATTCAGACCGAGATCGGTGGCAACCCAGAGGTTCTCGTCGTGGTCGAGCATGATGTCCTGCACCTTCGGACTCACGATACCGGGGCTGATGCCAGTGTACGTCGGCACCGTGGACACGCCGAAGCCCGAGCTGTAGTAGAGACCGGACGTGGTTGCTATCCACAGGCGGCCATCGCTGCGCAGCGCAAGCCGTGTGATGGCGGCCTCGCTCGGGAGCTGGCTCTTGGACACGAACGCGGACCAGCTGTCCGGGGGGTAGTTCGTGAGCGACGGCCAGTCGTATCCGAAGTGGCGCCACCGGTACACGCCGTCGTTCACAAAACCCACGTACGCTTCGATGGTGCCGAAAGCCACGTCGATCACGTTGCCCGAGACCATGCGGGCGTCGCGGGCCGGGTTCATCCGGAACCACGCGCTGCCGTCGCGGCTCAGGATGTTGAGACCACCCCATTCAGGAACAAAATTGTCCGACATGAACCAGCGATTCCCCACCGGGTCTTCCGCCGCGCGCACGGGGCGCAGGGTGCCGTAGGTGTCGCCGCCGCCCGAGCCCAGGTCGTGGCGCGTCCAAACGTCGTTCGCGTAATTGGCGTCGTTGAGATCAACGAGCTCGTCGAGCGGTTTGAGCGGCGGACGGTTCGGATCCGACAGCGTCGAGAACCACTTGTGTCCCTGTGAATCGGCGAGAAAGCCGATGTTCGCGTACGGATTGGTGGGCAGCTGGATGCCCGCGATCGACTTGTTGTAGTTCACCCACTGATTGTCGGGCATCAACTTGCCCACGTAGAAACTCGCGAATTCCGCCCACAGCGAGCCGTCGGTGTCGATAGAGAGGCGCGGGATATTGTTGGCGCCGGGCGTGTTGGCGCGCAGGTTGACGAGATTGGCGCCGTCGTAGTGCATGAGATTGGGACCGCGCAGGTCGGTCTCGCTCGCGCTTCCGAAATAAACATCGTTGTTGCCGAAAGCCACGATACCGCGCATCTCCACGTTGCCGGTGCCGGTGGAGAACAGGTAGTTGTCCTGGATCGAGCTGGCGTTGGTCGCCGTCCACGCGCTGCCGGTTCCGGAATAGCGGTACATGCTGCGCGTGCCGCCAGCCCACAGGGTGGTGCCGTCCCAGTACAGGCCGTAGATGCGCTGCGGCGTGGCCGGCGCGTTGGGTCCGATGTCGGTCCACGACGACGTCGCTGGATCGAAGCGGCGCACGTTGGTGCTGGTGCCGGCGTAGATGAACGCACCGTCGGTAGCGAGCACGTGGGCATCCAGCGGCGTGCCGGGCAGGGTCTGAATGATGCCGAGCGCATTCAACGTCGCCACGCCGCCGGCGGTGGCCATGTACACCCTGTCCCCCGCGGGCAGCACGTCGAATACGTCGGGGCCCGGCAGTCCATCGCGCTCGAAAAAGCGCGCGGACGCGAAGTCGTTGCGAATGGTTCCCGCGCCCGGCGTCGAGCCGTACACAAGCACGTCGTTCCACACCGCGATCGAGTTGACCTTGTTGCTGGCCAGACCGTCGATCTGTTCCGAAAGCGAGCGGATGAGCGTCAGGCGCCCATTCGTCACACGCACCTTGGCGACACCGATGTCGGCGCTGCCGGCGTAGATGTCACCGTTGTCATCAAAGGTCAGGCAACGCAGCGAATTGGACGGAAGGCCGGCGTCGTTGGTGTACTGTCGGAACGAGCCATCCGTCCGGTCGTACACAAGAATGCCGCCGTAGGTGGCCACGTACAGTTGATTGCCGCGCACAACAATCTCGTTGATCATGCTGGCGTCGATGTGATTGTGCCAGCTGGCGCCCCCTGCCGGCGCCGCCGCTGCTGCCGCGAGCACCGCGGCGAGACACACCGAGCGCAAATTCTTCTGCTCAGCCCGCATGACGTTCTTCTCCTCCGGCCGCACGCGTGGTGATCTCGAGCACGCGCTGCCGGCCGCCGATCATGGATGTAATGGTTTCCAGGATGATTTTGGCGTCATTGGCAAGCGACCAGTTCTGCACGTACGCGGTATCCTGCACGAGCAGGTCTTCGCGACTGATGCGCGACGGCCCCATGCGCCAGTATCCGGTAGCGCCGGGACGCATTTCGTAACGAAAACGACCCACGCGGCCGACGTACTCTGCGTCCTCGGGACGCAGCGGGTAAGGACCGACAATACTCATCTTGCCGATGACAACCAGCCAGAACAGGGGAAGATTGACGAAGTCGGACGGACCGTCCGGCTGGCCGTTTCCGGCCACCGGAACGACGAGGGGCTTTCCCCGCGCGCCCAACCGCTGGCTGTACACAAAGGGCTTGCGGGCGCGGGAGAATGCGTAAAGCGAGTATAGCACATACCCCGGAAGCGACACCACGGCGAAGGCGATGCCGAACACCAGGTCGAGCGCGCGTTTGACAAAACGGTCCAGCAGATAGCGCGTGTCGCGCGGATAGAAGATGACGGGACGGCCCTGCAGGTCCGCCACGCGCGCCTGATGGAAGACGAGACCCGCGTAGTCGGTCAGCACGGTGACGTCGATCACGCGCCGACGCCCGAGCGCCACCAGTTCCGCGAGCAGTTCGTCTCCCACCGCGTGCGGCAGCACGACGACGTGCTGGATGCGATAGCGTTCGACAATGCGTTCGATGTTTTCCACCGGCCCCAGCGTGCCGGTCAGGATGCCGTCGCTCTGCCCGGCTGTGTCCACCACTCCCACCACATCGAAGCCGAGCGCGTCGTCTTTCATGAGGCGCGCCTCCACTTCGCGCGCCGCATCGCGCGGGCCCACCACGCAGGCGCGTTTCAAGTCAACCTTGAAGGCGAGCAGCCGGCGGTGCAGGTGGCGCACGCCGGCGCGCAGGAGCCCGTCGAAGAGAATCGCGAACGGGACCATGAACACGACTACCATGCGCGAATAGGTGCGGATCTGGCTCAGGTACGTGCTCGTCATGAGCAGCACGGATGCAACCACGATGGCGCGCACGATCGTGAACAGTTCCTCGGCCGCGCGCGTTTCGCGCCGGATACGGTAGAGACCAATGAACGCAAAAGTGAACACGAACAGGAGGTTCTCGAAGAACAGAAAGCGATGGTATGCACGCACCGCGAAGATCGGGTTGGTGAAGACGTCGGCGAGCAGAACGCGCAGGCCATAGGCGGCGAAGAAGGCTGCATTGAACGCAACCAGGTCGAGGAGAAGGAACAGCGCAACCTTCAGCACTTCCCGGTAGCGCTTGAAGAAGTAGAAAACCGGGTTCCATTTCTCGTAGTAGCGGAACAGGCTCACCAGGTGCGCCGCGAACGAGCGATTCAATACCGCCTGCGCGCTCTCGCGCTTGTAGCCGTGCTCGATCACGGCGTCGGCAAGGTAGTACACCTTGAGGCCACGCTGCTTCATCCGGTAGCACCAGTCCACATCCTCGAAATACAGGAAAAACCGCTCGTCCATCATGCCCACGTTGTCCACTGCTTCGCGGCGCACGAACATCGCGGCCCCCAGCAGCCAGTCCACTTCGCGTGTGGAGTCGTGGTCGAAATCGAGCATGAGGTGATCGCTCACCGCTTTCGAATTCTTGAAGATCTTCCCCAGGGGCGTGCGACGCATGAGCAGCACGCGGAACGTGTAAAACCGACGGCAGGAAAGCTGCACGGTGCCGTCGTGAAAGACGAGTTTCGGTCCCACGATGCCTGCGTCCGGCGTTTTCTCGACGAATTCGATCAGTTTGCGCAACGTTCCGCGCCGCACCACGGTGTCGGGGTTCAGTATGAGCAGGAAGCGCCCGCGCGCACTCTGGATGCCGAGGTTGACGCCTTTGGAGTAGCCAAGATTCTCGCCGCTGGTAATGAGCGTCGCCCACGAATAGCGGTCGCGCACCACCCGCACCGAGTCGTCGCTGCTCGCGTTGTCGACGACGATTACCTCGGCGAGGCCGGATGCCGCGTCGGACGCCAGTGAATCGAGACACGCACCGATTACGCGCGCGCTGTTATAGGTGACGATGATGATGGAAACGGTCACGGAATTCTTCCGAGCATGGAAGCGACACGCAGCTTCCATACCATGAAGGCGGCTTCCCATACGATGCGGCGCGACATCTTCGACTGCCCCACCAGACGGTCGGTGAATATGATGGGCATTTCGATGATGCGGTACTTTCGTTTCCAAACGTGGAAGTGCATCTCGATCTGGAACGAATAGCCGTCGCTCTTGATGCGGTCGAGGGGCAACGCCTCCAGCACTTCGCGCCGGAAGCACTTGAAGCCCGCGGTGGCGTCGTGCAGCGGCATGCCGGTGATGATGCGGGTGTACACGTTGGCGGTGATGCTGAGCACCAGGCGCGAGAGCGGCCAGTTCACCACCGTCACACCCTTCACATAGCGCGATCCCACCACGAGGTCGGCATCGGGCATGAGTTCCAGGAAGCGCGGAATGGCGCGGGGATCGTGCGAAAAGTCGGCGTCCATCTCGAAGATGTAGCGCACGTCGGTGTGCTGGAGCGCCCACTTGAAGCCGGCGATGTAGGCGCCGCCGAGACCGAGCTTTCCGGGGCGATGCAGCGCGTGCACGCGCGGCTCGCGTTGCGACCAGGCAGCGACGAATGTGCCCGTGCCGTCAGGCGAGTTGTCGTCCACCACCAGCACGTGGATGTCGAGAGGCAGCGCGAGCACTTCGCCCACGATGCGCTCAATATTATCGCGCTCGTTATAGGTCGGTATTACGACGAGCGATTCCACGCTGTTCCCTTCCGCCACACGACCAGCGCGCCCACCCAGGCCAGGAGCGTGAGCGCAAAGGTCACCACAGAAACTGTCGCACCCTTGCGCACGAGCGCCGAATCGTACTTGAATACAACATCGTGCTTGCCCGCGGGAAGCGCCACGGCGCGCAGCACATGGTTGGCCTTCAAGATCTCGGCGGGCTGGCCGTCGACGGTGGCCTTCCAGTCCTTGTAATAAACCTCCCCCACCACCAGCACTCCCGGCCGGTCGAGCGTCACCGAGAACGAGGATTCCTTCGCGGCGATCTTGCCCACGTTCACCACCGCGCTGTCGCCGGCCACGGGCTCCACCGCCGGCTTTTTTTCCAGCAAAACGGTGTGACGCAGGTCCACCTCGCCGTTTGCCATCGCAATCAATCCCTCGTCCGGTTTTTCCACGCGGTACGCGCCCGCAATCCACGCCCGCGGGAACACCCCTGCATTTTCATAAATGGCACGCGGTTCGTTGTTGTAGTCACGGCCGACCCACACCGCCTTGAGCGACGGGTTGTCGGCGAGGCGTACGCCGCTGATGACATAGCGCGCGTTCATCATGCTGGCAAGGTCCAGGCGTCCGCGCTCCATCGAAAACTTGAGCGCGCGGATGAATTCCTCGTAGTCCTGCAGCTTGGCGGGGTGATAGCCACCCACCGAGCCGATGTCGAAGACCATGAAGCGATTGGTGGCAAACAACCCCTGCAGTTCGAACGAAACGGGCGGCGGCGAACCGTCTCCCGCGGGTTCGAGCTGCGGTCCGTCGACGGGAAGCACGCGAAACGGCTGCGGCTGTTTCTGCAGGAAGGCGATCATCTCGTCGGGCGTCTTGAAGCGTTCGGTTTCCCGCTTGTCGTGCAGGATCCGATAACCGTCGTGTTTCAGGAAGGCCTCGGGATGAAGAATGAACCTGTCCACGCGGTAGTAGTCGGCGGCACCCAGGAGAAGCACGAGTGACGAAAACACGGTCGCGTTCAGATTGCGCCGGGCGTATGCAAACATCGCCAGCGCGCCCAGAAGCAGAATGAGCGCAAGCTGGAAGACGTCGCGCGCGAGGAACTGGCCCGCCATCTGTGCCACCATGCGCTGCTGGTCGGGATCGCGCGTTGCGTGCACGTGCGGCGCCGCCGATGCCGCGAAACCGCTTCCCGTCCAGTAACCGTGCGACAACACGCCGACGGCGAACGCCGCGGCGGCAGCGATGAGTACCCGCATTGCCAGTCCGCGCAGCCGCCCGGTCTCGGCGCGCACAAGCGCGTCGAGACCGGCTCCGAACAAGACGATGGTGGCGAGCTGCTGGACGATCAGAATCATTACCGGCACGCGGAACTTGTTGAAGAAGGGCAGCAGCTTGAAGAGCGGCCCGTACAACACCGGAAAGAAATTGCCGAACGAGATCAGTGTAGACACCACCCACACGATGGACAGAAAACGCACCCATCGCGTGCGCACGCCCACGGCCGCGCCCAGCGCCATTACGAACACGATCACACCCAGATAGTTGGGGTAGTCGGTGAAGGGCATGTGCCCCAGGTACAGATCCTTGCCGAACCCGAACGCGTGCGGCACCAGGAACGTGATCATCTCCGAGGGGTGCAGGCTCCACATGGTGGCGTACGAGTAATCCAGCCCCCCTTCGATTGACGCGCCACGGATGGAGTGCTTCGCATAGTCGGTCACGGGCAGATAGAGCACCGCCGACATCATGACGGAAAGTCCGACGGCGAGTGCGAGCACCGCCCACGCGCAGGCCACGTCGGTGACGGCGCGACGGGCCGGCGTGCCACCGGCGAAGCGCGCGCGCAATGCCGCCGGCAGCGGCGATGCATCGTTCGCGCGCCCGCGCACACCGTCCACCATGTGCATGACCCCGAAGTAGAATGCGTGCAGGCCGACCAGCCCGTAGGTGTAGTAGGACACCTGCAGGTGTCCGCGCAGCATCGAGAGGCCGAGGGTGATGGAAAGCGCGGCGGCGTTGGATACCAGTCCTTTCCCTCGCCACAGACGGTCCCAGAAATACAGCGCGAGCGGCAAATACGCGACCGCGCAGGCCTGGCTTCCGTGTCCGTTGGCGCCGATCGCCACCAGGTTCGGCATCCACATCATGAGCACGCCGGCCGGGAGCGCTGCGGCCACCTGCACGCCGCGCCCGCGCAGGAGGAGAAACGTGGCGGCCCCGGTCAGAAACGTGTGAAAGAGCAGCCACGAATACTCGGGAAAGAACAGGTAGCGGACGAAGATACCGAGCACGAAATTGACCGGATACACGTAGGGCACGAAGACCAGGCTGCCGAAGCTGGGCATCCCGGCGAAGATGTACGGATTCCACAGCGGGTATCCCTCGCGCGCCATGAGGTTCTTCCCTGCCGTGACGAGGCTGGCCGCCGACATGCTGTCGGGAGCCCAGAAGACCTTCCCGCCGAAAATCAGATCGTAATAGAGGACGGCGATCGCGACGAGCAGCGCGGCTGCAACGAACAGACCGGTACGTAGAGGCGAGCCAAAAACACGCTCACCCTGCGGGCGGCGGGCCGGCTCTACGCCGGAGCCGGGCGAACCGGTGGCCTTGGTACCTCGGGCAGCCATACGATTGGAACGGGTCATGATACCACAGCGGCAACCGCGCGCAAATCACGACCTGCGAATAGCTTCCGCGCCCGTCCCGTCACCGGGCGGGCGCCGGGCGTGAAGCGGCGGACAGAATAGCATCAACACAACGGCTCCAGGCGAATTCTCCCGCGTGCGCGCGAATGGCTGCACTCATGCGCGGCCCGGTGTGGTCGTCGAAAAAGTGCCGCATCGCATCGGCCAGCGCGCGCGGATCCCGCGGCGGCACCACCAACCCGGTGACACCGTCCCGCACCACGTCGGGCAGCCCGCCCACCGCGGTAACGATCACCGGTCGCTCGAAGCTGAACGCCGTCTGCACGATGGCACTCTGGGTGGCGCTTACGTACGGCAGCACCACTACGTCGGCCAGGCGGAAGTAGGCCGGCACGTCCGCGTCCGGCACATAGCGATCGACGATGCGTACGCGGTCGCCGATGCCCAGCGCGCGGATGGCAGCGTCGTAGGGCGCGCGATCCTCGTAGAACTCGCCCACCACCAGGAGCGTGGCCTGCAGCGCATCCTTTTCCAGCGCGAACGCATCGAGCAGTGTGCGCAGCCCCTTGTAGGCGCGGATCAATCCGAAGAACAGAATGACGCGTCCATCGATGGAGAGCTCGCGGCGCACCGCCTCCGAGCGCGCCGCATCTTCGCGCGCGCTGAACAGGTCGAACACGGGCATCGGGTTGAACTCCACGACCGCCCCGGGTCGGAGCGTGGCCAGAATGTTTCCGTCTTCGCGCGATTGCACCACGAAGGCGTCCGCCCCGGCCAACGCAAGTTTGGTGAGCGCACGGTCGACGGGCGACGATTCGTGCGGCAGAACGTTATGGCACACGAAAACGATGCGGGCACCGGTTCGCGCATGGATGCGCGCGCACATGCTGCGGTAAGCGAGTGCAAAAAATGGTTGCCACCATTGAAACACCACCACGTCGGGACGGAAATCGCACACCGCATCGGCCGCGCGACGCCACGACAGGGGCTGGATGCTGTCGACGAGACGCAGGGTCTCGACGGCGAGCACCGAGGATCCGTCGTCGAACTGCGTCTTGCCGGGAAAGAGAAAGTCCGGGTAGAGCCGCGAGAAGTTGACCAGCAGGACATCGTGCGAAGCTCGCAGCTCGCGGGCGAGCATGGCCGAGTACTGGCTGATGCCGCCGCGGTAGGGGTACGCGGGGCCGACGAGGCAGATTTTCATCGCCCGGTTTCGGTGCGCGCGAGAGCCCGCGGCGCCGACGCGCCACGCACGTCATACTCCTTGAACGCGAACACGGTGTCGCGCGCGCTGCGCGCGGAGATGAGCTCGGCGAGAAGACCGATGGAGAGCACCTGGATGGAGACGATGACGAGCACGAACCCCGCCAGCATGATGGGCCGGACGTGCAGCCCCTTCCCCATCATCCATTCCACCAGGAAATAGAGCTGGGGCAACAGGCCGAGCATGAACAACACCACCGCGATGCGCCCGAAGAAGTGCAGCGGATTGAGGGCGCGGCGCGTGACGAACATGGTGGTCATGAGGTCGAAGAAGCCGTTCAGGAAACGGCGCGCCCCGTACTTGCTCTGGCCGTACTTGCGTTTGTAGTGCTTCACCGGAATTTCATCCACGCGGAATCCTTCCCACGCCGCCAGCGCGGGAATGAAGCGGTGCAGCTCGCCGTAGACGTGGATCGACTCGGTCACATCGCGGCGGTACATCTTGAGGCCGCAGTTGAAATCGTGGAGCTTGAGGCCGGTGGCGAGCGACGTCACCTGGTTGAAAACGCGCGACGGCAGCGTCTTGGAGACCGGGTCCTGCCGGTTCGACTTCCAGCCCGAAACCAGGTCGGCGCCGGCTTCGATCTTGCGCAGAAGCGCCGGAATTTCCGCCGGATCGTCCTGCAGGTCGGCATCCATGGTGACGATGTAGTCGCCATTGGCGGCCTGAAAGCCGACGTTGAGCGCGGCGGCCTTGCCCTGGTTGCGGCGGAAGGAGATGATGCCCACCCGGGGCGAGCGGTCGCGCAACATGCGCATCACCGCCACCGTGCGGTCGGTGGAGCCATCATCGACAAAGATGTACTCGAAGTCGCACTTCATCTCCGCGCTTACGGCTTCGAGCTTCTCGAAGAGCTCGGGCAGGCTCTCCTGCTCGTTGTAGCACGGGATGACGACGGAGATTTTCACAGGGCTAATTTCCCACGCGGCGACGGTACCCGTCCAGCCATTCTGCTTCGCGCGCAATCCCCGCCTCGATCCCCACCGCGGGGGCGTACCCCAGCTCGCGCGCTGCCAGTGTGATGTCGGCCATCGTATGCATGACGTCGCCCTTCTGCGTGTCGCTGAAGCGCGCGTCGGGCGTGCGTTGCGTGACGCGCCCCATCAGGTCGATCACGGTATTGAGCGACACCCGGCTCCCGCCGCCGATGTTGAACACGGTCTCATTGCCGCGGTAGTCGGCCGCGGCCAGATTGGCGGCCACCGCGTCGGAGACGAACGTGAAGTCGCGCGTCTGCGTGCCCGAGCCGTACACTTCGATCGGGTCGCCCTGCAACATGGCGCGAATGAAGCGATGGAAGGCCATGTCGGGACGCTGGCGCGGACCGTACACGGTGAAGTAGCGCAGAGCCGCCACCGGCAATCCATGGTTGGCCGCGTAGAGCAGGCACAGATTCTCGCCGGCCAGCTTGGTGACGCCGTAGGGCGAGTTGGGTCGCGTGGGATGATCCTCACGCATGGGAAGCTGGGCGGTCTGCCCGTACACCGAACTCGAGCTCGAGTACACCAGACGCGCGCCGGTGCTCTTCATCGCTTCGCACAACATCTGCGTCGCCCGCACGTTGTTCTCGATGTAGGTCTCGAAATCCAACCCCCAGCTCTTGCGCACACCGGGCTGCGCCGCGAGATGGAACACGACACCCGCGCCCGCCAGGGCGCGTTTGAAATCGATGCGTGTGAGGGATTCTTCCAGGAGATGGAAACGTGAGTTTCCGACCAGAGAGGAGAGATTCGCGCGTTTCTGCGCGACATCGTAGTAATCCGTGAAGCAGTCAATCCCGAGTACGTCGTCACCGCGCGCCACCAGAGCTTCGCACAGGTGTGAGCCGATGAATCCCGCGGCTCCCGTAACCACCATGCGGTTCGCCATGCCGCGGGGTCCTACTTCTTCTGCGCAGCGGAAAGCTGCTTTTCGAAGTTCTCGAGCGCGGCCCGGCCGTCCGCGTCATCGGGATGGCGCTTGAGCCAGTCGGTCATGTAGGCGCGCGCGCGCTCGACCTGGCCGGCGCGTGCCGCCAATTCGAACGCCATGGCGCTGAGATCCTTGGCGTCGGGTTCGCTCTTGTAGATGGGATCGATGAGCTCGAGCGCTTCGCTGTACTTGCCCATGCGCTCGTAGATGCTGGCCAGACGGTACATGAGCGACTGATCGCCCGGCGACTCCCGCAGCTCGTCGACGTAGTGCTGCACGGCGGCGGTGGTGTCGCCCGCATCCAGGTAGTAGTAGCCGAGCAGTTGCACGGGCGGTTCCAGCTGCGGCGAGATCTGGTTGGCGACCTCCATGTACTTCAGCGCGGTCTTGTAGTCCTTCGCATCGTGCTTGGCGTATGCGAGCTGCACGAACGCGGCGGAGTAATTCTGGATAAGGTGCTCGATGTAGGTCGCGAGATAGATGCTCTTGTCCCGCTTCCAGTCCCTGGTGAGGATGCCGTCGTACTTGTACTCCTTGGTGATGCAATTCTCCACCAGCGGCACGTTGATCATGTACTCGCCCTTGCGCGCCACCACCTTGTAGGCCAGGCCGCTCATCTCGAGAATGTCCTTGTAAGGCGCGAATTTCGAAGGCGGAATGGTGACGGCGAAATAGACCGGCCGCTTGAACATGTTGGTGCGCAGGATGTGGTCGACAGCCATGTCGGCGACGAGCACCCAGCCATCCTTGGAAGGCAGCGGCTGCAGGCGGTCGATTTCTTCGTCGGTCCAGGTGATGGGAACTCTGGGCGAGTTGTCGCGACACTGCTTGATGTACCACGGGGTGTTGAGCAGACTCAGGTTCACCACGCGGACATCCGTGCGGTAGTGCTCCACCTCCTGCGCAAACCACAGCGGGAAAGTGTCGTTGTCGCCGTTGGTAAAGAGAATGGCATCCGGCTCGAGACACACGAGCATGTTGTGCGCGTACTGGTCGCAGGTCACGTTGCGGCCGCGGTCGTGCGTGAACCAGTGGCGCTGCAGTGTGAACATGGGCAGAGCCAGCATCACGCAGCACGCGCCCACAGTGACCGGCGCTACGGCGCCGCGCTTGCCGAGCGCGTTGCGCAGCTCGGTCAGTACGCTGACCATACCGATGCCCATGTAGACTGCGAAGAAGTAGAAACCAGAAGAATAGAAGTAGTCGCGCTCGCGCACTTCGGCGTCGGAGAAATTCAGGAACACGACCAACCCGATCGAAAGCACGAAGAAGGTAATGAACAGCATCATGAAGGTTTTTCGGTGCTTCACGAACTGGTCCACCATGCCCCAGATGCCGAGACCAATCGGAATCATCGAGCCCAGGTTCAATTGGCCGATGTACGCCGTGAACATCTGGAACTGGGCCTGGAAGTAGCCGTTGAAGTGCTGGAACTGGAATCCCCACGACGCCTTGCGCTCGAACATGCTGGTGGGTGGATACTGTTCGCGGCGCAGCACCGCGTACAGGTTGCGCCACGTCTCGGGATCGCCTTCGTCGATCGAGGGGTTGTGCATCGAGCGGATCATCAGCATCAGGTGCACCGACAGACCCAGCAGGAACAGTCCGAAAACAGCCGCGCCGAACGGCGAACCCTTGGTGTATTTCCACACGATCAATGATCCCAGCATGAAGAGCATCACCACCG
>CAZULB010000069.1:0-17474 GCA_964621155.1 uncultured bacterium | reverse complement strand
TGGTGAGACGCCCGGGACTCGAACCCGGTACCACTTGCTTAAAAGGCAAGTGCTCTGCCAGATGAGCTAGCGTCTCGAGGGATGGCCGACTTTACGGTCGCGGAGGCGTGGTGTCAAGGTTTCGCACACCGGCGCGTATCCGGTTTACACCCGCGCCAGCCGCTGCGCGATCCGATGTGCGTTGGCCATCAGCGTCCACGACAGGCCCAGCGCGGGGAGAAACCGGAAACCGGATCCGTCGGCGACGTAGACCGAGCGCGTGCCGTGGAGGCGACCGTCGCTTGCGAGTGTGAAGTCGTGCTCCGCGGTTGAATACGGGATGGTGCCGGCATAGTGCGAGCTGAAACCATTCTTCCCGCGCACCGATGACGCGATAATGCACCCGATCGATGGGAAGGTGCGCTTGATCGTACCCAACGTTTTCGAGCGCATCATTTCCTGGCGCGCGGACATGGTGTACTCCGCGGTGAGCACGTCGCCGGTAGGTGAATCATCGTCGCGTACGAGCTTCAGGAAGTTCCCCGGCACCGGCCAATCGGGATAGGTCATGCCGATCATGAGCAGACTGGTCTGCAGGAACTGCAAGAGATCACGCGAGAGCGCGAACGCCAGCGGGGCTTCGCGCGCGAGCCGGAACAACATGAGCGCCTGGTAGCTGTAGATCGATCCGCCCGAATACGCCACCGCGTCTTCGCCCGGCGGGCGGTAGAACAGGGCGAGTTGCGCAAAAGACGACGTCTTCTCCCCCAGCGGCTTACCGATGCGCGAGGGTTGCACACCAAGGAGGTAGTCGCACGGGTTGGTGAGAATCGGAAACGGATGCCCGATTCCGTTCATCGCCCGCGCCACGATGCGCATCGAGCCGATGGCGCCCGCGCACAGCACCAGTTTGCGCGCACGTACCGACACCGGCGTGCGTGGTGTGGCATTCATGATGAATCCCTGCGCACTGACGCCATCGCCGTCTTCCGCGAACGAAGTGACCACGATGTCGCCGCGATATTCGAAGCGGGGATTCTGCTTGAGAGCATTTAGCGTGATCCACGGACGGTACGCGGTCTCGCGCTGGTCGGTGTAGAAATCCATGTTGTCATAATTGATGGGCCGGCGGCCGTCGCGGGGCTTGGTCAGCACGGCCAGCGCCGGGCGGCCCACGTGCATTCCCGAGCGCAGCATGGAATCACGACGGGTGCGGTAGCGCGCGTAGAGCGCACTCGATGCCGCATCCATCTCCATGACGGCCTGGAAGCCCTTCACATCGCCGCCGCAGAAGGGGCTGGTGTCGTCATCGGTCGCCTGCACGCCGATGCGGTCGGCCACCACCTGGTAGCCGTCGCGAATTTCTGCAATCGGCAGCCCCGCACTCTCGAGATCCCGGTCGGAGAAGTGATAGCAGCCTACGCCCCACGCGTTGCCGAGTCCTCCCAGCGCGAGTGACTCCATGGGCGTGAACGAATCGGAACGGAACGGAAGCCAGCGCTCGACGCCGTCCATGATGAATTTGCGCGTGGGCGTGAGTTGCGAGCCCGGACGTCCCGCCGGCGTCGCGACGGCTTCCATGTGCTCGCCCAGAAAGTAGCGGTGCTGCGACGCATCTTCCCGGCGCAGGGAAAGAAACGTGCGATCGGCGGGCGGCTCAATGGAGGGATTGCCGGTCACACCGCCATCCAGCATGACAACGGTCGCGCCCGCTTCGAGCAGCGTTTGCGCGGCGTGCACGCCCGCGAGGCCCGCGCCTACCACCACGAAATCAGCCCTGCGCTCGCTCACGGCTCCCTCCGGTTCCCCGCAACGAGGCACAGAATACCCAGCGGCGTACCCAGCACGATGGCAACGGGTGCCATGGCGCAGCGCAGCAGCGTGAGCGTATGCGCACCCGCGCCACGCGGCGCAAAGAGAAAGCGATCCGTGTTGGCGGGTGAGGCTTCGAGGAGCGCGAACATTACAAGGAGGCGCCGGCGAACGTGGCCGTCGCGATGCCACAGCGCCACGCCCGCATCGAGACATGCGAGCAGCGGACGAAAACGCAACGCCGCGCCCCACAACGCGCTCTCAAGCGGGGCGAGGCGAAGACCCATTTCATCGGTGGCACGCAGGTAGCGCTCGCCCACATCTGCGGGACACGGCCGCCCGACCAGATAGCGCGCCAGCGCGTCGCACTCGCGATGGGTACTCACAATTTCAGCGCGTCGTCGAGTGAACGGAACGAAATCTTGAGCTCCTGCAGGACGTCACGATCGACGCGCGGCTCCTCTCCAATCAGTGTGACAAGGCTGTCGGAACGGAACTGAAGGCGCACGCCGGCGCGTTCCGCGCAGCGCAGAGCGAACATCACCGGTAGCGACGGCACGGTGACAAAATGGCCCCGGCGGCCGCGCGCCGCGAGCATTCGCTCGAGCATGCCGCGCAGCGTGACCAATTCGGGATGGCCGACAGCAATCGTGCGCCCTTTCCACTGGTCGTAGTCATCGACGATGCGATCGATGGCCAGGGCAAGGTCCTCGCGATGAACTGTCAGCATGCGCTGGTGGCCACCGTCGATGAGCGGAATAAACGAGGCACTCGTGCTCTTCCAGAGCCGCCCGTAGACACCCGCCGACGTGTCACCGTGAACAATACCAGGCCGCACATTCACACCGCCCAGGCGTGTCACCGCCGCTTCCACGAGCAGCTTGGAGCGACCGTACATCGAGCGACAGCCCGGGTACGCGCTCACCGACGATACGAAGATGAGCTTGTTCACGCCACAGCGCGCGGCCGCCTCAAACCACGCGATCGACCCGTTCACATTGACACGCTCGATATCGCGCCAGGTTGCGACCTTCAGATCCCACGCGCAATGAATGAATACGTCCGCGCCCTTCAGCAGACGCTCGATTTCCTCAATGGGCGTCTCGCCCAGGCCGGCTGAATGCCACTTTTCCTTCCGGGAATACAGAATGTAGCGCGCGTTTGTCTGCCAGGCGTGGAGCTGATGACGGGAACTGAAGAGCTGCTCGAGAATACTGGTCCCGACCAGGCCACTCGCACCGCTGACGACGCAAACTGCCACGGTGGGAGCGGCTACACTCTCGCCGCGGGAGTCTTGACGCGCGGAAGCTGCAGCATCGCGGAACGCTCGGGTCCAAGCGAAACCAGATGGATGCGGCAGCCGATCAGCCCCTCAAGATACTTGATGTAGTCCATCGCGCGCGATGGCAGATCCTCGAGCTGACACCCGGTGGTGGTCTGTTTCCAGCCCTTCATCTCCTCGTACACGGGCTTCACACCCGCCACCGTGCGCGCATCGGCGGGAAACACGTCGAGCGATTCCTTGCCCGAGCGGTACGACGTGCACACCTGGATCGAGTCGAAGGTGTCGAGGACGTCGAGCTTGGTAAGCGCGACGTCCGTGATTCCGTTGACCTTCACCACGGTGCGCGCGGCCACCGCGTCGAACCATCCGCAGCGACGCGGGCGTCCCGTCACGGTTCCATATTCACGGCCAATCTCGCGCAGCTTCTTCCCTGCCGCGCCCTTGTCTTCGGTCGGGAACGGACCGTTGCCGACGCGCGTGCAGTAGGCCTTGAAGATGCCGACGATGGCGTCGAAGCCCGCGGGTGGAAGTCCGGTACCGATGGCGGCGCCGCCCGCCGTGCACGAGCTCGAGGTGACGAAGGGGTAGGTGCCGTGATCGATGTCGAGCAGCGATCCCTGTGCGCCTTCGCACAGCACCTGCTTCTTGTCGTCGACAGCCTTCCACAGCACGGGGCGCGTGTCCGTGATCATGGGCAGGAGACGTTTGCGCACCTTGAGAAGATCGTCGGCGACCTTCGAGGGTGACAACGTCTTCGCGCCGCGCATTTTCAGGGTCTTGTTGTTCTCTTTGACGTGCGCCTCGACGAGCTTGCGCAGGTCCGCCGGCGAGCGCGTGAGATCCGACGCGCGAATGCCTTCGCGGCGCGCCTTGTCTGCATACGCGGGAGAGATGCCCTTGCGCGTGGTGCCGATGCCGCCCTCGGCGCTCGCCGAGCGGCGGTCTTCAGACTCGCAATCGAGCAGCACGTGATAGGGCAACACGAGGTGCGCCTGGGCGCTCACGAGGATGCGGCCCTCGACGTCGACACCGCGCGCCGCAATGCCGTCGATCTCTTCGATCAGCGCGTGCGGGTCGATCACCATGCCGCCACCCAACACGCATGTCACGCGCGGGTAGAGGATGCCGGAGGGAACCTGGCGGAAAGCGAACTTCTCGCTCCCGACAACGACTGTGTGCCCCGCGTTGGCGCCGCCCTGGTAGCGGGCGACGATGTCCATTCCGCGCGCGAGATAGTCGATGATCTTGGCCTTGCCCTCGTCCCCCCACTGTCCGCCAACTACCAATGTGACTGGCATTTACGTCTCTTCCTGAAAGTAGATTATGCGATGGGTCCGCACAGAAAAATCCGCCCGGTGAAGCTCCGGGCGGAGTTCGATACCGGCGGGTTTCTCCGCCGGGCAGCCGTCATTATAGTGTCGTCACGGGGGCGGGTCAACGAGCGGAATCCCCGCCCCTGGTTGAGTTCGTGGCCGTGCTGCGCCCGGGCAAAAAAACACTCACCCGTTTCTCAAGGGGCCAAAAGGAAGCGCCCCGCGGGACCGCGAGAAGCACTTCCATGGACCGGCGACGCGCCGCGAGCAACACCCACTGCGGGTCAGTTTCATCGACTGACCTCGCCATTGCGACTTCGCCGGTCCGCCCAAAGCGAGCCAGCGACCCCGGCTGCCAGGATTACGAGCACGACCAGCAGCAAGTACACGTTGAAGTTCTTTCCGAGGAGGAGCTTCAACCATTTGGCCAGCAGCATCTTTGCCCCGACGACCATCAGGACCAGGGCAAGCGCAACTTTGAGGTAACGGAACTTCTTCACCATGCCGGCCAGCGCGAAGTAGAGCGATCGCAATCCGAGAATTGCGAACACGTTGCTGGTGAACACCAGGAACGGGTCGGCCGTGATGGCGAAGATGGCCGGGATCGAGTCGACGGCAAAGATGAGGTCGGTCGTCTCGACCATGACGAGCGCCAACGCCAGGGGCGTGAGAAGCAGCGTTCCCGGCCGGGCCTTGTCCACGACCTCATCCGGGACAGTGGGCGCACCCGGAACTTCGCTCTCGTATGATGAAGGAGTACCGGCACGAACGACAAAGTGCTCGCCGTGAAATCTGGAGGTCACCGGGAACAACCGGCGCGTCCAGCGAACGACGATGTTCTTGTTGGGATCGGTGTGCTCCGTCTTGATGACGAGCATCTTGATCGCTGTCAGGATCAGGAACACGGCGAAGACGTACAGTACCCAGTGGAACTCGGCAATCAGCTTCGCCCCGATGGCGATCATCGCACCGCGCAGTACCAGAGCGCCGAGTATGCCCCAGAAGAGGACGCGGTGCTGGTAGAGTGGCGGGACCGCAAAGAAGCTGAAAATCATGGCGATCACGAAGATATTGTCGACGCTCAGCGACTTCTCGACAATGTAGCCGGTGAGATACTTCTCCGTCGCCGATGCACCGCTGTTAACCAGCCCATCAACGGAGTCCACCATGGTGCCAAGGCCAAACCACTGGCCGTCGTAGGCAAAGTACACGAACACGGAAAATGTCAAACCAAGGGCCAGCCATACGCCCGACCATACGAGGGCCTCATTGACGCCGACGACGTGTGCTTTGCGATGAAATACGCCCAGGTCCAAAGCCAACATCAACAGGACAAAAGCGATGAATGCCGTCCACATCCAGATCATGCCCAGCGTAGCTCCCTCGTCGGCCTTGACTGGCCAACCAGTGTTCTATCGATCTTCCACCAAACCGCGTCGAACCTCCTGCAGCCCAGCGCAACAGGCAACGCAGCCGCTACAAGCCAACACATCCCATTCGTCGGCAGCCGGAAAATGATAATGTTTCACCTGCAGGCCAACAAGTGAAAGCCGGCGGGCATGCGTGTCATCGGTGGAGGCGCCCCCGGCGTGGTTCGACCGGCTGCGCATGGCTTTCCTCCTTATATAGGGAGGAGGCCCGCGCAGAGCGGGCCGAAACGCCGGCCGGACGATTCTGGTATGATCCCCTTCTCCGGAGGTCAAACATGCGCCGACAACTCTCAGCGGTTGCCCTCTGCTGCTTCTGCCTTCACGCATTCGGTTCCGATGCCTTCTCCATGGTAAGCACCGGGGCGCCGCTCCTCGACTTTCCGGTGAGCGCGCGCGCACGCGCGCTGGGCGACAACGGCGCTGCCGACAACACCGAGCCCGGCAACATCTACTTCAATCCGGCCAACGTGGTGGGAGCGGCACACGCCTATCTCCAGGGCACACGCTGGAACATCGAGACCGGGTTGACCCACGACGTCTGGATCGGTGGATTGAGCGCGGGCTTTTGCCATCGCCAGGACGGGGGCATTACCCACGCGGGTGACATCTCCTACGGACGGCTCGACTACGGTGAAAGCATTGCCACCGACACCGAAGGCAACATCCTCCAGGAGTTCAATTCCGCTGAGCAGTCGGCAACGCTTACGCTGGGGATCGGTATTCCCTTCGGAGAGGGTAACGAGATGCGGCTGGGTGCGGCCGGCAAGCGTTGGTGGGCAAACTATGCTCCCGCCACGGTGGGAGACGGAAGCACGATTGATTTCGGTGCGTTCGCTTTTGATTTCGGCGCCACCGCCGCGTTCAACGCGGAGTACAGCGGTTGGCAACTGACTCCCGCGCTGGGAGCAGCGATCGTCAATTTTGGAAGCGATATCGAGGTGGAGGATCTGGGCAGCGATCCCCTTCCCACGCGCATTCACTTCGGCGGCAGTCTCTGCGTCGCGAGCCCGGCCATCTCGATACTGGGTGCGCAGGTGCCGCTGGTGTCGCTCGTGGGCAACGCGGATGGCGCGCATCGCTTCCACGACCAGCCGTTCACGTGGGGCATGGGGGTTGAACTTGCTGTGACGCAGATGATTTTCCTGCGCAATGGCTTCACCAGCGACCCCGGCGACGAGGATGGCAACCTCGAGAACTCGGCCTGGGGGGTGGGCCTGGGCATTCCCGCCGAGCGCTTCCGCCTGCGCTTCGACTACACGCACTCTTCCCGGTACTACGAACCCGACATCTACGGCATTGCGCTCGCGTGGGATCTGTAGCGGTGCCTCGCTAGAAGAGTCCGCTGATATTGCCCTGGCTGTCGATGTCCATTTTCGCGGCCGCGGGCACTTCGGGCAGCCCCGGCATCAGCATCATGTCGCCGCAGATGATCACCATGAAGCCGGCGCCCGCCGCCAGGCGTGCGTCGGTTACCGTGATGGTGAAATCCTTCGGTGCACCGATCAACCTGGCGTTGTCGCTGAGCGAGCTCTGCGTTTTGGCGATGCACACCGGCAGTTTCCCGTAACCCAGTTTCACAAAGCCATCGATCTTCTTGCGCGCGTCGCGCTCGAAGTACACGTCTTTGGCGCCGTAGATCTCAGTGGCCACGGTGCGCACCTTGTCGTAGGGCGAGGCCTCGAGGTCGTAGAGGAACTGCGACTTCGGATGCGGGTTGCCATCGGCCAGCTTCATCGCAATTGCCGCCAACTCAGTGGCACCTTCGCCGCCGCGCGCAAAGGCTTCGTGCGGCGCGAATGCAACACCGTGTTTCGCGCAGAAAGCACGCAGAGTGGCAATCTCATTCTCGGTATCGAACGGGTAACGGTTGAGCGCCACCACGATCGGCATCCCGAATTTCTGCATGGCGCTGATGTGCGCGCCCAGGTTGCCCAGCCCCACCTCGAACGCTTTCATATTCTCCTGCTCGAGGAGCTCCGCGGGCTTCTCGGCCACGCCGCCGTGGCGCTTGATGGCGCGCGTGGTGGCGACGATCACGACCGCGTTGGGGTGCAATCCCGATTGCCGGCACACGATGTCGAAGAACTTCTCGCCACCCAGGTCGGAGCCGAAGCCGCACTCGGTGACCACGTAATCCGCGAGTTTCAGCGCGCAGCGCGCCGCCAGCACGCTGCTGGTGCCATGCGCAATGTTGGCGAAGGGGCCCGCGTGCACGAGCGCCGGCGTATGCTCGATGGTCTGGGCCAGGTTGGGCTGGATGGCGTTCTTGAGGACCACCGCCATGGCGCGATCGGCGCCGATGTCGCGCGCCGTGACCGGTTTGCCGTCGAGGTCGTATGCCACGACGATGTCCCCCAGCCGGCGCTTCAGATCATCGCGGCTCTGCGCCAGCGCCACGATCGCCAT
The DNA here is from genome assembly GCA_964621155.1 of uncultured bacterium. Lineage (GTDB taxonomy): Bacteria > Krumholzibacteriota > Krumholzibacteriia > WVZY01 > JAKEHA01 > JAKEHA01. The sequence continues at coordinate 9,249 of CAZULB010000069.1, read as the reverse complement.
CACTTCCGACGCCGCGGTAATAAGAAACCCCGACTCGCGTGGCACACCGTTGGTTGAACCGCCGATGCCGATCACGATGTCGCGCAACGCGCGGTCGTTCATGTCGAGCGCGCGTGGCCACAGAACGCGTGTGATGTCGATACGCTTCGCGTTGTGCTGATAGATGTGGTTGTCGAGGATGGCGGCGAGCAGGTTGTGCGCCGCGGTGATGGCGTGAATGTCGCCGTTGAAGTGGAGGTTGATGTCCTCCATCGGGAGCACCTGCGAGTATCCGCCGCCCGTCGCACCGCCCTTCATCCCGAACACCGGGCCGAGGGAGGGCTCGCGCAGTGCAATCATGCCCTTCTTCCCCAGCTTCCCGATGGCCTGCCCGATGCCGACCGTGGTGAGCGTCTTGCCTTCGCCCTTGCTGGTGGGCGTCATGGCCGTCACCAGGATCAGTTTGCCGTCGGGCTTCCCGGCCTGTCTGTCCAGCCAGTCCAGGCGGAGCTTGCCGGTGTACTTGCCGTAGAAATCGAAATCGTCGTCGGTGAGATTGAGCTGCGCCATGTAGGTGCGCATGTGCACCAGGGGCGTGTCGCGGGCGATTTCGAGACTGGAACGCATGGGAGCGAGATTGGGTTCGATGTGGTCATTCATAGGTGGTGACCTCCGCGGCCTGTAATGGCAACCATAGCACGCCGCCGTTTGCCAATCGCATACAGTATTTTTCCAACGCTGCCCGCAGCCGTTACGGCGCGCCGTACTTCGGTGCCTCGCGTGCAATCATGGCACCTGCGATAACATTGTACACGGCGTGCACGGCCATCATCAGAACGAGTGTGTGTGTAAACGCCACCAGGCCGTGCGCCACCAGCGCCATGAAGAAAATGATGACGCCGCTCTTCCAGCCCTGAATCCAGTGCGCGAGCGCGAATGCAACCGAGAGCACGATGACCGCGGGCCAGGGCGTCCCCCACCAGTACCAGAGGATCGACATACCGACGCCGCGATAGGCGGCTTCCTCCGCGATCCCGGCCGCGATGACGGTGAGGGCGTACAGCACCCATTCCCGCGCGTTGCGCGGCGCGATGTGGAACACGACCATCTCGCGGCGCTCGGCTTCCGAGTGCGTCTTGCGCACAATCCAGCGCACGGAGAGCAGGAGTGCCAGCGCCACAAGTGCAGCGCCGAAGTCGTGCAGGCCCAGCTGCGGTGTCGCAAAGATCGCGTAGTCGAAGCCGCGGCCGACGCTCCACGCGAGCAGAAACATCAACACCATGAGGAGCAGAGTGCCGGCCCAGATGCGGGTGCGCGGCAACTCGGGCGGCGGCCCCCCGGGTGACTGGGCACGAAGGGAACGCAGGCGACGGGCACTTCGATACGCCATCCAGGGAAGGAGTACGAGCACATACAAAAGGAAGATGAGCGAGGGGGTTCCGGGCGTGTGCATGGAATGCGCAGTCTAGCAAAAGATGCATCCGATCCCAAACGGGCGGCGGCGGCGAGCCGAGACAAAGGGGGTGTCGAAACTCGACACCCCCTTTTTTGTGCTTAGCGCGCGATCACCATCTTGCGTGTCTGCGTTTGACCGGCCGCGGTGCGGTGCGAGGAGCGGCTCCAGCCGCCGGGCATGCCAATCAACTGCTTGACGTTTTACATGAAGCAGCCTAAGCTGAGCTTCGAAGGACAACGCGAATACACATCTTGCCCGTCCTCTGTTCTTCAAATACAACGATCGTATTGCGCACGCTCCTTCGGAGGCCTCCATGCTTACCGGTCGCAAGGTGTTCGTTACCCTCTTCACGATTTGTTGCCTCGCCATCCCATCAGATATCGTTCGGATCGTATATGCTGTTGCCTGCCACGACAACGTCTGGGACCCGGGCGAATACTGTGGCTACGATGCGGTCGCGACAACAACTGTCATGGACATGAACCATGACTGTCTCGTCGATGGGCTGGACTTTTGCCTTTTCAACGTCGACTACGGCAACACCGGTCCGAGCTTGAGCGGCGACGTCAAGTCCTCCGGCCCTCCGGGGCCCTTCCCGTGCGGCGGCGATCTAGTGTGTCCCGATCAGAAAGTGAATCTTTCAGATTATTCCTATTTCCTCACGAAGCTCGGATTCACGGCCTCGCCATGCACCGCAGTTCCAATACCTAACGTGTGCGATGGAAAGATCGCCGTTTCGTTCAGCTCGAACCCTTCCACCATCACCAACACGGCTACTCAGACTGCCGGCGTCAACACCGCTTACATTGTAGTTGATAACGTCACCAACCTGCGCATGGTGGAGTACGCTCTCAAGACCAGCCCCAATGTGACGATTTTCAATCATTCGGTAGCTCCGTCCGTCGTCAAGTTGGGTGGCAATCCGTGCAATACGGTCGCGGCCCTGATTATGGGAACGCAGGCCGCCGTGTCGACGGCCACGATCGTGGCGACGATCGACTATCAGCTCACCAACACACTGCCCGCGACAATCAGCATTGTGCCGGCGCCGTGCTCATGGGCCAAGGTTCGCTGGACCACCGCAGATGCGTTAACCAGCCATTACTTCTCCAGCATTGTCAATGCGGGGATCAACGGTCCGACACCTGGTAGCACGCCGGACCCGTGCACACCGTCAGGTCAGATCTCGGGTCAGGTGTACTCGGATAAGAATTCCAACTGCACATACGACTCTGGAACCGACGATCTTCTCGCCGGCCTGGTCGTCCAGGCGGGAACTTACTATGCGATCACAGACGCGAACGGGAACTACAGCTTTACCGTCCCGGTTGGTTCGTACACGGTCAAGATGGCAGCGGCCCTGAACGACCCATGGAAAAAACTCAGCGCATGCCAATCGCCTACCACGTATCCGGTGACCGTGCTGGCTAACGGCACCTATCCGAACAAGAATTTCGCAATGCTTCCCATCTCGTACATCACGGGTATGGTGTATCGCGACTTTCCGAGCACCACAGCATGTACCAAGGATGGGATCGATGCGCCCATCCCCGGACGCTCAATGACGGCCGTCACGGGCTACACCACTTTCACGGACCAGAACGGCAACTATAAGTTCAGCGTGCCGTCGGGGCCCTACAACGTGAGCAACACTCCGGTCGGCGGAGATCCGTGGAGCTTGCCCGGTTGCCAGCCCGTGTCGTATAGCGTCAACCCTCTGCCCAACACCACTGCGAGCGGAAAGGATTTCGCGCTGAATCTCGTAAACACGAACGCACCGTGCAACGTGATTCTCGGTTTCAGCTCGCAGGATATCATCACCGGTAACCCACCCTGTAACAGCAAGCCGATGAAGGGCCCATGTCCGGGCCGAGAGCGGGAATATATCGTTACGCTGACCGAGAATGTTCTGGCGGGCATCAAGTTGGGTACGGTGGGAAAGCTCGATATCAATCTCGATCCGAAGTTCACCATTTCGTCGGTGACCAGCGCCTGTAACATTTCCTTCACCACACCGAACGCACACCAACGGGTCGTCAGTCTCCTTGACGACATCACCCCCGGGCAAACATGCGTCGTGACGGTGAAGGCCACACCGTCGACCGGCGGCCCCTACACCTCGACCGTGACGTTCAGCGACCAGGGGTTGGGCTGCACCGGCACCACGGTGCGGACGTTGAACGAGACTTCGGCCTGCGCATGCGACCCCAACGGCATCGCGGTGCAGCCCGGGTGCGGCCCCGATGGGCAGGTGGCGCTTGACGCACCCCTCACCTACACCATCCAATTCGAAAACGTGGGCACCGATCTCGCCCACAACATCTTTATCGATGACGTGCTCGATGAAGACCTGGATCCCACGACGATCTCAATCGTGTCATCCAGCCATCCTGTAACCGGAATCCAGGTCAGCGGGGGCAACCAGCTCCAGATCAGTTTCGAAGGAATCGATCTCGCGGGCACGCTCGGTCCCGGGAGCAATCACGGTCAGGTTACGTTTGCCGTGAGGCCGCTTCCCTTCGAGGAGCAGTTTGACAGCTATGTCGAGAACAGCGCTTCGATCACCTTCGACTTCAACGACCCGGTGATAACAAACACGGTGGTCACCACGTTCGTCGACGATCCGTGCGTTGCGACCTCAGTACCGCGGAATCCGCTGCCGACGTCACATTATCTGGGCAGCAACTATCCCAACCCCTTCAACCCAAGCACCACCATCACGTATGGATTGGCGAAGCAGGAGCGTGTGAACATCGCCATCTACGACATCAAGGGAGCGCTCGTGCGAACGCTTGTCAGCGACGACAAACCGGCGGGATGGTACACGGTGAATTGGGACGGGCGCGATCAGGCTGGAAGGGCGGTTGCCAGCGGCATCTACTTCAGCCAGATGCGAGCCGGCACGTTCTCGGACTCGAAGAAGCTGGTGCTATTGAAGTAACGCGACGCTGCATACGATCGGATGAAGAAGGGGTGTCGAGAAATCGACACCCCTTTTTCGTGCTCACCGCGCGATGACCATTTTGCGTGTTTGCGTTTGCCCGGCGGCGCGGATGCGGTAGAAGTATACCCCGCTCGCCAGCGGCTTGCGGTCATCACCGATCGCGTCGATCGAGATCGACTGCCAGCCCGCCGGCTTCGAGCCCAGAGAGCGCGACGCCACGCGCCGGCCGGCCACGTCGAACACTTCAAGTGATACCTTAGATGCCGACGGCAACCCGATATCAAATGTGCTCGAGGCCGTAAACGGATTGGGGCGGTTCTGGAGCACCAGTAGAGACGTGATGGGCGGCAGGTTCCCCGCCCCGGTGGCCGCGCCGACGGCGGCCTCGTTCGAAGCCGCGCCCTGATTGTCGTGCACATCGGTGGCGGTGACGATGTAGTAAGCGCTCGATGCCGGCGGTGTCGTATCCGTCAGCACCGTGTCGACCGCGTCGGAGAGGAAGTTCTGCGGAACGGGCGTCACACCGCTGGAGGTCTTCCTGTACACCGTGTAGTTGTGCAGGTCGGGAACGCGCACCCGGTTCCACTTGAGGTGCACGTAGTTCCCAATGCGCTGCGCAACCAGCGCCAGTGGCGCGATGGGGGCCAGGTTGTCCACCGAGCGTCCCGCCATTTCGTTCGACACCCAGTAGTTGTAGGAGTCGGCCGTGTGCGCGATCACCATGAAATGGTGCGTCGCCATGTTGCCCGCCACCGAGTCCGCGCGCGTGTCCGCGGCCAGGCTGTAGCCCACCTGGCGCGTTGCGTTCTGCGTGCCCACGAGCTCCCAGTAATAGTTGGTCGCGGCACTCTTCTGCACCCATGTGGCTCTGCCCGCGAAGCCCTTCTTCACCGCACCCGGGTTCGCCACCAGTGACGCGAGCGACGCGACATCGGTTGCGCGCCACACGGAGTAGTGCGTGATCAGCGTCGTCAGTGGAACGGCGTCGTAGCCGCCTGCCTTCCAGTTCACTTTCACCTTGCCGCCCTGGTCACCCTTGATATCCGCCACCGACGTGACTGTCGGCTCCGGATGTCCCCACGCCCCCAGCGTTCCCTCGATGCGCCCGGCAAACATGTCGTAGTCCTCGCTGCGCGCTTCCGGGCCGGACACGATAATCCCGTTGGCTCCGTCCGAAGTGACGGCAAAGTTGTCGAGAAAGCCCTGCGCGGGCCACGCCCGCACGCCGTTGGTCTGCCACAGGATGTCGCCGTTGCGCGTGACGCGCTGCGCGTAGAATCCGCGCCCACCGCTGCGGTTGTCCAGCCACGCCACCACCACACCGCCCGCGTTGTCGGATATCATGGTCTGGCGGAACTGGTCGCTGTCGGCCGTGCAGATGGGGATCCCGTTCGGCGTCCATTGCGCAACTCCGGAACCCGAGATGCGGCGCATGTAGACATCGAACTGGGCGTTGCCGCTGCGCAGATCATCCCACGCCACGAATGCACCGCCGGATCCGTCCGAAACCAGCATGGGATTGCTCTCCGACGTCGACGGGACCTTCGAAACCGCCACGCCGTCCGTCGTCCACTGGGCCACGCCCGCACTGTTGATGCGCTGGGCGTAGATGTCGCTTCCGGGGAGGCCGCGGTCGTCGTGCCACGCAAGGACAGCGCCGCCGGCACCGTCGCTCACGATGTCTTCGTAGAGCTGGCTGGAACCCTGCAGCGTGGCGATCGCAACCCCGCCCGCAGTCCACTGCTGATTACCCGCCGCGCTCATGCGCTGCGCATAGATGTCGTAGTTGGTTCCGCTGCGCAGATCCGTCCACGTGATGATGGCACCGCCAGCGCCGTCCGTGCACATGCGCACAAGCACCTGGCTCCCCGCCGTAAGACACACCGACCGGCCGTTGGCCTGCCACTGCACCACGCCCGAGCCGTTGACACGCTGGGCGTACACGTCGACATCGGCCGGGTTGTTGCGCGTGTCGCGCCACGCCATGATGGCACCGCCGGCATTGTCGGAGATGATCCAGGGTTCGGTCTGGATGTTCACCGCGTTGCAGATCACGATCCCATTGGCCGTCCACAGCGTCGCGCCCATCGCGTTCACGCGCTGCGCATAGATGTCGTACTGGCTCACGCCCGCGCGCTGATCATGCCAGACAATGATGGCACCACCCGAACCGTCCGAGACAATATTCGAGAGGTCCTGATCTCCCACCGCCGTGCAAATGGCGACGCCGTCCGTGGTCCACATCACGACGCCGTTGGCGTCAACGCGCTGCGCGTAGAGATTGAGATCGGCTCCCCGCTCGTCGTACCACACCGTGATCATGCCGCCCGCTCCGTCCGAACACGCGCGCGGAAAGTGCTGCCCGCGGGCGGCGTTGCAGGTGGGCACGCCGCTCGCGACCCACTGCGCTTTCGAAATGGTCGGGATCAACAGAGAAAGAACGAACGGAAGGACGGTGAGACGCGTCTTCATGGAACCCCTCCGGGGACGCGCGGGCTTCGCGACGGGGGCATTCCCGGCGGCGATCCAGACCCGCTCCCCGTTAGGACGTGGGGAGCGGGATGGATGTCACACCAAAACCATCACAGGAGGCAGTTCAGGCGCAGGCGCCATGATCACCGGGACGGGGTGGGCGTGGGATCGGGCAGGGCGGCGATCGCCGAAGGGTGCTGCTCCAGCCACTTCAGCATGGCACGGATGCTCCCCGTGGCCAGGGCGATCGAGGTGTCGGCCGCTCCATAATAGATACGAATCGTATCGCCGTCTTTGTCGATGACGTATCCGCACGGAAACACGACGTTCCCCACATCGCCCGTCTGCTCGTAGGGCTCGCGCGGTCCGAAGATCCATTCGCTCCCGCGACGGATGCACTTCTCGGGCGCGTCCAGCTCGAAGAGAGCCAGCCCCAGGCGGTAGATGCAGCCGCCCGCCGTCTGCCGCACACCGTGATAGAGCACGAGCCACCCTTCGGGGGTTTCGATGGGCGGCGGCGAGAGACCAATCTTGTTGGCGTCCCACCATGCACCCCGCCGCGCTTCCAGCATGAGCTTGTGATTGCCCCACGCGCGCAGGTTGGCCGATGTCGAGACCCACATGTGGGCGCGCGGCGCGCTGACCGGGCGATGAATCAGCACCCATTCGCCGTTGATTTTTCTCGGAAGCAGCGCCGCGTCCTTATCCTCGGGCGACGCGATCACACCCAGCCGTTCGAAGTTCACAAAGTCTTTGGTGAGCGCCATGGCCACACCGGGTCCGTCGCGCGTGTAGGCGGTGTAGACCACGGCGTACTTTTCGAGCTCGGGAACCCACGTGAGACGCGGGTCCTCGATCCCCCACAGTTCTTCGGGATGGTTCTCCGCGTCCGCGGGCATGGTGGGCACTCTGTCGATCTTCCAGTTGTCGATGCCGTTGGCCGAGCGCGCCGCACACAAATGCGAATGCCCGCGACGATCCTCGACGCGACACAGGAGCAACGTCGTCCCGTCGGCAAGCCGCGTCGCCCCCGGGTTGAACACGCTGTTGATCAGATACGGCCAGTCCGCCGCGGTGAGAATGGGATTGTCGGCGTGACGGGTGAAGAGCTCGGAGTGGCTCATGAGGTCGATCGTATCTCCTCGGCGGCCATCTTCGCTTCCGCCAGTTTGAGTTCGAGGGATGCCTGCAAAAATGCGAGGGTCGATTCCGCGCCCTGATTGGCGTTGGCGCGGTCGGCGTGGAGTCCGTCGCGACAACCACCCGTGGTGGGGTCGTAAATGGGCAGGTGCAGATCGTTGCGACCCAGAAACCAGTCGAAAGCGCGGCGCGCTTCCTTGCGCCAGCGCTTGTCGTCCGTGACGCGATACGCTTCCAGACACGCCGACACCATGGCCTGCGCTTCCACCGGCTGCTGGTCGAAGCGCGCGCGCTCGAGATCTTTGGCGTAGAAACCGTTGGACCCGATGGGGACAAAGTGATTCTCGGGCGCATCCGCCTTCTGCACATCCGCGAGCCACGCCAGCGACTCCAGCCCCACGCGGGTCATGGCTGGATTCGACATCGATTGTCCGCACGTGAGGAGCGCGTGCGGAAGCGCCGCGTTACAGTACGTGAGACCCGGTTCGAACCAGTGCCAGCCGTCGGCACGATTGCGCTCGTAGAGGCCGAGGAGTCGCCCCGCCAGCTCGTCGCGCACTTTCTCCGCGCGTCTGTCGCCGGCGAAACGCAGCAGATACTCGTCGATGCCCATGATGGCGAACGCCCACGCGCGCGGGCTTGTGGTGGCGCGAATGGCGGTGAGTGCTTTCTCGAACACGCGCCCCGCCATGTTCTGGAGTGCTTCCGTGTTGGAGCGGCCCAGCACCGTGCCCAGCGCCCAGATAATGCGGCCGTGGCTGTCGTCGGAACCGCTGTCTTCCATCCAGCGACGCTGGTAGTCCATGAAATTGCGAAAGCGTCCCGTCTCCGGGTTGAACGAAAACCAGAGGAAGGCGAGATAGCGGTGCGCGAGATCGAGCGCTTCTTCGCTCCCCAGCGCTTCGAGGAGTGTGGTCACCAGGAGTGCGCGCGCGTTGTCGTCGGTGGCGTAGCCCTCGTGATAGTTGGGCACCGTGAAGACGGCGTGCTGCAGCATGCCGGTTTCGTCCGTCATGTGGCGCAGGTGGTCGAGTTTCAGCGGCGGCTGTTCGCCCGCGCGCTGGTCCAGCGACTTCACCGCGAACGTCGGCGGCTTGAAGTGGCGTCTTTCTTCGCGCGCGCGCTGGAAGCTGGCCATGTACTTCTTCGCCACCACCGGCCAGATCATGTCGCGGCCGTAGAGATAGGCGCGCTTGCGCATGGCGTGGCGGTTGGCCTCGGTGTTGAGAAGCTCGATGACCTGCGCCGCCATCGCGTC
>CAZULB010000068.1:0-17589 GCA_964621155.1 uncultured bacterium | reverse complement strand
CCTGGGGATCGTTCAGCGGAATGCCGTTGGCAACCACCAGCGCGCGGCCGCGACCGACTCCCCAGCGCGAATAAAAGGCCTCGTTACCGATGGGTCCGAGGCGCGCCACCACCCCGTCCGGCATGAGCTCGAGAAAGTGGTCGAGCGAGAAGGCATGACGGCGGAGAAAATTTTCGCGCGGTATGAAGTCGAAGCTCGCGCGGGATGGCTGGATCGGTTCCAGCGAAGTCGCGGTTGCGCGCAAAGAATCGGCAGGCGGCGTGGACGCGGTCGTCGTCTCCTGCGCCGTTCCCACTGCCGGAAGCGCGCTCACGGTCACCAGCACGGTGGCGAAGAACAGCGCGCGCACTAGGCCGCCGCCCTTCCACTGAGTTCGCGGCGGGCCCGGCCCAGCACCTTGAGCGTCGGCGGCAACGTGACGAAGAAGAGCGCCGCGTTCCAGACCATTTGTACGGAAGCGAAAGCAAGACCGCCCCAAACATAGGTCCACAGCGGCACGTTGGCGGCGAAAGTCATGAATGAAATCGAATTGACCACCAGCTGATAGACGGCCACCAGCACCAGTCCGGCCGCGGCGGATGCCAGGGCCTGCGCGGTGCGCGTCTTGAGCGCCGCCAAGCGTGGTCCGAGCCACGCGCCGCACAAGCCGACGAACGCATAGCAGACCACCTGCGCAATCCACACCGGCGGCGCCACCGTTCCGAGGGCGTTGAACAACGAGTGCGCGCCCATGCCGGCGCCGCCCACCACCATGCCCCAGGCCGGACCGAGCAGGAAGCCCGCGATGAAGACGAGCAGCGTGATCACTTCGACATTGGGAATGCCGGCGAGCGCCTCACCGGCCGCATAGACCAACGCGGTGAGAAGACAGGCGAGCAAGGTAATACGGGTTGCTCTCATGGATGATGGGCGCGCCCACGCGCATCACGCGATGCTATCGGCGCGCGCGGGGAGCGTCAACGGATAACGAGCAGGCGTCCCCGTGCCTCCCCGGAGGGGGCGACGACGTGAACGAAGTAGACACCCGATGCCGCTGGCAACGAACGCAGGAAGAACACATTGGAGCCGCGCTGTAGCGCGGCGGTTTCGCGCGACACCAGGCGACCGGCCACGTCATACACCGAGAGCGTGCCGGTTCCGTGTTCGGGCGCGTCGACGGCGATGCGCACGACGTCACGCGCGGGGTTGGGATAGACACCCGCGATCCGCAGCGCATAGTCGGGCGCCTTTTCGCTGACCGCCTGCTGCCACAGCGTGCGTTCATTGGCGACGTCGACGAGTTGGTAGGTGGCGCTGGCGGTAACGAGTTCATCGCGCGCGCTGAAGCGCCATTCCCCACCCACACGGTTCAACTCCAGGGGAACGTCATGTCGCGCCTGCGTGTCCGTCCGGTAAAGCGCCAGGGTTTCGCCCTCATAGTGCTGCAGCACGCCCGCAATCGAGACGCGGCGCATGGCGACGGAGACATTGGCACGCAGCACCGCCAGCGTCGCCACGTTGGTGTCGAACAGAGTGAGCACGTCGCCCAGGAACGCTTCGCGCGTCGAGCCCGAAAGTCCGGTGGACCCGCCGAGCAGCACTGTCGACATGATGCGCGTCGAACTACCGCCCCCGGCGCGCAGGGCCGTGGCGCGTATCTTGAGCGCGCCGTCACGCACCAGGTACGACGCGTTTCCCGACGGAGTCAGCACACCGACGTAGGTATTGGCGTCACCGCCATTGTCGTAGGAGAACTGATGGGTCGCCATGAAGGCGTTGCCCGACGTGCTCCATTGCAGCAGGTTGCCGAACGGGCTGCCCGGCGTGAACGTACAGCTGAAGTGCGTCCAGAATGACTGCTGCGTCGCGTTGCCCGCGCCCAGCGACGGATCCATGTACTGGCCGAGACGATTCCCTTCCACATAGATGTCGCCGCCATTGTCCATGAATTGAATGAGCCGCGTAAGTTCGACGTCGGTGAGATTCACCGCACCGTTTTCAAACCCGCCCACCAGAAATACGCCGCGGCATCCGCCGAGATCAACCGGCACCACGTCCTCCACACGAACGGTCGCGCCCAGATTGCGCAACGCGTCGGCGAGGGGCTGCTCCTGGCCGTCGCGCGGCAGATAGTCGTCCTGCAGGCCGTCGAAAGGCGCCCGGCATCCGTCCCGGTCGATCACGAGCACCCAGGGAACCACGGGCTTTGCAGCCGCCGGACGCCGGGCCGTGTAGCCGAACGAATTCTCCGAGCCCGCGCTCTGGTTCACCTGGTACACGAGAAGGATCGAATCGCACTGCGCCCAGTCGGCGTACGTGGTGGAATCAACGGGTGTCGAGAACTGCGCGTAGAACGACGTCGTCCGCGTCGCCACGCCACCCTTGTACTTGTTGATGGTGAGAATGGTCGAGCTCAGGAACTCCGGATAGACCGAGAGCTTGAGCGGGCCTGAATGACCGTCGCCGTCGAGCATGACATAGTTGGCGCCGAGCTCACCGGGCGGATGAATCGATACGTACAGGGTTTCGGGATAGCATCGCGTGAGGCGCTCCACCACCGTCGTGTAGTAGTGGGCCCCCTCCTTATAGTGCTGGCCATCGTCGCGGCTCCCTGCCCAGTAATTGAAGGTTCCAAAATCGATGAACGTACTCAGAAAGTTGGTGCCGTACCCGGCCAGCGCCTCATCGAATGCGTCGCGCGGATTGGGACCCTGCGTGGCGGCGCAACGCACGAGGGTGTTTTTCATGATCCCGTCGCCGTATTTCTGCGTGAGATAGAAAGCCCAGGGCACGTTCGAGTATGTCTGCAGGAAGAGTCCGCGCTGGGGCTGGCGGAAAAACAAGCGCGTGGTCGGCCAGTGCACGTTCGCGTTCGGATAGGCCCGGTCCTGCACCCAGGTCGAAAACATTTCCAGCAGACTCGTGCTTTCGTAGCGATCGTAAACAATTTGAATGGTGTGATAGACCTCGTGCGCGGTGATGGGGAGCCGGCGCGTGGTACCCATGGTATCGACGAGTTCGATCCACGCGTTGAACGAATTCGTGTACGGCGCACCGACGTTGGTTTCCGGATAGGTGGTACCGTACGCGCTTCCCATCACCGTGTAGGGGCGCAGGTAGATGTCCGTGCGCGCGTCGCCGCCGCTGGCGCCGTCAGGCAGCGGGGCGAGATGCGAAAGCGTATCCACGAGCACGCGGTAGGTGTATTCCGCCGCGTCGCTCACACTTTGCGCGTAAGTCGCAAGCGAGTCACCGTAGTAATGGACGACGAAGTGCGGGGAGAAAGTCTTGAATGTGCCGTTGGGAGGCCTTACCACCGCCACCTGATGCAGGCCCGGCTCGGCGGGCTGCAACCTGTGCCAGGTGCCACACGGGTCTGCGTCTCCGCGACCGGACGGCGTTTGAGCGCGATCCGAGGTGCCGGAAGCCCGAGCGGCCCAGACGCCGAACGCCAAGATCGCCAGCAGGAAGGTGAAAGTCCGTGAAGTTTGTGGCATGCAGCGATCGCAGAAACCCCGGGGCGGACGAGTCGCGTCGATGCATCAATGATAAGGAGTCGAACAGAGGGCGGTAAAGGCGAAATTACGACCCGGCCGCCAGCTTTCGCACCTTGTCGGAGACGTCGCGGAAGGTGACATCCACGACGTAAACATCCTCAAAGTAGGTGCGCGCATTCGCAAGGTCGCCGATCATCTCGTGTGCCAGCCCGAGGTTGTACTTGATACCCAGCGACTCTTCACTGTCGCTGCCGATCAGCGAGAGCCCCTTGCTGAGCTGCCGGATCGCGAGTTGGGGCTGGTTCTGTTTGATGAAACAGAGGCCGATCATCTCCAGGCACTTCACCTGGAACTGCGGTGATTTGGCAGCCAGCTGATATTCCCGGATGGCCTCGCTGTGCAGGTCCATCTCGATGTACGCCATGCCGAGATCGTAGTGGCTGCGATAGTCGGTCTCGCCGGCCGCCGACTCGTCGTCATCGGCGATGAGCGCGGACACGTGCAGGCCGGAACCGTTCGCGCCGGGCGCAGGCTTGGTTCGCGGCGTCGCAGACGGCTGGGGTGCGGCCGCCGGCTCGGGCGCCACTGCCGGTGGAGCCGGAGGCGACGCCACCGGCGTCGCTTCCATGGTGGCAACGCTCGCCGCTTCCGCGGGCGTCGTCGCCACCGTTGGTGTGCTGGTCGCCGGGGGCGCAACCACCGCCACCGGAGTGGTTGGAGCCGGCGTCTCCGCTGCCGGAGTCGCCCTCGGCTTGGCGTCACCCGCGGAACCGCGCGCGAGGCGCAGCAAATACAGATCCCGTTCCGACGGGCCGCCGGGGGCCGCGCCGGCGGGCTGCGGAGCCGGTGCGGCCGGAGACCCGGTCGGCGTCGTACGGGATGTGGTGTCGACCTGAATGCGCTCGCCTTCGGTGTGCGCCTTGGTCCAGAGGTTGTCTTCGGTAATTACGGTTTGCCCGTCCTGGTCCGCGCCGGCCGGTTTCACCGCCGCGAGCCGCGCCGTCATGCCGAGTTTCTCCACCTCGGCGCGCGCACGCGCCGCGCCCGCGGAGTCGCGGTTCTTTTCGCACGCGATCACTACCTTCACGAACACGTCGCCGGCGTCATCCTTGAGCATGTAAGCAAGAAGGGTCTGCGCGAGCTTCTCGAGCATGGACGGTGAATCCGCAATGTCGTCGACGATGGGCCTGGCCAGTTGCTGGAACGCGTCGGGGGTGAAGGCGTTTCCCGCCGCCTTGTCGAGGAACTGCTGGTAGTAGGATTCCGCTTCCTTGGCGAGCCCCTGACGGTTGCGGATGAAGGCGAGTTTGGCCAGCGCTTCGTTGCGCGCGGGAAGCACGCGCAGGATCTTCTTGCACACCGCAACCGCGTTGTTGTGCAGGCCCACGCGCACGTACTCGTCGATGGCGCGAATGAATGCGTCGTAGGCCTCGTTCTTCTGGCTGGTCTTGAGGTAGAGATCCGCGAGCTCGTTGTGCAGATTCGGATTGCTCTGGTCGAGCTCGACCAGGCGCTTGTATTCCTTGATCGCGTTCGGCCAATCCTGGTCCCGGACGTAATCGAGCGCCTTTTTGCGGATGAGTTGTGCCTTGCTCACGTCGGCCCTGCTTCGTCCCTGCTTATGCGCGCGGCGTTTCCCACGCCGAACCGGCCACGAATACACGCGCGACCGGATTCACTCCGAAATGATTTGCCAACTCGCGATGGTCGTCCGCGTTGAGCACGAGGAAGTCGGCGCGTTTGCCGGCCTCGAGGCTCCCCACTTCCTTCTCTCGTCCGAGCACGAAGGCAGGGTTGTACGTCGCCATCGCGATGGCTTCGGCTGGAGAGAAGCGCATATGCGAGCACGCGATGTTGATCATCATCGGCATCGACTCGCAGGTCGAGCTGCCCGGATTGAAATCGGTTGCGATGGCGAGCCGCATGCCCGCCGCCCACATTGCGCGTCCCGGCGCAAAGTCGAGTGACGGGAGCCCGAAGCTCGTCCCCGGCAAGAGAACGCCGAAGACACCCGCAGCAGCCATCGAGTTGATTCCCTCCGGGCCAATTTTCTTGAGGTGATCCGCGGACGCCGCGCCAATTTCCGCCGCAAGGACGGCCCCACCCGTGTCGGTGAGCTCTTCGGCGTGTATCCGCGCCTTCAGTCCAGCCCGCTGCCCGGACCGCAAGATTCGTTCCGTTTCTTCCCTTGAGAACGCCCCGGTTTCGCAGAAGACATCGTTGAACTCGGCCAGGTTTTCCCGTGCCACGGCGGGGATCATGACCTCGGTCAGCAAACGAACGTAATCTTCGCGCCTCTCCCGGTATTCGGGCGGGATGGCGTGGGCGCCGAGGAAGGTAGGCACAATGCTGACCGGGTGGCTTTGCGCCAGGGCGCGTACCACCCGCAACTGCTTCATCTCATGCTCGAGGTCAAGCCCGTAACCACTTTTTATTTCGATTGTTGTAGTTCCATGCTCGATCGCGCTGTGGAGCCGGCGGCGACAAACGGCAAGAAGCTCCGACTCGGGCATGGCGCGCACGTGGGAAACGCTTTTTGCGATACCGCCGCCGCGGGCGGCAATCTCGGCATAAGGCGTGCCGGCCACCCGCCATTCATATTCGTCGAGCCGGTAACGGGCAAAGACCAGGTGTGTGTGGCAGTCCACAAAGCCTGGAATGACGACGCGCCCATCCGCGCTCGCGTGTGCACATTGCGCAGTCGGCTTGACCGAGCCAAACACGTCGGCCCGCGCGCCGGCCGCCACGATGCGCCCGTTGTGCGCGGCGAGCGCACCGTCTTTCACGATGCCGATTTCAGCCAGCGCGGCGCCGGTGCGCGGCCTGCCATCGCCGCGCAGCGTCACCAGTTCACCAATATCGCTGACGATGAGATCGGCTGCGGGGCGCGTCATGATTCGCGCTCGGGATTCGTGTCGAGCATGGGAATGCGCACTCCATCGCGGCGCGCCGCGTCGACCGCAAGGGGGTAGCCGGCGTCGGCGTGGCGCGCGATTCCCATCCCCGGGTCGCCCGTGAGACAGCGTGCGATCTTCCCCGCGGCGTCCGCGGTTCCGTCGACGAGCACGGCCAGCCCGGAGTGAATCGACAGGCCCATGCCCACGCCGCCACCGTGGTGGACGGACACCCATGCGGCGCCGTTTACGGCGTTGAGCAGCGCGTTGAGAACGGGCCAGTCGGCGACGGCGTCGCTCCCGTCACGCATCGCTTCCGTCTCGCGATACGGACTCGCCACCGATCCGCTGTCGAGATGATCGCGCCCGATGACGACGGGCGCGGACACTTTCCCTTTCGCCACCAGATCGTTGAGGGCCGCGCCGAAACGCGCGCGTTCACCATACTTGAGCCAGCAGATGCGCGCCGGCAGCCCCTGGAACTGCACGCGTTCCCGCGCGAGCGTGATCCAGCGCTCGAGCTCCGGGCGCTGCGGAAACAATTCCAGCACGAGGTCGTCGGTAACGGCGATGTCCTTAGGATCGCCGGAGAGCGCGATCCAACGGAACGGTCCGTATCCCTCGCAAAAGAGCGGGCGAATGTACGCGGGCACGAAGCCGGGAAAAGCGAACGCATCCTTGTAGCCCGCTCCCTGCGCTTCACCGCGGATGTTGTTGCCGTAGTCGAATACGGCTTTGCCTGCGCGCTGGAAGCCCACCATGGCTTCCACATGTTTCACGATGGATGCGCGCGAACGCTCGAGGTAGCCGGCCGGATCGCGCTTTCTGAGCTCGGCGGCCAACGCCAGGTCGACACCCTGTGGAACGTAACCGTTGAGCGGATCGTGTGCCGAGGTCTGATCGGTAACGACGTCGACGTCGAAGCCGCGCTTCAGTATTTCGGGAAATACATCGGCGGCATTGGCGACAAGTCCGATGGAAAGAGCGCGCTTGGCCCGTTTCGCTTCCCCGGCGCGCTTGAGCGCGTCGTCCAGATTGTCGCTCATGACGTCGAGGTAGCGCGTCTCGAGGCGTTTCCGTATGCGCGACGGGTCCACGTCGACACACAGCGCCACGCCGCCGTTCATGGTGACCGACAACGGCTGCGCGCCACCCATGCCACCCAAACCGCCGGTGAGCACGATGCGTCCTTCGAGCGATGAATTGAATTCCTTGCGCGCGCAGGCGGCAAAGGTTTCGTACGTGCCCTGTAGAATGCCCTGGGTTCCGATGTACATCCAGCTCCCCGCCGTCATCTGCCCGTACATCGCGAGCCCCTTGCCCTCCAGCTCCCAGAAATGCTCCCACGTGGCCCACTTCGGAACCAGGAGCGAGTTGGCGATCAGCACGCGCGGCGCGCCGGGGTGGGACGGAAACACGGCCACCGGTTTTCCCGACTGCACCAGCAGGGTCTGGTCGTCGCGCAGGTCGCGCAGGGCCTCGACGATGGCGTGGAACGCATCCCAGCTGCGCGCCGCCTTCCCCCGCCCACCGTACACGATCAGGTTTTTCGGATCCTCGCCCACCTCGTTGTCGAGGTTGTTGCACAGCATGCGCAGAGCGGCTTCCTGCGCCCAGCCGCGGCATGACATATCACGCCCGCGCGCTGCGCGAATATGTCCGGGGACAAAACGATTCATCGAACTCTCCTCATGCGCGGGTGCGCGCGATGAGCGGGCCCACCTTCGTTTCCACGGCAGCGAGGATGGTGCCCGCGTTCGCGGCCGCTTCGAGCGCGGCGAGATGCGGGGTCAGCGAAGTGTCACGCTCGACGAATGGCACCAGCGCCCGGACGGCGGCATGCGCGGCGCGTGTACCGAGACCGGGCTGGAGCGGTTGATGAAAATCGACCGCCTGCGCTCCGCACAACAGCTCCACCGCCACCACGCGCGCCACATTGTCCAGCACTCGCGTCAGCTTGAGCGCCGAGATGCTGCCCATGCTCACGTGATCCTCGAAACCCATCGAGGTGGGAATGGTATCCACCGACGAAGGATGCGCGTGAACCTTGTTCTCGCTCACCAGCGCCGCAGCCAGATATTGCGCAATCATGAATCCGGAATTGAGTCCCGGATCCGGGATGAGACAGCGTGGGACACGCTCACCGTCGCCGCTCATCAACTGATCGACGCGGCGCTCCGCGATGGACGCAATCTCGCAGCAGGCGATGGCCAGCGCGTCGAGCGCAAACGCCATATGCTGTCCGTGAAAATTGCCGCCCGAGATGACCTCGCCATCAGCGGGAAATACAATCGGGTTGTCGGTCACCGCGTTGATCTCGCGCACCACCCATCCCTCCACCCAGGCGAGCATATCCTCGACCGCACCCAGCACCTGCGGAATACAACGGAACGAATAAGGATCCTGCACGCGCGGGCAGTCGCGGTGCGAGAGAATAATGCCGCTCTTCTCGTGCAGTCGGCGGAATGCCTCCGCCACGCGCGTCTGTCCGGGATGGGGTTTGAGCTTGTGAATGCGCGCGTCGAACACGCGGTCGGTGGCCTGAAACGCTTCCAATGACATGGCTGCCGCGGCCATGGAAGTGCCGAGCAGTGTGCGCGTCCGCAGCGCCTCACGCGCCGCAATCGCGCTCATCAGCTGCGTGCCATTGATGAGGGCCAGACCCTCCTTGGGGCGCAGCGCATGCGGCTTCAGTCCTTCCGCAGCCAGGGCGTCACGCGCGGCCACCCGCCGGCCGCGGTGAAACACCTCCCCCTCGCCGATCAACGCCAGCGAAAGATGTGCAAGCGGGGCCAGGTCGCCGCTCGCGCCGACCGATCCGTAGCACGGCACCACCGGCGTGATGTCACGGGCAACGAGGTCGAGGATCATCCGCACCAGCTCGGTCGAGGCACCCGAATGTCCGGCCAGCAACGAATTGGCGCGCAGCACCATCATCAGGCGCACGGTGTCGCGATCCAGCGGGGCGCCCGACGCCGTCGCGTGGCTGCGCAGCAGGTTGTGCTGGAGCTCGGATGCGTGCGCGGCGTCTATGTGTACGCGCGCGAACTTGCCAAAGCCGGTGTTGATCCCGTAGTGCGGGGTCTCGTCCGCTGCCACGCGCGCGCAGAAGTCGGCGCAGACGCGCACGCGCTCCAGGGCGTCCGCCGAAGCCGTCACCCGGACACGGCCGGCAAGGAACTCGGAAAGGTCGTCGAGACCGAGGGAGTGCCCGTCGATGGAAAGCGTTCCTAACATGCGGGCTATATTAGCATTGCAGTGCGTGCTGCGTGCAAGCGATCAAAAGTTCTGCTCCAGCAGCACGTGTACTTTGGTCTGGCGCAACGACAATCCATCGCTGACGGCAAAGCTCAGATCCAGCCTCCCCACGCGCGAGAGACTGCGCACGCCAAACCCGTACCCGGTCAGGCCGGTGCCGTCGATGAGCGTGCTTCCGTCGGGCTGCGGCGACTCCTGGCGTACATAGCCCGCGTCGATGAAGGCGTAAAACCCGTCGCGCGCGGAGCGGCCGAGTCGGAGCTCGTTGCGGGAGTATGCAACGCGCCTGCCGTGGAACTGATTCTCGCGGTATCCTCGGACGGTGCGCGCGCCTCCCACGTAAAACTGCTCGGAGAGCGGCACGCTGCCCTCGTCGCTCTGCAACCATTCCAGATGACCGTCCACCGCCACGTGCAGACTGCGCCACACGGGAAACAGCACGCCCGCGCTGCCGTCGTAGATGGTCTGGCGCACGTCGCCCGGGCCGGTGGCGTCGTCACGATACGAGTTGTGCTTGAAGGCGAAGGCGACATTGGCGCCGAGGCGGGCAAGCTTGCCGGCGCGATCGCTCCCCCACATCGCACTCGCACCTGTGCGCACCCGCCAGCGTGACGAGCGCAGGAGATCGCCCGCGCTAAACACGTTGCGGTCGCCGTAGCCCGCCAGAGAGAAGCCGAGCAGTGTGCCCGCCACGCGTCCAAGCCCGCGCTCGGCTTCGATCCCGGCCGACTGCCAGGTGTAGAGCGTATCCTGGCCTACCTGCTCGAGTCGCACACCGAGCCCGAGCCGGCGCCCCAGAAAGAGGCGGTCGCGATAACGGATGTGCGTCTCGTTGCGGCCCACCCCGTCGTTGTTCCACGTCGCACCGAAGTCCTTGAGCGAGCCACCGATGTTGTTGAGCTCGAGCTGCACAAAGCCGCTCAACACGCGGTCGGTATTGTCCGAGGCCGAGGCATAGCCCAGCGCCGCCGCGAAAACGTGCGAGCGCGCCGGTTCGTTGACGTGGAGCACGGCGTCCACCCCGCTGCCGTCGGCGGACATGCGCACGGTAGGATAGTCCACGTCCGTGAAAACGCCGCTCGACACCACGCGCAGGTACGCATCCTCAAGCAGCTGGGAACGGTACGGCGAGCCGGGCTCGATACCCGCGATCTTGACCACGAGGTCGGGGCGAGTCTTCTTCAGCCCCTCGACCACGACCGACTCCACGCTGCGCGTGGTGCCTTCCACGACGTACAGAGACACGTCGACGGCGGCGCTGTCGCGGTCAACCCCCACCGAGTCCACCCAGACCTCGACGAAGGGGTAGCCGTCCGCGTCGTAGTTGGTAAGCAGCGACTCGATACGCGCAGTGAGGCGGCGCGGATCGAAGACCGCGCCTGTTTCGAGACCGAGCTGTCGCGCCACCTCGGCGCTCGCAAAATGGGATGCGCCGCGGACGCGGGCGCGGCGGATGCGCGCGGGCTCGCCTTCGTCCACCACCACGGTGAACGACGAATCGCTTTCCATGCGCACGCTCATGGACGCGAAAAGCCGCCCGCTCTTCAGGTATTCCTCCTGCAGGTCACGCAGGGATGTTGCGGCGGGAAATCCCCCCGCTTTGAGAACCGCCACCGCGCGCTCCGGTGAGATGCTCCGGGAGCCGAGCACGCGGAGCGCGGGAGTGCTGGCCGCGCCCGCGCCGGTCGCGAGCATCGCGACGACAACAAGGCACATCAGTAGTTGCCGAACTGTATTCATCAGAAATAAGCGCGCGTCTCGAGACGAAAATCGTGCTCGGTCACGCGCTGGCCGGAGAACACCTCCTCGTTGCGGCCCGAGTAGGTGGCGTAAATGGAGATCATCTTCGAAATTCGGAAATTCGGTGTCAGGCTCCAATGGTGTGCGCGCCCTTCGCGGGCGAACACCAGCGGTTTCACCAGCGGACCGTTGTCGTCGTCTTTCACCTCGGCCAGCTCATAGGTTCCGAACACGTTGATCTGGTCCGCCACGCGCCACACCAGTCGCGGCTGGAATTTGAGCGACCGCTGTCCCGCGCCCGACTGGGCGTCGTTCTGATCCTGGCCGCGCACGTCGAGATCGAGATTGGCGCCCGGGCGCACCACCACGCCCACGCCCACAAGGGCAGACCACGCTTCCACATCGTATGTGCTCCCCGTCCCCACCGGCAGGCCTTCGCCCTGGCGTCGCGTCACATTGCGGCCACCCTCCACCGTGCCCGTGAAGCGCGCCGAGATGGAACGTGAGAAGCGCAGAGCCTGCTCGCTCGCGAAGGTGTTTTCGCTCACGCCCTCGAAGCGATTGTCCTCGGCGTCTTCGCGCAGATACCGGAAGGTGAGCGAAAGGTTGCGATAACTCTCGAGCAGCGACCAGTCCTGGCGGATCGTGGTGGTGCCGAAGACGGTGGTGCTGTCGCGCTGCAGCGCGGAGGGCAGCATGGCGTACACTTTCCACGCCGGTTCATACGTCGACTCTTCGCGCACGCCAATGGTCTGGTCAAGCGAGACGTTGCGTAGAAGCCACCCCCCGGGACCGCCACGGTGCTCGGAAGCGTGTGCCGGCTTCCACACCAGACGCAGGTTGAATCCCACCGTGTGCACGGGCGTGGTGTCCGTGGTGGGCAGGAACACGACCGTGTACGCGCCCTTGCCTTTTCCCACAGCTTCGCCGAGCTCGTTGTAATCGCCCTTGCCTTCGCCCACAAAAACCACCGAACGCTGCAACGTCGCGGCGTCGTTCTGGCTCACTTCGTAATCGGCGTCGGCGCGCAGCCCGATGGGATCCCACGAGCTGCCGCCCTTGAGACGCGCCAGATCGGTGTTGCGCGCAGCACCGCTGGTCTTGTCGTCTTCGCGGCGATGAATGATCTGCAGCTCGCCCCGCGTGGTGCCGGTGCCGCGATACGCAATGGTTCCGCTCACCGTATGATCGGTGCGCGCGAGAGCAAAATCATCCGTGACAGGATCAATGGCATCGGTGTCACGCTGCTCATTTTCGATCCGCCAGGAAAGCTTGCCCGCACCGCGACTCGACAGGCGCCCCGCATACAATCGATAGGCGCGACCGCTGTCGGGCGCGGCCGTGAAGGCGTTGCGATACGTCTCCGCGCCCACCGTGACCGACGGCACCACGCGCCAGAATCCGTACGCGGCATCCACGGAGCCGAATTGGCGCGTGCGTTCGTTGGCAGTCGCATCCATGCGCGAGTCGAGCGCCCGGGCGGCGGCGCCGCGGTCCGTGAGACTGCCCGATTGCAGGGTGAGCTCCTGTTTCCAGCCCTCGTACTGCTCGCGCTCCAGCCGTCCCAACGTATACCGCGTCGACCCCACGTGGGCACGAGCCAGATCGGCACTCGCCTCGTACGTGCGCTCGCTGCCAACGAGTTGCACGCCTTCCAGGTTCCAGTCGCGGTAGTAGTACCCGGGACGCACGCGGTCGAAGCTGTGAAAGCGGTCTTCGAGATAGCTCGCCGCACCCGCGAGTCCCACGCGCCAGCTGCCGGCATGGCGCAGTCCCACGCGCAACTGCCCGGCGTTCCCTTCGTTGTCGCCGTCATCGAGCGCGGAGAGCGTGTTGGCGTCGTGCTGGCTCAGGTTCCACTCGCCATCCACCGTGACAGCGCCAGCGTTGCGCTCCAATCGCGCCGTGTACAGTTCGGTTTCCTCGGGAAGCGGCAGAAGGCGGCCGGTGCGATAGCTGCCCAGCCCGGCGCCGGTGAACTCGTAGAATGGAATCCCGCGCGTCGAAATCCCCGCGCGTCGATAGTCGCCGCTTCCCTGGCCGACTTCCACGAACGTCACCGAGTAGTTGCCGAGGAGTTCGTCGAAACGAAAAAACGCGGGCGTACCGGCCAGAGAGTCGGCGGGCACGAGCACATAGAGCCCGGGGCCCGGTGTCGCGGGCGTGATACCGCTGGTGATCGCCTTGCGTGGATCATCGCCGGCGGCAGCGATGGAATCGCGGTCAGCCTGCGTAAGCGTCAGGTTCTTGGGCGAGGACTCATCGTCCGCTTCGCGGGCAAACAGAAGACTCAGCCCCAACCCCGCGCCGAGCTGCAGTTTTTCCGCCGCCGCCAGCACGGTGGCGCGGCTGAAACGTTCCGCCGTCACTTCGAAGTCCGCCGCGATCTCGGTGTCGGTGGTGATGAGACGGCGCGGCGTGAAGGTGATCGAGCCGATGTCGTAGTCGATCACATAGTCCTGGTTCTGCCCGCGCTGCAGACGCACGCCGTCGACGTACACGCGCTCGGTACCCGCGATGATCACATCGTTGGTGTTGCGACCCCGCGACAGGAGCTGGTACGGGCCCTGCAAACCGGTGGTGCCGCGAAACTCGACGCTGCGGAATTCGCCCTTGGTCTCCGCGCCCGCCGCCGAAATCCGCCCACGACCATTCCACAATGACGCCGCGGCGCCGCGCAACTGTCGTGTCAGCGGTGAAAAACTCGATACGCGGTTGTCGAGCGAAAGGTCGCCCACGGTGGCGCGACCGTTGGGGCCTTCCATTTCCACAAAGACGCGGTCGAAATACTCGAGCTCTTCGGTGTTGCCTTCCGGCTGCACGGGCAGATTGTTGTCGGAGAGTATCGCGCGGACCTTGAGCGTGGGTGTGAGTTGTCCTTCCACCGTGGCTTCCAACGACTGGTCGAGCGTCGAACCGCGGTTGGTGCCGGTGGAAAACGAAACCGACTTGGTGCCGCCGAAGGTGAGCCCGGGTGTCGCCGCGGGCTCGGGGGGGCGTGGCGTCACCACGCGTTCGGGCACGATGCTGGAGTCGGGTTTGGAAACCTCGGCCGGGCGCAGGCTGTATACGGGCGCCATGAGCAGGGGCTTGCGCCGGTAGCTCACGGTGACCACTGCATTGCGCGCCACGTCGCCGGTGAAGCGAATGGTGCCGAGGTGCAGATTGACCTGGTAGCGGTCCGGCGCCAGCACCTCGCCGTTCAACCGCACGACGACGCTGCCGGCGACAAGGAAAGGCGCGCGCAGCGCGATGCGCGCGCCGGGGACAGGCGCGCGCAATGTATCCGTCACCTCGCCCCAGGTATCCGAGTCGTAGTGTACCGTCTGCGCAAAAGCGGGCGCGACGGCAAGCAGGAGCCACAGCGCGATGCACGCCAACAGGGGTCGACGCTCACGGCTCGACCAGCGAATGGTTACATCACCTTGATGGCGTAGAGTGACTGCGAAGCGGAATCGGTGACGTAGAGAACGCCGTCGCGCGCGAGGGCGAGATCGGTCGGTGTGAAGGGGCTCGTGGTCGACGGAACGATCGCGCGCAACAGATCCCCCGCGGGAGCGAACTCGAAAACGCGCCCCGCTGCCGGATCCGCCACGAAAATGCGGCCGTCTTCCGACATGACGCCCCGGCGCGGGCGCCGCATCGGATTGGCGGTTCCGGCCGGCGGAATGGCGCGCCGGAAGCCGCCCGTGTCGGAGAAGATCTCGAGACGGGCGTTGCCGGTATCGGCCACCAGGAGTTCACCGCGCGGCGTGAACGCGATTCCCTCCGGCGCATTCAGCTGCCCCTCGAACGAACCGAAGTTGCCGAACGCGACATCGACCTTCATGTACGTGTCGAGCACGATGACCTGGTGATTTTCCACGTCGGTAATGGCGGTGCGCCCCGAAACGTCGACGTCGAGTCCGTGTGGCGACACGCGCCGGCGCTCATTCAGATCTTCGAAGTTGAGAAGAACATCGCGGTAGGCGCCGCTCGAGTCCCAGCGCAGCAGCAAACGGTTGCTCTCATCCACGGCATACACAAAGAAACCGCGCACCGCCACGCCGGAGGGACGAAACGCGGGCCGGTCGGCGGGCGCCTGGAATTCCTGGCACTGCCCGGTATCGCGACGGTAGGACACCAACCGCGGCGGCGATGCATCCGCCACCACCACCACCCCGCCGAAGTCCACGGTGACGGCGCGCGGATCCCCCAGCGTGACGCGGTCGCAGGCATGCAGAGAGAATGTGGCGTCGAGCGTGTCGGCAGAAACCACGCCGGCGTCCGCGGCGGGCTTTGCTTCCGGTTGCGAGCCGGATGGCAACGAGTTGGGCGTCGACGCGCACGCCATGAACGTCGCGAACACGATTCCGCACCAGAGGATTCTGTGGTGACAGCGCATGTACAACCGCGCCTGCGGACATTCCCTAAAAATCATGCGTCAGCGCGAAGGAGACATCGACTCCGCGCGGCGCCGGAGAAAAATCGAGATGGTAGCCGACTTTCTGCGGTTCGACATTGCGCGCCGCGGTGTAGGCCACCACCGCGCTCACCAGACGATTCGCCACCGCCGCGGCCAGCATGTAGTCGGCGCGGCGATACGAGGTCTTGCTCGCAGAACGCGTCTCGGAATACTGCACCCGCTTTTCCAGCGACTGCCACTTCCACGGCTCGAAGTCGGAGACGCGATTGTCCAGGAAGTACGCTTCCAGCGCGTCCGGATTGATGGCCTCCAGGTTGCCGTTGGTGTTGTTGAAAATCTCCTCACGCCCGGTGTTTTTGACATCCGCCTCGTACTGGTCGGAATTGTCGAACTCGCGCACGCGCGCGTAGAAATCATCCGAATGCCCCGTGCGCGACACGCCGGCAAACTGTACCGCGAGTTCCTGGTAGTCGTCCTCGCGCTGGTGCCCCTGCACCTGGAACACGCCATAGGAAATCCAGATGAGCCCTTCCGCCGCGAAGAACGCCGTGGCGCGCCCCTTGTTGTTCAGTTTGTAATCACCGAGACCGGGAAGGAGGAGCGAGTACAGCGCCGCCCTGGCCGGAGAGATCGTCGCGGCGACGCCGTCGGAGGCATCGACCTCCATGCTCCACGCCGGCGCCAATTCGGAAGCACTCGTGGTGGCGGGAACCGCGTCACGCAGCGACACTGTTTCTGCCGCGTGCGCGCCCACGGCCGTGAACGCGAGACACAAGAGCGAAAGCATGAACTTCACTTGAAGCGAACCTCCAGGGCCACTTCCCCGCCGGTATAGCCGCGCGGCCGTGCGCGTATCGACACCGGTGCGCCACCGCCCGCACCGCCCGCGGCGTTGTCGCGTCGATTGTGGATGATGATCGCGGTCTCGGCGAGCGAGAACGCGCGCGCGGCAAAACTGAGCCACAGGAACGAGTCGGCGTCGTCGAGCGAGTTGTTGCTGGCCTGGCGCATCGACCGGTAGGTGGTACGGTTGTCAGTCTCCCGGTGGTATTCCAGCGACTCGGTGTCGAGCCCCTTCCAGTCATCCCAGCCGGAGATGAACCAGTCGTACTTGCCGAGATTCTCGTAGTAGTGCTGCTTGTCCTGCGCTTTCGTAATGTAGGGAATGTAGCCGGGCCAGATGCCCTGGCCGGACGTATCCTTTCCACAATCTTCAATATCCTGCACCGATGTGGGCGGCGTCTGACAGATACCGGGGAATGCCTCGATCCACGTGCTCTCGCTCCAGTGCGCATCGGCAAACGCTTCGTACGCGTCGCGCTCGTCCAGGCCCTCGCTGTGATTCTTGAAGTAGCCCGTCCACGCCACCGCTTCGGCCACCATCAGGCCGATGCCCCGCTTCTCGTAGCCCATGGAGAGCTCGCCCAAACCCGGCACCAGCGCCGAGTACAGGAGGGGCCACCAGCTCTGGGCAGCAGGGGCTTCGGCGCCGTCATCGAAGTTGAAGTCGGCGTCGTAGTGCGCCGGCGCATCGGGGACGGAGAGAGTGCCCGCGGCCATACTCGCGCTACGGTAGGTTTCGAGCGAAGGCGAGAAGACGTCCGCCGCTCGGGCGGCGGTGTCCGCCATGACGGCAAGGCACGTCGCAACCAGCGCGCCTCTTCCGAAGAAAATTCGCATCATCCGGGTGCCTCCGGGAACGCCGCCACGCACATGCGGCGGCGCGGTTCAATGTCGCAGGGGATGTAAGACCGGCAGCACCGGCACAGGCGCCGGCGTTACCGGACGGGCGTTAGAACGTGAACGTAACCGACCA
>CAZULB010000067.1:0-17995 GCA_964621155.1 uncultured bacterium | reverse complement strand
CTACCAGACGATCGTGCGTGCCGAAAATCAGTCGATTCGAGTACACGTCGTCAAAGGGATGCTCGGGAAAAAGGGTGTCGATCACGATGTCGAGCGTCCCCGAGATGATGGCCAGCCGCGCTCCGCGGCGCTTGAGCTCCCACAGGGTGTCGTGCGCTCCGTCGAAGTGCTCGAACTCACGGACGGCCTCCAGGATGTCGCTGCGCGTCGCGCCGGCGGTGATCCATCCCTGCACGTCGAGCTCGACCCACTGCTCGTAACTGATGCGCCCTTCGTTATACCAGCGATGGCGCTCGGTGTTGATCGTGTGGTCTCCCGTGAAGCGCTGGTTAAGAACTTCCCAGATGACCTTGCCGGTGGGATGACGGACCAGGGTGCCGTCGACATCGAAGCAGATCAGGTCATATGCACGCTGCAGCATTGGAGCCCTATGATAGGCCGCAAAACCGGGAGAGTCCACCCTTGAAATCTGCGCGCGCAGCCCTAGAATGGGCCTTCTTATGGCCACCGCCAACGAACCGAATCGCGCGCCGGATTCATCGCGCTGGGTGCAGGAGCACGGCGATGCGCTGTACCGCTACGCCCTCCTGCGCGTGAGCAACCCCGACCTCGCGGGGGATCTGGTGCAGGATACGTTTCTTTCCGCATTGAAAGGTGCGGAGAAATTCCGCGGCGGCTCCACGGTGCGCACCTGGCTGATCGGCATTCTCAAACACAAGATCATCGACCACTACCGTCGCAACAAGCTCGAGGTGCTGGCGAGCGAAATGCCCGCCGCCACCGAGGACGACGACCTGGATCACGTCGACCGCGCCTCGGACCGCTGGGGCGAGGCCCCGTCGCAACTGGTGGAAAACGAAGAGTTCTGGGCCGTTTTCACCCGCTGCCTGGACGGCCTCCCGGAGGCCCACCGCCGGGCCTTCTCCATGCGGGAGTTCGATGGGCTTTCGGGCGAAGAAATCTGTAAGATTCTGGAGGT
The DNA here is from genome assembly GCA_964621155.1 of uncultured bacterium. Taxonomy (GTDB): domain Bacteria; phylum Krumholzibacteriota; class Krumholzibacteriia; order WVZY01; family JAKEHA01; genus JAKEHA01. The sequence goes on along the minus strand of CAZULB010000067.1, from coordinate 17,016 downwards.
GACCCCGTCCAACCTGTGGGTCATGCTACACCGCGCCCGCGCCAAGTTGCGCCGGTGCCTGGAAGTGAACTGGTTCGAGACGGGGTAACTAGCGAGCGATCTGATAATGCACTGCCTGGAATCTGCACGATTACTGTCGGAACGACGCGACCATTCGCTGCCGCTGGGCAAGCGCATCGGGCTGCGCGTGCACCTGCTGCTCTGCTCGCTGTGCCGTGCCTACCGCACGCAGATCGAAGCGGTCTGCAACATCTCCCACCATGCCGGAATCTCGGCCCACAACCACGGCGCCAAACTATCCCCCGCCCGCAAACAATCCATGCAGGACGTAATCGATCGCAGCTCGGGCTAGTTCCTGATCTCAGTGCGATAGACCACGCGGATGCGGCTGTTGTCGGTATCGGCGATCCACAGGTTGCTGTGTATGTCGATTGCGATTCCGTAAGGAAGATTGAGCGTGGTTTCCGTGGCGAGCTTGCCATTCTGGTCGCTGGGTCCGCTGACACCCGGCACTCCTGCCACCGTGGAAATGATTCCCTGCGGATTCACCATGCGAATCACCTGGTTGGCGGTGTCGGCGATAAGCACATTCCCGGCGCCGTCGCACGCGACGTCGCGCGGCAGAGTGAGCTGCGCCGAAGTCGCAGGACCGCCGTCGCCGCTGAACCCCGCGCTCGCCGGGTAAAGTCCCGCAAAGCGGTGAATGACGCCGGACGTATCAATCCTGCGTATCGCGTGATTGCCGGTGTCCGCCACGTAGATGTTCCCCGCCGCGTCGACGCACAGTTTTCCGCACGTCGTGGTCGGATCCCATTTGAATTTGGCATCGATGGCCGGACCTTCGTCGCCGGAGAATCCCGTCTGGCCCACGTAGCGTATGCCGTTGAAGACGGGCGCAACGCCGGCAAAACGGTGAATCACGCCCGAGTCATCGATCATGCGCAGGATCATGTTGCCCTGATCGGTGAAAACCAGATGCCCCTGCGCGTCGTAAACGGCCGCTGAGGGCAGGTTGATGGCGGAAGCGTTCGCAGCTTTCTCTTCCCCGTCATAACCCAGCCGGCCCGTTCCCGCGATACGGCTCATCGTCTGTCCCGCCACATCCACCATGAACACGCTCGAGTTGTGCCACGCGGAGAGCACCACGCGTCCGTCCCCGATGAACAGAATATTGGTGGGATGATTGAGCGGCGATTCGGGAGCACCGACATCGTCGCACAATCCCGGATAGAAGGCGCACGGCTCGCCCTGAACTCCATCAACAGAACCGGCAAGCAAGTAAAACGTGCCGTCGTTGGGATCCGTCCCCAGAACGCGATGGTTGTTCCAGTCCACCACCACCAGCCGCCCGCTCGTGTCGAAGGAAATGTCCTGTGGCCAGTAAAGCTGCGTGTCGAGCCGCTGCTGGCTCACTTCACCGAACCCGAATTGGCCGGTGCCGGCCACATTGAACATACGACCGGTACTGTCTTCGGTCTGGAAGCTCCAGGTCACACTTGTGCCCTTCAGCACGTCCATTTTCATCGCGCGTACAAACCAGTAATACGTTTGCCCGGCTGCAAGGGAAACCCGGTATGAGTTCGACGCGATATTCTGCGCCACCGGTGTCGTCGGGTTCGACCCGGTCCCGAAATAGACCGAGAACGTGAGACTGTCTCCGGGGTCGGGCGACCAGGTTAGAAGCACGGAGTCCGGGGGAACGGTTGCACCGTTGCCCGGCGCCACCAACGTGGGCAGCCTGGTTCGGAAGGTCCACGTGGGCCCGTTCACGCGGCTGTTGATGCCGACGTTTACCACGCGCCAGTAGTGCAATGTGTTCACCGCGAGAGGCCCGGCCTGGTAGCGCGGGACGGTAATGTCATGGGCCACGAGGGGCGGGCTGGGCGATGTTCCGAGATAGACATCGAAGTGGTCGCCACCCTCACCGTCCCATGACAGCGTCAGGGATGGCGGCTGATTGTCACTCCCAGTCACAGGGGACGGCGTTTGCGGATACGTGGGCTCGGAGCCGAACGGAGAGTCGTTGTCGCACGCAAGCAACGCCAGACAGCACAGGATGAAAAACGGATGGAAGCGGCGCATAGAAAAAGGGGCGGTGTTGGAAAGAATGGTAGCGCCGTGCTGCGTCGCGGTCAATGGCAGTGGGTGGCTAGTCGAAACACTCGCGGAACCACAACTCGAGCATCATCAGCGACCACATGATGGAAGAATTGTCGCGTTTGCCGGTCTGATGCTCGTCGATCACGCGGCGCAGGTACGCTTCACGGAAAATGCCGCGCTCGCGCGTGCGCGCGCCCACGATGAGGTCGTGGCCCTTTTCCATCCAGGCGTCGCGCAGCCAGTGCGTGACCGGAATGCTGAACCCCATCTTGGGGCGATAGATCATTTCGGCCGGCATCAGCCGCTCGGCGACCTTCTTGAGCAGGTACTTGGTCGTCATGCCGTGGATGCGCATTTCGGCCGGAATGGTGGCCGCGAATTCCGCGACGACATGATCCAGTAGCGGCGCGCGGCATTCGAGCGACACCATCATGCTGGCGCGGTCGACCTTGGTGAGGATGTCGCCCGACAGATAGGTGTGAATATCAAGATATTGCCGGCGGGAGAGCGTATCGGCTCCCGCCCCGGGCGCGGCCAGGAACGGCGCGGCCACGTGCGAGGGATTGGTGTTGACCCGTTTCGTCACGTCGTCGGTGAATACCAGGTTGTGGATATTGGTGAATCCGCGCGTCATGCGGCGCACGTACTGCTCGTCGGCCGTGCCCAGCATGTCGCGCAGCCGGTCGATGCCGCGCGCACCCTCGGGCAGCATGTGCGCCATGGGCGCCAGCAAGGCATTGCGAATGGAGGCGGGAATCTTCTCGACTACACGCACGTTGGCCGGGTCGATGTAACGCATGTAGCCGCCGAACAGCTCGTCGCCGCCGTCCCCCGACAGCGCAACGGTGACGTGCTTGCGCGCCGAACGCGACACGTAGTACGTCGGGATCATCGACGAGTCCGCAAACGGCTCGTCGAACTGCCGCACCAGCGCCGGCACATCATGCTCCGCGTCGGGACGAATGATCTCCTCGTGATGCTCGGTCTTGAAGTGCTGCGCGACGGCACGCGCATATTCAAGTTCGTTGTATTCTTTCTCCTCGAAGCCGATCGAAAAGGTTTTCACGGGCGACGTCGAGTTGCGCGCCATGAGGCCGACAACTATCGAGGAATCGGTTCCTCCGCTCAGGAAGGCACCCAGCGGCACCTCGCTCATGAGGCGGATGCGAACCGCCTCGTCGAGAAGCTCCAACGCGCGATCAACGTACGCGCCCTCATTCGCGCGCGGCTCGGGCGTTGCGAACGAAACATCCCAGTATCTCTCGACGGTGACGTTCCCATTTTCGAACACCAGCGTGTGCGCGGGTGGAAGCTTGCAAATACCGGCGTAGATGGAGCGGGGATCGGGCACGTAGCCCCACGCCACGTAGTCGACAAGCGCCTGCTCGTCGAGACGACGCGGCACGTCGGGGTGGGCAAGAATTGACTTGAGCTCGGACCCGAACACGAGGCGGGTGCCGGTGCCGGTGCCGAGCACACTATAATAGAGGGGCTTCTTGCCCATGCGGTCGCGGGCGAGGAAGAGCCGGCGGCGACGCTCATCCCAGATCGCGATCGCAAACATGCCGCGCAGGTGCGTAACACACCTGGTTCCGTACTCCTCGTACGCATGCAGAATGGTTTCCGTGTCGCTGCGCGTCACGTACTTGTGCCCGCGGCGTTCGAGCTCGCGGCGTACGTCGAGATGGTTGTAGATCTCGCCGTTCTGAACGATCACACATGAGCGGTCTTCGTTGAAGATGGGCTGATGGCCGCCGGCCACGTCGATGATCGACAGACGCCGCATGCCGATCCCCGCCGGGCCGGCCACGTGCACGCCGCTGTCGTCGGGGCCCCGGTGGTGCATGGAGTCGCACATGGAACGCAGCGTAGCTTCCAATACCGGTTGGGTTTGATCCGCGTGGACGATTCCGGCGATACCGCACATGGTTTTACTGCCCACCCCTCAAGATTCCGGCGCTCAGAATGGTGGGAACGGGGCGGGTATCTTTGGTGTTAGATGAGACTGGATCGTACGGCATTGCTCGGGTAGGATGTCGAAACACACGACCCCATTCCATGACTTCATTCTTTCGTGAACTTGCGGGCGGCGTCGCCCTGATGATTGTCGCAACCGTGCTGGGCATCGGCGTTAATGCGGTGCGTCCCAACGGGGTAGCGCTGATCCAGAAGGGTGCCGTGGTCTCCACGGCGCACCACGGCGACGTGGACACCACCAAGACGTTCATCCCGACGGCCGAGGGAGCCATTTCGCTCGACGAGATGAAGCGGCAGTTCGACGCCAAAACCGCCGTCATCCTGGATGCCCGCTCCACCGAAGAATACGAAGAGGGCCACATCCCCGGCTCGATCAATATTCCGCACGACCGCATCCCGGAATTCCAGGACGTGCTGAATCGCGAAGTCTCGAACGACGCGCATGTCATCTGTTACTGCCGTAGTCCATCGTGTGATTTCAGCGATCTTCTGGCTACCGAGCTCAAGATCATCGGCTGGCAGAACGTCTCCGTATTTTCCGGGGGCTGGGAAGAATGGACGAAGGCCGGCTATCCGGTCGAGAAGGGCCCGCGGCAATGAGCTTTCTGCGCAGTCGCTGGTTGAATCTTGCGGCACGGTTCATCGTGGGCGGCCTGTTTTTCTATGCTGCCATTGAGAAGGTGCTGCACCCGGCCGCCTTTGCCATGGCCGTGCGCGGGTACAAGCTGATTCCTTTTTCGCTCTCCAACCTGTTTGCCATCGCGGTTTCGTGGAGCGAACTCGTCGCCGCAATTTTTCTCGTTCTTGGCATCCTCACCCGCAAAGCGGCGGGAGCCATCTTCATCCTGCTCATCGTTTTCACCACGGCGATTATCACGGTGCTAGTGCGCGGCATGGTGATCGATTGCGGCTGCTTTGGCGAAGGTGGCGCCTCCACCTCGTGGTTGCTGCTGGTTCGCAACGTGGCGCTCCTGTTCGGAACCTTCCTTGTCATCCGCTATAACGATGGCTGGCTGAGCCTGCGTCGGGGAACCGGTCGCTGACGCGACCGCGCGGGCCCGCGCCCCTCTGCTACCAGTTGAGTCCTTCGTAACTATTTTTCGGGAGCGTGTCGAACACGCGCGCGAGATCGAGAATTTCCCTCGTGCCCGCCGACTTCTCCAGCGCCGCCGCGAATTCCTTCGTACGGTGCCCGACCACGATCACTTCGCCGAACGCAATCACCTCATCCAGATTGGTGGAAAGCAACCGCGAGATGTGCGGGATTTCCTTCTCGATGTAGGCCTTGTTGGCGCCGGTCAGGCGCGCCAGCGAAACGCTCTGGTCGAAGATGCGCAGGTCATAGCCCTTGCCCAGGCACTGCTCGATCAGGCGCACCAGCGGGCTCTCGCGCAGATCGTCCGTCCCCGGCTTGAAGCTCATGCCCAGAAACGCGAGCTTCTTCTTTCCGCGCGAGAAAATCATCTGTGCCGCGCGCTCAATCTGGTTGTCGTTACTGGCCAGCAGTGAAGACAGCATGGGCAGGTCCAGGTCGTTGGACCTCCCCAGGTACACGAGCGCCCGCACGTCCTTGGGCAGGCATGACCCGCCGAAGGCAAAACCGGGCTTCAGGTATGCCGGCGATATATTGAGCTTCTTGTCCGCCGTGAAGATGTTCATGACTTCATGGCTGTCGACGCCGACCGTCTTGCAGATGCTGCCGATTTCGTTGGCGAAGGAAATCTTGACGGCGTGGAACACATTGTCGACGTACTTCACCGTTTCCGCCACCTTGATCGGTGTCTTGAACACGGGCGCTTCGATTCCCTTGTACAGATCCACGATCGTGTCGGCGGTGGATTCGCGATCCGAGCCCACCACCGTCTTGGGCGGATTGAAGAAGTCGTAGACCGCGGTGCCTTCGCGCAGGAACTCCGGATTGACCGCAACCTCTACGTGGTCGGGAATGACTCCGCCCAGCCCCTTACGCAGCCCCGGGATCACCACGCGCTCGGTGCTGCCCGGCACCATGGTGCTGCGCACGCACACGATGTGACGCTCGTGCTTGCTGCGCAGCGCCGCGCCGATTTCCTCGCACACGCGCTGCACGTACTCGAGATTCAGGCTCGAATTGGGATTGCTGGGAGTGCCGACGCAGATGAGCGAAACGTCGGTGCCGGCGACCGCTTCTGCAGCCGTGCCGACCGCGGTCAGGCGGCCGTTCTTCACGCCTGCCGCGATGATCTCGTCCAGATCCTTCTCGATCACCGGCGAGCGGCCTTCCATCAGAATTTCGCGTTTGGCGGGCGCGACGTCCACGCCGACCACGGTGTGGCCGTTTTTCGCGAAGCACGCGGCCGACACGCAACCCACGTAACCGAGTCCAAAAATACTGATTCTCATGTGTTCCTCTTGATGGTGATTTCGTGCCGCACAGCTTACATGGAATCGAGCGCGCGCGCGAGCTTTGCCGTCAGATTGCGACGCTCATAAGCGGCCACCGCGGAAGCGTCCGGATGTGCAATCGCTGTACCATTAGCCCAGCCCTCATACATCGTTTCCAGCGCGCGCGAGGCACCCGCCACGTCGTCCGGTTCGACACCAATTCCGCCGCGTGTGGCGGCCAGAATGTCGCGCACTTCCCCTTCCGGGGCCAGGGCCAGGACCGGATTGCCGGTGCCGAGATACTGGAAAAATTTCGACGGGATCCAGCCCCGGCTCTTTTCGCCGCGCGACATCACGAGCAACAGCGCGTCGGACTGCTTCAACACACGCAGGTGCTCGTCGTAGTCGATGTAGCCCAACCGCTCGATGACGCCCTCGAGGCCGCGTTCGCGGATGATAGGATCGTAACCCTGTCCCAGCACGCCCATGAAGCGCACGCGCATCCTGGCCTTGGCTTCGGGCCGGCGCGCGAAGAATTCCTGCAATGCCTCGAAGAAAACCAGCGGCGAGTACGTCTTCATGGCCTCGTCACCGGCAGCGCGGCCGGAGTGACTCGAACCGACACTGTGGTAGAAGGCGCCGGCATAGGTAATGGTGAACTTCTCGTTGCGTCCATGCTGGATGGACGAAAAGTCCTCCGCGTCGAATCCGTTGTGAATCGCCACGAACTTCTCGCGCTTCATCCCCCGCCCGAAACCCGCCACCATCTGCCGCTCGTTATAACGCGTGTTCGCAATCACGAGGTCGCTCGCGTCCACGACGCGTTGTTCGAGTGCACGGTCGATCTTGCGATGCAGCGCGGTGCGCAACGGATACGTGATGCTCTGGGTCCAGGGATCCCGGTAGTCGATGGCCACACGCACATCGCCGTCGCGCTTCAAACCCGGACCGATCAGGAACGAGGAAAACGGAAAGCCGGAAATGTAGACGTGATGGATGCCCTGCTCGCGCAGCAGGCGACGGGCCGCACGCCTGGCGTTGGGCACCCATCCCAGTTTGACGTCGGGCAGCGCCAGCCAGTGCCACGCCAGGTAGAGCCGTGTATGCAGGCGCGAAGCGAGCGTCTTGCCCTGCGCGCGTGGAGTGCTGCCATCGAGCCCCTCGTTGAGCGCTTCCCACGACGGGACGCGGTGTACCTCGACGCCGGCCGGAATCAGCTTCATCAGCGATTCGTCGTACACGGGCGTCTTGCCGTTGGAAACCGTGAGCACCACGGGCTGCCATCCGAACTCGGGAAGGTACTTCACAAACTTGAGCGTGCGGTACACGCCCACCGCGCCCGACGGAGGAAAGAAGTATGCAACCACTAGCAGCTTTTTCACGTGAGGCCAGGTTCGATCTCATCCAGCCACGCGAGCGAATCGGTGGGACGCGCGGCCGGGCGTGGCAATGCGGACGTGGTTGCCCCCACGATGGCGCGGCCACCCACGACCACGTCAAACGGCTCCGTTCGCACGCTGACAATGCGTCGCCTGTGGAGTTCGCCGATGGCACAACCAAAGTGGCCGGCGCGCGTACGCGTGCGCGTCACCGAGACCTCGGGACTGCGCAGCACACACACCAGCGTCACCGCCTCCTCGACCGGAATGCTGACGCGAATAGTCGCGCCTTTGACCGACTCGGCGTAGGCCGGTGAATACATGGAAGCCGGGTCGGCGGGGTCTACCAGGACGATCTCCGCCCTGGGCTCATCGAGCACTTCGAATACCCGCACGAAACGCGCCGCATCGGTCAGACGCACACGCCTTCCGTCCAGGGCAGCGACGCCGGACGCAACCGCTGTGTGGAAGTACACCGTCGCCGTGTGCACCGCCTTCCCGACACCCGCGCGCGGGCTCAACGTATCCACAATGAGGATGGTAGAGCCGATGCGCAGCAACGCGCGCGTATGATCGACTCCCGCGCCGTGCAGCCCCGGGACGTGGCGCCGGCATCCCGTGGCTGCCACGTCGCCGACCACGCCGAACCCCAGCGCTTCCCCGCTGGCCACCGACTCCCACTGAAACGCCGCGGTGGGCCTCATGGGCTCGACACCATCGATGAGCACGGTATTGTGTGCGCGGGCGCTGCGCATGTGCCGGCGTATGCGCTCGTCGGTTCCATAGAGATAGGTTCCGGAATCGACGATGAGCGGCGTGCCGTCCAGCTCGAGCTCGAAGCTGCCGGCGTCTGCGTGCACATGGCCGTGCGAGTAGGGACGGCGGTGTTGCGGCCCATGCGTGAATACCAGGTGAGAGTCCACGGCACGCATTGCATCGATGCCGGCATCTTCAAAACGTCGCGTATGAGCGACGGGAAGGTGCAGCGCAAGCAGGTCGCGCCCCCATGACGTGGTCGAGAAAAGCCGCGCGTGCTCCCGACGCATGAAATCTTCGAACGACAAACCGCTCCCTACCGGTCCGGGAGAGCCCATGGTACCGCCGAGCACGATCAGGTGCGTGAAGCTGTCGTCACCGATCAACGGCATGCGCCCGGAGGGAGCGGCAAGCGCGAGGGCGGCTTCGGCCATTGCCATGGTCTTCTCCAGCACGATTGCGTCGGGCGACTCACCTCGCACCGCCTTCGTGTGCAGATAGAGCAGCAAAAAGTCGAGCGTGACCATGTGATAATTGACCGAGTTTTCGAACTGGAAGCCGTCTTTCAGGACCTGGCGCTTCACTTCTTCCGCCATGGTGGCATCGGCCTGCGCCATCCACGCGCGCGCACGCCTGAACACCGGCCAGTAGGTCGCGACGGTGGCCAGTGCCGCCGCTTCCGCGATCAGATGATTGTTGGGGATGGCCCAGTTGGAAAAATGTCCGGCCAGAAAAGCCGCCTGCTGCTGAACCGAGCGCAGGATACGCTCCGCGACCCCGTCCTCCGGGGCGGGAGCGCCGGAGAGTCCCGCCAGCGCGGTGCTCCACATGACCAGCCGGATACCGCTCTTCATGGGACTGATCCAGTTGGCGCCCACCATATGAGGATTGGCCCGAGCCCATGAATCCATGAGCGCGATCGCTCGGGCCGCGAACAGCTCGTCGTTGGTGGTGCGGTAGACCGCCGCGTACTCGGTCAGGAAATCCATCTGGTTGAGGTGCCACACAAGCTCGATGTCCCCACCCGGCACGGTGTACGGACACGACTCGACGTGCACCCGGGGCCACGACACGCCGTGAAACGGGTCACGGTGCCAGTCCATGGCGGGCGTCACCTGGATGGTGCGCGCAAGCAGCGCGTGCTCGCCTCGGCGCGTGTGCTCAATGCGTTGCGCGTCGGCCGCGGGCATCACGGTCCACAGCGCACGCGGAGTGCTGTGCATGTGGGCCGACCACAGCTGCACGAAGCCGCCGGGGGCGAGCAGATCCACGTCCAGCCCGGGAACAATCTCCGCGTAGAGGTCGGCAAGGGGCAGCTTCCGGGGCATGACTTCGTAACGAAAACGTTCCCGCCGGCGATGCACGGCGCCACGAATGCGTTGCACCAGGCTCATGCGCCGACCTCAAGGGGGAAAGACGGGTAATGCGGCAAGACAGGGCCCTCTGATGGAAATGCGGACGGCCGGGGTATGGCTCCGGCCGTTTTTCTCGTGTCCCGTCCGGGACAAGAACCCATCTAGGATAACAGCGCTTATCCAGGCGTCGCAATCGGTAAAGGCGGGGGTTTACGCACCCACCGGCGCAACGAAAAAACGGCCCGCAGGAGGCGGGCCGTTTTCGCAACTCCGAGTGGAGATGGTGTGGAACTACGAACCGATGCGGTTGTCCCAGGACACGATGGTCCTGTGCAGTTCGCGACCGTTCTTGGCCTTGCCGAGCGTCTGCAGGAACTCGGGGGTGGCGCACAGGCGCGCGATACGCGCCAGAATGGGCAGATGATGATCCGTCTGCCCCTGCCGTCCCAGGAGGAAGAACACGGTGCGCACCTTGTCCGCGTCGGTGGGCCCGAACGGAATCGGACGCTGCAGCGTGTACGCCGCCACCAGGGGCTTCTCGACGCCCGGCATGAACGCGTGCGGAATACCCACGCCGCCGCCGATGCTGGTGGGCGCCTGCTCTTCACGGCGTTCGAGATGACGGAGCACGTCGTCCGCGGAAACCTCGCGCACTTTGTTCGACACATCCTTCGCGATCCGCTGCAGCAGACGCTCCTTGTTCTGCACCTGCATGCCGGTCTGGCACATCGAGACCTCCAGGAACGCCTCGAGTCCTTCGCTGGTGCCGGCCTTCTTTTTCGGCGCCGGCGACGATTTCAAGATGCTTACGCGGCGCTTCTTGTCGGCGACAATCTCGCGCAGCTGCGTGAAGTCCTCGGCTGCGAGCCCGCCGCGCATGGCGGCAATCATGAACTCGGCCGCCTCGGGAGTTTCGCTCATGAACTTCAACAGTTCCGGGTGCATCTGCCGCGCGGTGCTGAGCAGATAGCCTTCCTCAACACCCAGCATCTCCGCCACCTGCACGATACGCGCGCGCGGAATCTTGTGCTGGCGCCCGGCCTCGATCTGGCTCAGGAACGCGGGGGACACGCCCAGTTGGCGCGCCAGCTCACGCAGCGAAATGCCTTTTGCCTGTCGCAGTAAACGAATGGTGGGACCAAATGCAATACCCTGCATGCTGCCTGTCTCCTTTGATGTGGATTGCAAACAACCCGGACTCCCTCCCGGGTCAAATGCCAACTTAACAACTATCAGAACTCAAAACAAACGCTTCAGCGATCTTGCAGTGCAATGTGCGCAAAAACTTTTGCGTCCGACAAAATGTGCGAAATACGCACGTATTCGTCGGGTTTGTGCGCCTGTTCATCCATCGTGCACCACACAACGCATGGGAAGCCGGCTTCGCGCAGATACTTCGCCACCGTGCCACCGCCGATGCCGATGGTCTTCGGGGTCTTCTTGCGCAGGTCCTTGACCGCAGTGGTGATGGCCAGTGCCACCGGGCTCTTTGGATCCGTTGGCGGCGCCGCCTCTTCCTTCTGCGCCATCGTGATCTCCATCTTCACCTTGTATTTTTTCTCGGTTTCGCGCGCGATGGCCTTGATGGTCTTCATCACTGCGGAAATCTTGTACATGGGAAGCACGCGGCAATCGAAATAGATCACGTCGTCGCCCGGGATGGTGTTGATGTTGGGCACGTTGGACTCCTTCTTGGTCGGCTCGAAAGTCGAATTCGAAGGATGGAAGAGCTTGTCGGTCTTGCGATACGTCTTGTAGAGCGACTCCATCCGCGTAATGAAGTACGCCGACGCCTTGTGCGCGTTGATGCCGGTGGCCGGCATGGAACCGTGGGTCTGCTTGCCGATGGTGCGGAACTTGATCCACAGAATGCCCTTCTCGGCCACCTCGATCTCGGTGCCGGTCGGATTGCCGGAGTCGGGAATGATGATGAGATCGCCTTTTTTGAACAGCGACTTGTGCTCCTTGATCAGGTACTGCAGCCCGTAGACGCTCCCCGTCTCTTCGTCGGCCACAAAGCCGAATGCGATGGGAATCTTCGGCTTCACGCCCGCATCGATGAACGCTTTGGCGGTCATCACCGACGCCGTCAGGCCACCCTGGTTGTCTTCCACGCCGCGGCCGATCAACCTGTCGCCGTCGACGCGCACCTTCCACGGATCGCCGCTCCAGAGCCCGAGATCGCCGGGCGGAACGACGTCGGTGTGCGAAATGATCCAGAGGCGTGGGGATTCAGTTTCCCCGCCGAGATATGTGATCAGGTTGGGACGTTTGCCGCTGGGAACGCGCGCGTCCGGCGCGTCGTAGCGGTTCACTTTGAGGCCCATTTTCTCCAGGTATGACTGGAGAAATGCGGCTTTTTCTTCTTCACCCTTGCCGCCGCTGGTCGGGTCGAGCGCCTGGCGACGGCACAATTCGGTCTGCAGACGGATTACTTCATCCCGGTAACCGTCAATCTTCTCGGCGACGGCACCGAAGCGGTTCTTGTCCATGTAACTCCCAGAGCTTGTGAGCGGTGTCCTGGTTTCTTCCTGGCGGGTGGAATTGGTTCAGTTTGGAAGCGCGGCCCTGCGACAACCACCCTTCGCACTGCCGCGACGTTGGAGAGCCGTACAATAGCGCCCGTTACGCCGGGCGTCAACCGTCTACCAGAGAGGAAAGAACCCCGCGCCGAACACAATCTCTCCACCGTAGAAACCGGCAACGACTGCAGAAACCGCCGTCATTACAAGTACCACACGGTAGAGCATTAGTTCCCAGATTTGACCGCTGCGACGAACGCCCGCAGCCAGGCCGGCGCACAAGAACGCGAGCACCGGGGTGGCAATGCCAAAAATGCGGTGAATGGCAAAGACGTGCTGTTCGGCAGCGTCCATCGTCATGTTTGCGGCGCGCAAAAAGCCGGTGGCGGCAACCGGAATGGACACCCAGGCCGCGATGTTAACCAGAAAGCGGGCGGTATCGGCATAGCGCCCTTCGCGGGTGGCGATACCGCACACCTCGGAAGCAAGAGCGGCGACGACGAGGGCAATGGGAAAGTGAATCAGCCCCGGATGCAGGCGCCCCAACCAGTCCTGCCATCCGCTGGGAGCGCCTCCCAACTCGTGCGCAACCGCGAGCCCGGGCAGAAAGGCGACCACAAGTGCCAGAAGCGGCACACGCCTAGACATCGAGCCCTTCCCAAAGATCGCCCAGAATCTTGCCGGGCGCGGGCAAGCGCGATCCTTCCAGCGCAAAACACTCGGGAGTGGCCGTCTTGCGGTAGTCGAACTTCTGCTCGAGCGAATGGAAGAAGTCAATCTGGGTGACGTGGGCGCGGATGGCCGCTACTTTGCGGTCCATCCCTTCTTCACCAATGTCGATACGCGCGACCACTTCCCGCTCCGGAATCGGCACCAGATTGGGGCGTTCGTAGAGCCGCGCCGTCTCCTCCGGAATCCCCCAGCCGAAAAATCGCACCGGGCCGTCCGTCACTTCGTCGAAGGCGCGCTGAAGGTACTGGAACACGGCGATATGATCGGAATGGCCGGAGACACCACCGCGGTGGAAGGTCATGACCACCTGGGGACGGTGGCGGCGGATGTCGTCGACGATTTCCCGCACCGCCCAGGCCGGGTCTACGGCGTGAACACCCTTGTCCGGCGCTCCCAGGATGCGGAAGCCGGACACACCGAGGGCGTCGCACGCGTCCTTCATTTCCAGACGGCGACGCGCGGCGAGCTCTTCACCCTGGATCGATTTGGATATCCCGATGCTGCCGGCTTCGCCGGCCGTGAAAGTGGTGATAAACACGGCGCCGCCGTCGATCGCGCATTGCGCGATGGTTCCGCCGGGGCCGAGGCACTCGTCATCGGGGTGCGCGAAGACGCACAGCAGGCGTTTCATCGTGTGCCAAGGTAGCGCCGCGGCGCGGCGCGCGTCAACCGCCGCGTCCCCGGGGCCGCAAGGTTGCTTTGGACGCCGCGCGCACTTTGCCGTAAAGTATCCCCAGGAGGGTACCCAACATGATCAGCAAGAAAATGGAAGCCGCCATCAACAAGCAGATCAATCTCGAGATTCAGTCTGCGCTCTTGTATCTGCAGATGGCCGCGCACTTCGCGCATGAAAACCTGAACGGCTTTTCACACTGGATGCGCATCCAGCATTCCGAAGAGCTGGTTCACGCCAACAAGCTGTTCGACTACCTGCTGCAGCGTGATGGCGAAGTGTCGTTGACCGCCGTCGCGGCTCCGCCCAAGACATGGAGATCGACGCTGGCAGCGTGCGAGGCGGCGTACAACGCCGAAGTGAACAACACCAAGCAGATCAACGCGCTCATGGACCAGGCCATCAAGGAGAACGACCACGCCACGCGTGTCATCCTGGAATGGTTCGTGGAGGAACAGGTGGAAGAGGAGTCGAGCGCGTTGAACCTGATCAAGCAGGTGCAACTGGCCGGCAACGCGGCCGGCGCCATCCTTCTTCTGGACCGCGAGCTGGGCGGCCGCCAGACTGAACCCGCCGGCGAATAGCAGTTTTCTCTCGCTGCGAAAACAAGAGGCCCTCGCGCCGTGATGGACGCGGGGGCCTTTTTTGTCCGCCTGCCGAGGACGCCGCTGGGTGCCGCGTCGTGGCATGTTCAGTTTCGCCTCTTGACTCGTACCCCGCGATGGATTACAGTTATTTGCAGACAAGTCATGCGCACGCATATCCCGAATAACGCTCGTCCTTCCTACCGCTGGTGGTGGTGTAACCGCAATATCAGGTAGCGGGCGTTCTCGCATGCGCGGACTCGTATAGTCCAATTCAGGGAAACACCCATTTTGTTTACCCGCTATCCAACCGATGGCGGGTTTTTTGTTTTTGTCGGCAATTCTTGTTTTGCTGGGAAGGTGATGGGCGATGCTCAAACCAACGCGGGAAGAGTTCAAGGCGGCGATCGCGCGCGATCGGATCGTCCCGCTGCGGAAACGGATTCCGGCCGATCTGGAAACTCCCGTTTCCGCGTTCCTCAAACTGCAGGAGATGCCCGATGGTCAGCGGGCACGCTTTCTCCTGGAGAGTGTGGAACGCGGCATCCAGGTCGGCCGGTATTCATTTATCGGCATGTCCCCCTCGTCCACCCTTCGGCTCGATCATGACGAGCTCACTATCACGCGTGGTGACCACACTTCGAAGACCGCGCTGAACGGCCGCGATCCGCTGGCGTTCGTGCGCGATGAAATTGCGCGCACACGCATCGCCGATTGCGACGACATTCCCGGCCCGTTCGCGGGCGCCGTCGGGTATCTCTCCTACGAGGTCGCCCGCCATTTCGAGCGCCTTCCGCGCCCGTCCGAGAACGGCCTCGGGCTCCCCGACTTCTATTTCATGATCCCACGCACGCTCGTGATCTTCGATCACGTGCGCAGTGAGTTGGAGATCGTCACTTTGCCTGAAGCCGGTGACGCCGACGCTGCGTACGACGCAGCCAGCGCCACGATCAACTCCATTCTCGCGGCACTGAGCGCGCCGCTCGTCCAGCACAACGGCCACCATCAGTCACTGCCGCTGCGCACGCCCGAATCCAACATATCGAAGCAGGAATTCATCGCGCGTGTGGAAGCTGCCAGAGAACACGTGCTGGCGGGCGACGCCTTTCAGATTGTCATCTCGCAGCGCCTGAGCGCGCAGACCAGCGCGCACCCGTTCCAGATCTACCGCGCCCTGCGCATCTCGAATCCGTCTCCCTACATGTTCTTCTTCGACGCCGACGGCTTCCAGCTCATCGGTTCATCGCCCGAAGTGCTGGTAAAACTGCACCGGCGCAAGGCCACGCTCTCCCCCATCGCCGGCACGCGGCCGCGCGGACGCAGTCCCATGGAGGACCAGGAGATGGAGACCGAGCTCATCGGCAGCGAAAAGGAGCGTGCCGAACACATCATGCTGGTCGACCTAGGCCGCAACGATCTCGGTCGTGTATGCGAGATCGGGTCGATCAGCACCGAGTCACTCATGCACATCGAGCGCTACTCGCACGTGATGCACATCGTCTCCACGGTGGCGGGCACGCTCAAGCCCGGCCTGGATGGATTCGACCTCCTGCGCGCGTGTTTCCCGGCCGGAACGGTGACGGGTGCGCCCAAAATTCGCGCCATGCAGATCGTCGCGGATCTGGAAGGCGAGGTGCGCGGCCCGTACGCGGGCGCACTGGGCTACTTCGGCCATCAGGGCGACATGGATATGTGCATCACCATCCGCACCATCGTGATGGTGGGCGATCGTTTCTACGTGCAGGCCGGGGCCGGCATCGTCGCCGACTCCAGTCCGAATTGCGAATATGAAGAGACGCTCAGCAAGGCGCGTGCGCTGGTGCACGCGGTCGGCGTCGCGGAAGAGGGGTTCTGATGCACCTGCTCATCGACAACTACGATTCGTTTACCTTCAACATCGCGCAGGCGATGGGTGCTCTGGGTGAAGACGTGCACGTCGTGCGCAACGACGCCATCGACGTTGCGGGCGTGCGTGAATTCGATCCGGAGACGATCATCATCTCGCCCGGCCCCGGCCGACCGGACGACGCCGGCATTTCCAAGGCTGTGATTGCTCACTTCGCCGACAAGCTTCCCATCCTGGGCATTTGCCTGGGACACCAGTGCATCGTCGAGGTCTTTGGTGGACTCGTCGTGCGTGCCGGCCGCGTCATGCACGGCAAAGTTTCCAGCGTCTATCACGACGGACGCACGATTTACGACGGGCTGTCCAACCCCTTCAGCGCCACTCGCTACCACTCCCTTATCGCGGAGGAGCGCGGTCTCACAGACCTCCTCGAGATTTCCGCGTACACCTCCGAGGGAGAGGTCATGGGTGTGCGTCTGAAGGGGCGGCCCGTCGAGGGGGTACAATTCCATCCGGAATCGATCCTGACGCCGGAAGGTCCGCGCCTGCTCTCCAACTTCGTCAGCATGGCCAGAGTGCGCGCATGATTTCCTCCACGCTCGAGAATCTGCTCCGGCAGCGCGATCTGACACGCGCGGAAGCCTCGGCGTTGATGGACGCCATCGTCTCGGGCGAATTGGGCGATGTGCAGATCGCGGCCGTGATTGTCGCGCTGCGCGCCAAAGGCG